>JBAQYV010000100.1:0-61069 GCA_049790315.1 Candidatus Acidiferrales bacterium | reverse complement strand
TCGCGCGATCCGGAATCACATTGGATCGCGTCCCTCCGTTGATCACGCCCGCGCTCACGGTGACGCCGCGCCTCGGCTGATTCAGTCGCCGCAACCGCGCGAGCTGCAGAGACAATTCAAGAATGGCGTTGACGCCGCTTTCGGGATCGAGGCCTGCGTGCGCGGAACGCCCGGTGACTTCCAGCGTCAATTCGCCGACGCCTTTTCGCTCGGTCTTCAAGTCGCCGCGCGTGCCGCCGGCCGGCTCGAGTACCAGCACCGCGCAACTCGCGCGCGCCTCGCGTTCAATCGTGGCACGCGATGCGCGGCTGCCGATTTCTTCGTCGGACGTCCAAAGGAAAACGATCGGCCGGCGTGGTCGCAACTTCAACGCGCGCAACGCTTCGACGGCGAAAAGCGCGATGACCAAGCCGCTTTTCATGTCAAACGTGCCGGGGCCGTAAGCGCGGCCCGCGCGAATCCGGAACGGCGTTTTCTTCAGCGTCCCAATTTCATACACGGTGTCGAGATGTCCGAGAATAAGTATCGGAGCTTTGCCGCGCGAACCTGCAGGACGCCACTCGACGCGCACCTGATCGCCGGCGGAAGATTGGCGCAGCAGGCGCACACTCGCGCCGCGACGGCGCCACTCGGCGGCTACAATTCGCGCAATAGCGTCTAGCGCCGGCTTATTCGTGCTGGGGGATTCGGCGCGGACGAGGCGGGCGAGCGTGCGCACCATACGCGGCGCGCGGCGGCGCAGGTCGGCGAGCAACGCGCGGGGATTGGTGAGCAGTCCAGTCTGGCTTCCAGGATTCATTCAGGGTGCGGTGCGTAAGATATTTTCGCGACGCCGCCATTATGCCACTGATCGTCCGGGGAGATACGAGCGCGGCCCGGCGGAAATTTCTATTGTGATGTTCGGTCGAAACTGCTTAAGTGAGCTGCGGAACGAATCGGGGAGCGATCAGTCTTTCGCTCGCTTCTGAGCGGGACGTACCTTGACTAAGGCACTTGACCATCTGCTGTGGGCCCGGGGGAACCAATTGCTCCTTAAGGAACGAGCGTTGGCACATCTTGCTGGTTGCTGGACGTAGCTTCCGGTCTGATGTTTCGTTGCTGGCGAAGGTCGAAGCGCTGATCCGATATGTGGCTTGTAATCAGTCGCCTACAGAGATTACGCTTTTGGTCGCGCGACTGTCACTCGTTTAAGCTTTTGGTCGAGGAGTTGCGTGGTTACTTCTGACCTAGTTTGCGAGATCACAGGTGAAATTGAACCGAGACAACCCCGAGAACCCCTCCGCCTGGCTTAGACGCCAAATTCTGCGCAATGCCCGTGTGATCAAGTACGGGATCGTTGGATGCGCAGGAATTGTGATCAATTTGGGCACCATGGCGCTCTTCGTCACGGTTTTTTTGCAGCGAGGCTGGATTCCCGCCGCAGTGGCAAACATCGTATCGACAGTAGGAAACTTTGTTCTTCACAACGTGTGGACTTTCTCTGACCGGCAACATCGAGGATTGCGGATGGTTCGTGGATTCCTTTCGTTCGCACTCATGTCCGCAATAGGTATCTGTCTTTCGACCGTGTCATACGTTGGGTTGGTTCGTTTCGCCGCGCGTTTGCCGGTGGCTCATTTCCATCCAGGCGGCCTCGGAATTGTTCTCGGTTGTCAGTTCATAGCAATTCTGGTCGGCGCCTCCGTCAGCTACGGACTAAATCGAGAATTCACGTGGCCTGGAGCGCTCGAGAATGTTCCCTCGAACACCAAGCAAGCCCAAGAAATCTAGGCTGTCGCCGAAGTCGCCGGAGTGCCAGCGGCACCGTGCGTGAGCCGGAGCCCTAAATCAAATGTGGGACGCACCGGGCGCATGCGAAAGTGCTTCACACACGCGACTGACGGAAGGATTCCACGATCAATCCAGCCAACCAGTAAACTTTAGTCTTGCTTGAAAAGCGCCTCGGCGGGTTGACGTCAAACATCCAAAGTAGCACCCACAGCGTAAGTCTGCGGAACAAAACCAAGGGGATACCGAATGCGCGCCACTTGGTACTGGGCGCCACTCCAGATTCGCGAACGTCCGCGCGGCCTTTGGCGAACCACCATTTTTGAAAATACGCTTTCCGAAGCCGGCTGGCCGGCACGGCATGGTAGACAACGGCGGACGGTTCGTACCAGAGCCGCTCCCCAGCGCGAAGGAGTCGTTGGCCAAACTCGGTATCTTCACTTCTAATGTCGTTGCCAGGCCGCGGACCTAAGTCAGTTCGGAAACCGCCGTGCTTGTCGAACATCTGCCGCCGGAATGCCATGTTATTGCCGTACGGAGTCTGGGAGATCTCGCAGCCAATTGAGCCCAGATCAAACACCGCAAGTGGCGCCCAAACCGCGCGAACGTCAGTCGAAAGCCACCTGGGCATGGAGGCGGCCTGTTCCGGAAGCGTTCGGCCACCTGCGCCGGACAATCCGAGATCTTGCAACGGAGATGTAAGGTTGTGCAGCCAGGCAGGCTGCACAGTCACGTCGTCGTCAGTAAAGACCAGGATATCGCCGTGCGCCTCCCGGATGCCGGCATTCAACGCATGCGATTTTCCTGGTTCCGCGACAAAAAGGTATCGGAAACGTTGCGGGTGCTGGCGGCGAAATTCTTCGACGGTCTCTCGCGTTTTGTCGGTGGAATTGTTGTCGACGACAAGAACTTCCCAATCAATGGACGCCGGGACGGTCATCGCCGCCACGCTGTCAAGCGCTTTGGCCAAGCTTTGGCAACGATTGTAGCTGCATAGGATGACGGTAATATTCATTGTCACGTACCGGAGGAAACGGGCGCCGGCGTCGTCGCTATTCTAGTTCCAGGTGGTCACGGACGCATTAAGCCAGCGGTCTGGAAGCGGCTTCTGCGGGAATGCGTACGAAACGACATGAAGACGGCGGAAGTATGGATTCAGCCATTGCGGAATAGTGGGACGAGGTTCAAAAGAAAATAGCAAATTGCCCGGGTGCCGAAAAAGAGCAAGCTCGGCGAGCGACGCGTCATCATCCGGAAGAATTACCACAAGATCACCCGGTTCAGGCGCAGCACCGGCGTGACAGACGAATTTTTGATATTCCACGCACAGACCATCTTTCTGCGAAGCCCGATCGACTAGAACGACCTTGCCCGATGCGGGAGTTTCGGCGAGCGAGCCTTCGACGGGAAGACCCAAGTAGCTGAGGTAAGAAGCGAACTCCATCACGCGGTACGGGCTCGCGAATGGAAAGAAGATCCTTTGTGGATTCCCGGTGCCGCTGTGGAAACTCATCTTAATGGCGCTCGCTATTTCGGCCTTTTCGTGGACGACATTCTTTCGTTCATACATGCGAAATGTGGAGAGCGAGACGTCTTGAAGCAAGACGATTGCGACGACGATCAATCCGATCGCGCCGACCAGCGAATGTGTATTGCGACGCGACAGAAATGCAAGGCGACCAAGGTACAGAACGGCGATTAGGTCCACGGGCGCCATATAGTAGGCGGACTGCATGCGGAGACCGAGATAGGAAGCGAAGCAAGCGGCGCCACCGAGCGCCAGGCCATCCCACAAGGGCGATGCGGATACGCGACGTCGAAATATGAAATAGAATCTGGCCAGCACGAATGCCACAAACAGCCAAGCCAGGATATCCACCTTCATGTAGGCAAGAAAGACCCTTTGCAGGGGAAGTCGTTGCTGATCGGCGTACTGCATGCTCATGCGGGGAAACATGATTGTTATGTAGTAGAGCAGGAACAACACGGCTTGAGACGCGAGGCATAGGTCGAGCCGGCTTTGTTTCGTGCGAAGCATACGATAATCGAAACCCGGTTGATCCTGGCGGACGCAGCGCAACACGAGGCGTCCCAACGCGAAGCCAAGAAGCAGCAGAAAGGCCGTCTCCTTGTAATAGATCATGATTTGGGCACAGACGGCCGCAGCTACCGCCCATGCCGTGACCTGGGTTTCATCAAAGCGCTTCACAAAGAAAACGAGGAGCGCAAGGCATAAGAGGACGTTTCTTTCTTCATAGATGAGGCCGGTGAAACTAATGACGATAGCGGGAGTTGCGAGAACAATAATTGTGAGGACAGTCCGCTGGGTGATGCTCAACTCATCGTCAAGGAGCAAAAGAACGCCGGCGAGGATCAGAAGCTCAATAATAGGAAGGGCGTGGTAGCCGGCAACTGTAGCGGTGAGATGGCGAACTAGATTGAACTCCTGCTCGCCGAGAGGGTAGAAACGGCCAGTTGCACGCGAGATTTCGGGCGAAATGTCGTGGCCCCTGAGCGTATTGAGAGTGAACATCGAATTGTCAGAATAGGTGAAGGCTTCCCATTTGAGTGTTAGCGCCGCGTAAAATATCAGGAAAGCGCCCAACAACGTCAATGCCGTCACGGCGCCGCGCGACCAAACGATGCGGCGGTTTCGACTGACGAATGACTGTTCTGACTTCGGATGCTCTGAGGATGCGGCGCAGCCCACTACCCGCGCGACGCAGATCGCGGCCGCCACGGTGATGGTGGCCCAAATTGGCCAAAACCAAGTGATCCGCGCTCTCCACAGAGCTAGAACGATATGCATAGGGGATTTCAACGAAGGATGCCAGTCTGGAGAACCAAGTGTAGGTGGTTGCTGGGGCGAGAAAATTAGATCGGCGGCGGATTCATCCGCACCGTTGCGCACGCGCCGGGAGCGTTTAATGGTTCAGAGGATTACAGCGATGTGGCTCGTGCGGGGTGAGACCGCGAATCCAAGGCGGCGCAGAACTGGATTTAGCGCACGCCCGGCTACAAGGGGTGCGGTGAGGATGGCGCGAATCGCGGCCAAGCCCGCGTGCCCGAATTTTCTCTTCCGCCAATTGAGGCGAGCGACCGTGAGGTAGAGATCGGCGATTTGCAATTTCTCAACGAGCTCGAGATCGGAATGCAAAAGATCAGTCGCCGCGCTGAGGGCGGCAGGGTACTCGCCAGCCATGCACTGATGCCAAATCCATCGGCGGCATTCGGAGATGATTTCGTTCTGCTGCATGGCGTACGACACGCCCAATCCGTCCAATAGAGCGGGTGTGATTTCTTCAACCGAGCCAAACGGATCGGGCCGGCCATTTCTTCTCAACTCCGCCGAAGCTCTTGCAGCAAGGACGCCGAGGGTCTGTTCCCGCTGCTTTCGCATCGACACCTGTTGCGGGTGAATGCGGTATTGCAAGACGACGTCCTTGAGGTTGGCGAGCTGCCAGCGCTCCGAGATTCTGATCCAGAGGTCATAATCTTCCGCGGGACTGAAAGCAGCACGGTATCCCTCGACGATGTTAAAAACGTCGCGGCGAATGAGTACAGTCGGTTGCCACAACGGACAGCGGGTACGGAGCGCGGCTTGAATTTCGCTATTCTCAAGCGGGTGCGAATAAGTTTCGAGCGGCCGGCCGGCTGCGTCAATCCACTGGACGGCACCGCCAACAACGCCAACGCCGGGATTCGCTTCCATGAAATCGATCCCGGCGTCCAGGCGATGTGGCAAGGAAACGTCGTCGGCGTCCTGAATGGCGATGTATTTACCCCGAGCGAGAAAGCAACCAGCGTTGCGCGCGGCCGCCAAACCACAATGCGGGATTTCGTAAAATTTAATTCTGCTGTCTTTCCGGGCATAGCTCGAGGCAATGACTTTGGAGTTGTCGGTCGATCCGAAGTCCACGATGATGAATTCAAAATTTGGGCGCGTTTGCGCGAGAACGCTTTCTATCGACTCGACGAGAAAGCGGTCAACATTGCAAATCACCAAGACGACGGAAACGAGGGGGTCATTCATGAGTCGGTATTATTCCCGCGGGGAACGAACGAAAACGGGTAAATTCGGCGGGCGCACGCGCTATCCGTCACTCTGTGGAGACGGAGCGAATTCGGTAGAGTTCCGCGAACTCACCTGCCCTCATCCAAAGCCAGCATTTGCGGCAGAATCTGCGTTGCGGATTGAAGGTGAACAGCCAACGCACGGCGTTCATAGGTATCGGCAAAAGCCCGTACTTCAGCATGCTAAAGTAGCGCCGCGGAATCCCCCAATAGACATCGCGGCGCGCCCCGATTTCCCGCTTCATGGCCCGTCCATAATCGAACCACCATGTCAGGAAATATTCCTTATTGAGACGCTCCAACGGCACGGGGTGGCGAACGACAGCGGAGGGCTCGTAGCGCAAGCGTTCTCCAGCGGCCATCAGGCGGCGGCCGAATTCGGTGTCTTCGTTCGGCCTAGGTATCTCGCGATCCGGGCTAGGGCCCATGTCAGTGCGGAATCCGCCGTATTTTTCAAAAATTGTTTTCCGAAACGCCATATTAGCGCCGTAGGGCGGCCGGTCAAGCGTGCGTGGCGCATCGCCTAGATCGAAATGAGCATAAAGCGCACCCGCCATATCGAGAGACATCCAGGGTGGGGACACGTAATCGTGCGCGGGAAGGGTTCGGCCGCCAGTGCCGGCCCATTTTTCGTCATGCAAGACAGCAGTCAAGTTTTGTAGCCAGGTCGTATCGACAGTCACGTCGTCGTCGACAAACGCGAAGACATCGCCGTGCGCGTTCCTCGTGCCGGTGTTGAGGGCAAACGATTTGCCCGGGCGCGCCTCGAACAGGTAACGAAACCGCCCGGGGAATTTGCCAGAGATTTCCGCGACGACGTCACGGGTTCTGTCGGTGGAATTGTTGTCAACGACCAAAACTTCCCAATCGACCGATGCGGGGAGTATCGACGCAGAGAGACTGTTCAGAACAGCCTCAAGCGGCTGGCAACGATTGAAAGTGCACAAAATAACGGAAATCTTCATCTCGCCTGCCGATTTTGTACCGCGTGAACCGACTTGGCCGATTGATCCGCGCTTACACTTTTATCCTCTTTGCGGGCTACGGGCGAGGAATCCTTGTCCCACTTGTTCCAAAAAGCACCCCATGCCTTTTCGAGGAGGGCACGAGGCATCCATTTGGCCAAAAGGCGCCATTGAAGATCGATATTAACGGTCGCAAGCGCTTTTCGGTGGAAATCCCAGAACTCGCGGGACTCGCGGTGCAGCGCGAAAGCGCACTTAGCAAGATAGGAAAAGTATTCTCGCCCGGTGCGCTTGAAGCAGCGTTCGTATTCTTCCCGTGAAAGGTAGTCTTTCCCGTGCGCCACCAGCATCGAGAAGTGTATGAAAGGCTCGAAGTGAAACGGGCGCAGACGAGAGAGGATCGATTCGTCATCACGGCGCGAAAAGGTCAAGACCTGGTGGACAAACCCGAGGTCCCATTTCTTGAGCAAGTGAAAGCATAAATGACCGTCCTCGAAGGGTGCGAACTTCTCATCGTAGAAGGGCACGCGCGAGCGGATCAGTTCGGAACGCAACAACAAGGAAGTCGGAGTACCAAAGAGATAGGTGCCGTTGAGAAAATAGAGACGGCCAACTTGGAGTCCCGCCACTTTGGGGCTGGGATATGGCAGGCCGTCCAGCCGGACTTCGGCGCCTTCAAGTTCGTAGGCGGCGACGATCGCGATGGTCGAATGGGCCTCGGCGACGTCAACCATGCTCCGAAGGCAATCCGGATAAAGCCAATCGTCCGCCTGAACCATCTTGCAGTACTTACTATCCGGCGAGATGCAAGTGAGAGCGAAATTGTAATTTCGTACCTGAGAAAGAAACGATTCCGTACGGATGACTCGAATCTTGTCCGGGAAAAGCGCGGCAAAGTGGGCGGCGATTTCGCTTGACCCATCAGTGCTTTGGTTATCGACGAGGATGTACTCCCAATTGCCATAAGTTTGGCGGAGCACGCTTTCGATACACTCGGCGAGATACGCCGCCGTGTTGTAAAAGGGCGTTACGACGCTAACAAGAGGCTGGGATTCCAACGAGTAACCTCATCGAATGGCGCACTGCAAGGAGAATCTGAATTCTTAATCTTTCGGGAAACTACTGGAAATCGCCGCGCCTGAAAGACTCAATAATCCCGTCGGCCGTTCTGTTGGCCAACGCGGAAATCGTCAAGGCCGGATTCGCGGCTCCGACGGTAACAAAAACGCTGCCGTCTCCGACGAAAAGATTGGGCACGTCGTGCGACCGGCCCAACGGATCCACAACCGAGGTCCTGGGATCATGGCCCATTCGACAGGTGCCGAGATAGTGCGACGAGCCGCCGAACATGAGCTCTCCGACGTGAATTTCGGCGGCGCCGGCGGCTTCAAGGATGTTCCTGAGCGTAGAGGAAATTGCGCGGCCCATCGCCACATCGTTCTGCCCGTGATTGTTGATGAGAAGCGGCACCGGTAATCCGTAAATATCTTTCACGGCAGGGTCCAACCGAACCTGGTTGTGTTCGTCCGGCAATTGTTCGCCGGAAGTGTCCAGGCCCATAACGTGACCAAAACGCTGTTCGACGCGCGCCTTGTGGCCGGCTCCCCAGCCTGGCACATTTCTAGCCGTCGTCAAAGGCCATTGGCCATCGTTTTCCACTGAAATTGTCCATCCGCGCACAAAATTATTGCGGGAATTTGTAGCGTAAAAATCGTGAATTATTCCGCCGGTGGGGACGCCACGCCAAGGGTCCAAGCGCTCGGGAAATACGCCGTGGGCGAACATGGACAAATGCTCGGTAAAACGCTTGCCAACCAATCCGCTGGAATTGGCGAGACCGTCCGGAAACAGCGGCGAGCTGCTCAAGAGAAGCAGGCGCGGAGTCTCAACGGCATTCCCAGCGACCACGATTACGCGCGCGAAGATTTCCATTTCGCGGCCGTCAGGATCAAAGTAGATAACGCTTCGCGCTCTGCCGTCAGGGCCAGTGGTGATTTTGTGGGCCATGCATTCGGTACGAATCTGTACTTTTCCAGTGTTTTCCGCTTTGGGGATGTAGGTGACGTCGATGCTCGATTTTGCAGCGATCTTGCAACCCATGCGGCACGTACCAGCGTTGATGCAGGCCGGCCGACCGTTCCAATCCTTGGTAGGAATAGCGAGAGGCTCGCGAACGAGGTGCAATCCTAATTTGTCTGTGCCACGTTTCATGACGCGGCTGGCATGATTGAATTCGTGTGCGGGGGTCGGATAAGGACGCGAGCGCGGGGGATCGAAAGGGTTCGCGCCTTCGCCATCGGGTCCGGAGACGCCCAATTCGTACTCCACCTTGGTGTAGTAAGGCTCCAAGTCGGCGTAGCTAATAGGCCAGTCGTCGGCCACGCCGTCCTCCGACCGAACCCGAAAATCGGATTCGAGCAGCCTGGGGGACATCGCGTGGTAGTGAAGCGTCGCGCCACCAACTCCTTTCACGCGGAAGTACAAAAAGGGATGGCTGCCACCGGAGGTGTAAAGATCGCGGCGAGGATCCTTGGGTGAAAACACGTCGCCGGCGCGCACCTCGAAGTCCATAGTGTTCGTCGGATAGTCCTTGTGTGGATCGAAGCGTCGTCCGGCTTCGAGAACGATGAGTTCCAAGCCTGCTTCCGCCAATTCTTTGGCAATAACGCCACCGCCTGCGCCGGATCCGATGACGATAACGTCCACGTTGTCTTTGGGGGTCGGCATATCAACCTTTAAATAAATTCGCTTCCGAGCGTGAATTGAAAGCGTCCGTCTGGAGCAATAGTCGTGTACAAGTCTAGCGAGATGTGCGCGCACGCACGCGCCGTTTTCCGAGCGCCGGAAAGCAGCGGGCAAAACAGGCTCATTTATTTCATAGTGGGGTGCTAGATCATTTGGAACGAAGGCGGGGCGGCGGGAGTTTCCTCTTGCTGGAGGCCGCTCGAGGTCGAACTGGAAGGCTTCGCGCCCAGAAGAAGGTCATATTGCGGGTCAAGTTCCCGGCGAAGGCGCAGTCGAGCGGCGCGGATGTGGTCCGATTCTCTTCGCAGGGCCGCGCGCAGGGCAGCAAAACGCTCAATGATCGCGTGGGAATCCATGTCGTCAACTTCCAAGCAGAATTCCTTCGAGCCAATTTCATCCATGTGAGTTCGAATCTTCGGGTCATACGAGAGTGCCAGCACCGGAATGCCGCTGAGATGCGACAGAATTACTCCATGGAGTCTGCTGGCGATGATCAAATCCGCGTGACGAATTCCTTCCAACAGGCCGTCGGTGTTCTGCCGCGGGGGGCCGACAAGAACCGGAATTAAATTGGCGCCGGTGGAATTGCCAGAGACGATGGCCTGAATGTCATCGATGGCCGCGACGTCGGGGCCGTCTGTCCAAAAAAAGAAAACCTGGTGACCTTCATTGAGGATCCATTTCACGACTTGCGCGAGAGTACTGACGTATGCGTCGTAACGTTTCGCGTCCTTGATGGGCCACGCACGGGGGTCACAGTAGTCGATAGGACTGACGCCGACGACGAGCCGGTCGGGCGGCGAAGCATCGCGGACAAGGGGCGGAAAGGTTGGATAGGGATAACTGAATGCCAAGTCGGGATAGACGAGGTCGTTCCGGGCATCGAGTAGAGATTGCGCGACTATTTTCGATTCATTGTCGCGATAGGACCGGTACTCCGCGATGCCCAAGGCAACGCGCATGAAGAAGCGGCCGAGGCGCGATTCCAAGGCACCTCGTCCGATACTAACGAACTGAAGCGGAACTCCATATACGCGAGCCAGTACGCCCCATTTGAAGAGGCTCCAAGGATGTCCCCAAGGTCCGCCCCAAAATTCGTCCATTGGACCGCCGCCCGGAATGATCAAACGGTCCAAATTTCGAACCACCCGTGCTGAGGCCCTAATATGAACAAACTCCTGCCGGTATCTCCGAATGGCTTTCACGGAAGCTTCGAGTAAGGGAATCTTCTTCGCCCACCGTTTAAGCCCCTGAAACCTCGGGATTATTCGAGGTTGAGATTCAGAATTTGGGGTGGAGCACAAAGTATAGAAAGGGCGGGCAACGCCGGTGATCGGGAACGTCTGGATACCATGGCGACTGCGGGTATCGTCCGGGCTCAGAGTGATGCCTAGAATTTCGACGCCAGGAATACGCTCGCGAATGTTTGCGATCATGGCGGACATGATGGCGGCATTTCCCAAGTTTCCGGAACATGGGCTGAGCAAACCGATTCGACGAATTTGACGATGTCGTGCAGAACGGCGAGCCACGTTTACCTCACAAAGTAAATCGAGTGCATGTCGCGCGCGGGCCAGAATGGCGCGTCCCTGGAATCTGCGATGCGCATCCGTCAACGGCGGCGGAAGACTCAGCGTTGAAAGCCGTAAGAGTGTTGCGGGTCGTCGGCGGGGAAGCTATCGCCGCGGAGTCAAATGTGGATATCCCTCATCCATTGGAGGGCCGTCGTATCCGAGCCACGTCCAGCAAACATGGCTGGTGTAAAACACCTGGATGCAATCGTTCCGGATCTGAGGGTAGAGTTGCGCGACGAAATACCAGCCGTTTCTTGCTTGGACGACGGATCGCACCTTGTGCAACCCTCTCTTCAACGCCGACGGCGAACTCCAGCTTTCGTATACTTGTTGCGCGGTCTCCAATAATCTGGTTTGTTCAAGTTTCGACAATTCAGCAAATCCACGCTTGTGCTTTTTGATCGCGACGATGTGGAGCGCGAACAGGCCGCGGGAGTACAGAAACTGACTGTACCAGGACGCAGCGACGAGACGATCGAGAGCAACGATTCCCGGCGGATCAAGGACACCGACGTCTTCAAATCCGGGAGATTTTTCGTCCGATGGAACAATGATGGTGGCCAGCGCGTCCGCCGCTGTCGCCTCGTCCGCGGTGAACCACTGACGGCCGTCCTTGCCACGCTGCGCATCGCGACTGGCCAATTTCGCGTTCATGCCGGACGTGGCCATGGCAAGGTAGGTTCCCTTAAGGAACCTTAAACAACGAGATGCGGACCTCTTCAAGATGCTCATGACGGTTGATGAGTTGTGATTCCGCCGCGATCGCCGAGTTTGGCGGTCCCGTTTTTGAACTGCTGCTGATTTAGACCATTAAACATGGTTCGTTGTGCCGCTCCACATACGCGCGGAGAGCGCGTTCCAGAATTTTCGTACACAGGCGGTAATCGGAACGGCACCCAAAAGAAAGGTCACCCACATGATTGGGTAACGATACCGGTATTCGAACTGAACGACGTAATAGACTAAGGGAAAAAAGGCGAGACACGAAACGAGTATGGCAAAGCTCCGGACGTCGCGGCGATAAAGCATGATGAGTCCGGGGACGCTCAATAGAGTCATCAGGTAGATAGCGACGCGCTCCAGACGACGGCCGCTGGCATAGTGAATGGTAAATGTCTCGGTGGGCATCCAGAAAGCGGCAAACCTCATGACGGTCAGTTTGGCAAATCTACGCGGATGGCTGCCGATCCACTGAAGGGCTTGGTGCAACTTCAAGCGATTGTACCTAACCTCACCAAGTTCCTTAACTTTCACAGCTTCATCCACGTCGAGGTTTGGGTGAAGCTTTTCGAAGCATCCGGATGCCATATTTACTTGGATCCCGAATCGCGCGCAATCATTGTTTGATACCGATAGCTCCAATCCAAAATTGTCGCGTATCGGGACAAAAGAGTGAAACACCAAATAGTTCCGAACGGTCCAAGGGGCAATGATGGCGATCGGCAAAATGACCAGCGCCACAAAGGACCGCTTGAAGAAAGCGAGTTTCCGACGCCAGAGTTCCCAACCCAGCCACGCAATATAGATTGGCGCCACGGTCGGGCATGTGAAGATCAAAAGCCCCATGAGGCAACCCAAAGGCCAGGCCAACGTAGCGCGTCCTTGCGTCTCGTTATCCAGATAACGACGGTAAAAGCAGCAAGCGACAGCCAGCAAGAGTGCGACATACAAAGGTTCCCAGCTATATACAAGGCGCGGCTTGGCGATGATCCAGATTGTGGATGCGATGACGCCGTTGAGCTCACCCATTCCGAGGATTCCGCTGAACACCGGAAAAAGAGCCAATTGCAGCGAGAGAATCAGCGCAGCGGCCAATTCGATGGCGTATATCCCCGCAGCCTTGTCTCCGAACGCTTTCATCCACAATGCCATGAAAGCGGAAAAGACGGGCGATAGGTGCGCTGACGGTCCAGTATCGAGGGCGACAAACGGATTCTGGAACTTCCCGGTCTCGAACAGGCTGTGCGCCAAGCGCGAACACTCCGGATCGCGGGGCACCGAACTGCTGGGATCGTAGCGAACCCAATAGCGGGCCATGCTAGCGACAAACAGCACGATGCATACCAGCAGGTAGAACGTCCTATGTTGAGTTCTCACTGAGGCGATGAAACTCCTAGTACGCAAAGTGGTGTAGCCCAAATACCATAAGCTAATGTCGATCGAATGATTTGCGAACGCGAATCAAAAGCAGCGCTGCGTGGATGGACCGCAATTATTTGCGTATCAGTGTCTGCCGACGGCGAAGGTTCGCGTCAAGGCTTCCCGAGAATTAGTGCGCTGTGGCGGCCGAGCCGACGAAGGTGGTTACACTCGAAGCGGGAAGGTCGTAAGTGAATCTTGCTTCACTCACCGACACGGGAGCTTGAGCGGCGAGCGATAATTTCGCGGAGGTGATCCACGGAATCACAGAGTTTGTCGAGAATCCTTTCAACGAAAACGTCTGTGAGATCGTCTTGCGGCTGGAATTGATCGCGACGATGGCGAAAGATTGGTTCGCAGGATCCTTGAAGGCGCTGACGTAGAGTGGGCCGACGTAATATTCCACTCCGATCCGGAGCCAGCCCGGACGAACGAACTTGCTCCATTGTCCGGTCACATAGGCGCGTTTGGGGTATCTGAGTTTAATATCGGTTAAGGCTGAATTATCTGTACCGTCGCCATATTTGTGTCCGTCGGACAAGAACCACCAATGCCATGCATTGACGTTCGCAATTGTAAGATATGAGTGGATCTTCACAGCCCATAAGAGGCCGTCTTCGATGCTGCCATCATAGAAAGGCGACTGGCTGCTATCCTCGGTTTGCCATATGTGTTTGCCGAAACTCGCCGGCGAGGCAATCGGTTTTTGACCGTAGCCATGTGCGGCAAGAATACCGACTTTCGCGGCGGCGGCGGGATTTCCCATAGCGGAAGTTGTCAAATCAAAATCCCACTGGGAGGACTCCGCGATCATGATTTTGGTGGACCCGACACCGGCCGACTGAAGAGCGAAAAATAAATATGGCACGAAATCCCGCAACTGGTCCGCAGTGTAAGTAGCCGAGCCGTAGCTCTGGGTGATATCAGGTTCGTTTTGCACACTGATAGCGTAGATTGGAACACCGTTCGACTTCATCATTTTTACGTAATCCGCAAGCGACGCCGCCCAGGCGGAATAATCGGCCGGCAAAAGCGATCCGCCATCGATGAATGAGTGGTTGCTTTTCATCGATGCGGGCGGGCTCCAAGGTGAACTCCACACGGTAACTCCTCGCGCAACAGCCTGTTTGGCTATGGCCAGTTCGCCGACGAGCACGGTGGCGCCCTTTTGGTCATCCAGGCATAGTCCGCCTTCGCGTCCAAAGAATGATTTGCAATCCGCAGCGCTAGGAACGACCTGTGTCCGCAAAAGCGACAGACCGATTCCAGAAGTGGTGAAAAAGAAATCGGCCATATCCGAAGGCAGAGCCTGATAGAAATCGGCACAGGATGCACCGAAGCCGTCGATCACTTGATGCGTGTCCGTCCAGTCAACAATGGTGGTGCCGGCCGAGGCCGACCAAGCGACAAATGCCAGACCCATCGCCGCGGACGCGATCAGGACGGCCGAGAGTTTTCTAGTCATCCGAGGAATTCGATCTAAGTGTTCGCAAGAGAATGAACGTCAGAAGGAAAGTTCGCGTGATGGCCCGCTCCGAGCCGTGCGAGCCGGGACGCGATCCCGGCGTCGTGGGGGACGGGATGGAACCACGCGCCTTGGAGCAGGGAAGAGCTATTTCTTCTCCGCACGCTTCTTCGCGATGAACGCAACGATATCCTCGATGCGGTCGAAATTCTCGACGTTGGCTTCGTATGCGTCGACTTCGATGCCGAACCGGTCCTCAATGAATCCCACCAATTGCAACATGCCGGTCGAATCCACGATCCCGCTGGTGCGTAGCGGAGTGTCGTCGTGAAGGTTTGAAGATTTTTCTCCGGGCAAGAACTCGGTGAGGATGTACTGGTGAATTTCGGATTTGATGTCGGCCAGTTCCATGGTTCCTCGCTTCGATAGCAATTTGTTGTACGGTCAGAAGGAATTATGTTTCGAGGCCGCTTGTTGAGCGGCGGCCGGCGCGGGGCCTACGATATCCGCCCAGGCATCGGGCTGCGCGCGAAGTTTAGCGTAAAGGTTGGCCGCGATCATGGCTTGGCCTTTTGCGTTGGGATGAACGTCCTCCCGGCTGATGCGCAACGGCACGACATCCGGCACTTGATCGAACGTGTCCAACAAATTGACCGTCGTAATATTCAGTGAGGCCAACAACTCGGGGATTCCTTTTAGTCGTCTCTTTGTCACGTCGGCGTCTTCGACGGACGGCACGAGCAGCACCACAAATTGCGCGTGATGGCGCTCCGCGTTCGATTTCATTTCCAGCAGGGCGTCTCGCACGACGGCAATGCGGAAAGGAGCCAGCTTTGCATAAAGCGTAGCGTCGTCATCCTTTGCGGAAGTCCGCGCCACCTCAACCGTATGTCGCAGAAATGCATATTTCGGATCGATTCCGAGCGCAATCATGTCAACCAAATGGGAGTCCCAACCTCTGAAGACCGAGAGCTCGGTAAGTCCGAGAACATAAACGTCGGGCTCGAAACGGGGGACGTCTTCTTCGGCTACGTCGAAAACCTGCGTGAGACGGTAGCCGGCGACGGCAAAATTCATGATTTCGAATCGTTCCGAAGGACCGGCTGGGTGGGTCGCGTTGAGTCGGTTTTCGAATAAGGCTCCATAAGTCTGATTGGTCGGAACCGCAAAGCCTTCCGTAATGGAATCGCCTAGCAATGCCACTCGACGCGTGTTGGGCGGCTTCTGAATGGACCAATTAGGGCCGACATGTCCAAAGTTGTTGGTGGGGATGTTTACCGAATTCCAATCGCCGATGTTCTCGATGTTCGGTCTCAAGCTGTAGATTCGATAAGGATCGAAGACGCGACCACCGCCCATCCAGGTGCCGTGGTGATTGGAGATCCTAGCTTGTGCATTGAAGACACGTTCGTAATATCCAAGGACACCAGGATTGAAGGTTATCGCGCGGCTCGCCGCCACCTCAATCATCATTGCGGGAAAGCGGCCGTGGGGCAGCTCATAGATAGTGGTAGCGCCACGCTGGAGAGCGATTAGCGCGGCCAGCGCTACCGCGGCCAGCAGCGCATCACGCCAAAATGTCTTGTTCATTTGTCGATGACTCCGGGTCAGCTATGTTGAGCCCAGTGAGTTACAAGATAGATCCAACCGCTCACTGTTGCGGTGGACCACAGCGACCAGAGCGTGGTGATCACCGCGAACGTGCCCAGGATCTGGGCGGCATTGATCGCGCGAGCCTTTAGTGAGGAATTCTTTTTTCTGTGGGGATGCCAGTGGTCATAGAGGACGTTGACGATTACCAGTATTCCCAGAGTTCCCCAGAAAATGGTATCGGGCCAGGTCAGTTCGAATCGGCCTTCGACCCAAAAAAGTTGGTAGGAATGCAGAATCCAAGTTGCGAGGAACACGCACACGGTCGCCGAAATCTGGGCATTGAGCTCGCCGCGCTTGCGCAATCTGAAATAGACGGGGAAATAAACAATCTTGACCATAAAATCTTTCCAGTAGATGTTGATGCGGCGCCAGAAATCGAGAAAGCTGTGAGCCAAGAGCCAGCGGCGGTGCGTTTCCGGAAGGTCGTAGCCGAACAGATGAAGCATCCCGACGATGAAATGGAACGTGCCCGACACATGCAAATAGAGAAGAAACGTGAGAACGACGGTGGCGATTACCGCGCCAAGACTATTCACGCGGTCGGGTAGATAGGGATCGTTGAAATAGACGACCAGCCGGTAGAGCATGAGTTGCACCGCTCCCCGTGCCATCCAGTGAATGCCTTCTTGCGCAGTGTCGTGGATGTCGCGACGGTAATACGTGGTGCGCATGGTCTGAAAGTCGATAACAGGGAAGAGAACGAAGTAGAAATTCGGCAATATATAAAAATAGCTCAGGAAGGGCAACAGCCGCGCGGGTTCCTTGGCGTGCGCCAGATCATAGATGTAGACGATGATGCGGAACATGAAGATCGCGCCGAATATGGGATAGAAAGCGAGCGGAATGTGAAGTCTCGCAGTGGCGCACGAATAGATAAGGACCCCAAAGATCGCCGACACCGCGACAACCCGAGACCAGAAGGGAACCGGGCTGCGGAGAATGAGGAAGAAGGCCAGCCCGATGGCGATGAGCATCACCGCTACGCGCGGTTCCACGATCCAGAACGCCCCTACCATGGAGACGCCCACCCAGAAGAGCTCTTTGAATCGGAAAGGGAGCCAATAATGAACGAGGAATGCTCCGAAGGCGGCCGCTGACATCAAGATAAAAGCGGGCGTTTCCAAGTGGTACAAATGAAAAACCAAAAGTAGCGCCGCGAGTTGAGCCGCGAGAGCCAGAAAGCCGCCGATGCGGGTCGTCGCGTGACCCTCCCGCGTATCACGAGCTTTCAGCGCGGCAGATTGCGCAGCGTTGCCGGAAGCTGGAGAAGCTTCGGGCGACAGAGTCGATACGTTCGCAGATCGCGAGGTTGTGCTCACAGGCCCAGGCACCTTGCGACAAGATTTCTCTGAATTTCCGACGTACCAGAATAAAGCGTGCTTCCCATCGCGTCGCGCAGCTCCCTTTCGATTTGTTGATCCACCATGTAGCCGTAGCCTCCGAAGATTTGCATAGCGTCCTGACAGTTGGCGATCAGAGACTCGGAGACGTACAATTTCGCGGCCGCGGCTTCGAGCATGGCCGTGAGACCGCGTTCCTTGAGCCAGCCGATGCGATAAACCAATGGACGGCTGGTATCGAGACGGATTTTCATGTTGACGATTCGGTTTGCAACCGACTGAAATTTCCCAATCGCCTTGCCGAACTGCTTTCGAGTCTGAACGTGCTTGATTGATCGCTCAAGTTGTCTGCGCATTACGCCTAAATAGTTTGCGAGGATACAGCCTCGCTCCCACTCCATGGAAGATTCGAACACATTGACGCCGCGGCCCTCACGGCCGAGGCGATTCGAGACGGGCACTTCACAGTTCTCGAAAATTACCTCGCCCATAGGCGAGGTCCGTAGTCCCATTTTCTCAAGCTTCTTGCTTATGATCACGCCGGGGGTCCGCCGGTCGACAAGGAAGGCGGTGATGCCCATCGGTCCAAGCGCAGGGTCGAGGGTCGCGTATGCGATGATCAGGTCAGAAATCTGGGCGTTGGTGACGAAAGTCTTCGCGCCATTGAGAACGTAAGAGTTGCCTTTGTGCTCAGCGCGCGTGCGCATGGAGAACACGTCGGAGCCAGCGTCGGGTTCCGATGCGGCGTTCGCCGCGATCCATTCGCCGTTGGACAATCGCGGAAGATAACGTTGCTTCTGTTCCTCGCTGCCGTAAGTCAAAATCGGAAGAGTCGCGGTCCAGAGGTGAGCGTTGATGGAAAAGAGCAGCCCCTGATCGGTCGATCCGTACCCCAGGCCCTCCATTACGGCGATCACATCTGTGATGCCGAGCCCCATGCCTCCGAACTGCGTGGGCACCGGCATCCCCAGAATGCCAAATGCCGCGCACTTGACCCAATCTTCGCGGCTGAACTCCCCTTCGCGGTCGCGACGTATCAAGTCCTTACCGAGTTCGGCGCGAGCAAACTCTATTGCGCCGTCCTGAAACTTTTGACGCTCCGCCGAAAGCTCCGCCGCCAGCTGCACGCCGCTGGATAAAGGTGAAGAATCCGTTGGGTTCGCGGCGTTCATTAAAAGTTTCCGATCAAGGGTGCGTTCCAATCGATTCGCGCGGGGCTGTAAGTGAACTGCGGGGAGAATTTTTGTTTTATACTCTCGAAAACTCGGAGCCCCTAATCCATAGGCGCCGCGTCATGATTTGCAAAATGTCTCTGCGAATTTCTGTTCAAACTGGCGCTTCAGCGATTGGTAATCGACTTTGTCCGTGGATGTGCGCGGCAATTTGGGAAGAAATACGAAGACATCGGGATTCATGTATGCCGACAGCTGATTTGCGCAGAAAATCTTCATTTGGACGATGCCGGGCCCCGGTTCGCCGCTGGCAACCAGGTACGCTACGATTTTAACTTCTGCTCCGCCAGGAGAGGAGGCTGTTACCGCGGCCTCGCGGATTTGTTCATGGCGGTAAAGGGCAGATTCGATGTCGTCGAGTTCGATTCGGTATCCGCGCCGCTTCACCATGCGGTCACGTCTCCCAACATAGATAAATCCTTGATCGGGATCTTCGCGGACGACATCTCCGGTTGAATACCAGCGCTGACCGTCGCGAAGAAGGAACGCCGCGGCGGTCTCTTTGGATCGGTTCCAATAGCCGCGAAACACGGACTCACCGGCGATGTACAACACGCCCTCCGTTCCGGGGGCTACGGGCCGGGCATCGACGCCCAGGACCGAGGCGGCGCAGTGACTGCACGCTCGACCAATAGGATACGGTTCGGTGCGCTCGTCGGGCACGCGCGAAGGAATCGGCGCATAGGTGCACACGTTGGTCTCGGTCGGTCCATAAAGATTGTAGTAATGCGGCGCAGGCCAGTACTGTGTCAATTGGCGCAGATGTTTCACCGGAAATACCTCACCGGCGAAGAGAACCAATCGCAGTTTGGAATAGTCGAAACGCTTTAAATTTCCGATCGATGCAAGGAGGTGCAGAATCGAGGGAGTGGAGTACCAAACCGTCAATTCGCGGTGCGCGATAAATTTCGCCAGTTCCTTCGGATTTTTGCCCGTTTCGTCGTCAATCAAATGCACTGACGCGCCGTGCTTCAGTGGCACGTAGAGGTCTAGAATCGAAAGATCGAAATGGAAGGGAGCGTGACTACTAAACCTGTCGGTTTCGTGCGGCTGAAATGCCGCGGAACACCAGTCCACAAAGCTCAGTGCGTTTCCATGGCTTAGCATTACACCTTTGGGAATGCCCGTCGAGCCGGAGGTATATAGGATGTACGCCAAATCGATGCGGGTCCGGTCAGCGCGCGAGGGGGGTGGCACGTTGTGTGTCAACACCGCTCCCCAACTCGTAGTTCCGGAGCGATCTGTAGTTTTGGTATGTTCGATCGATCCGCCCAACACGATTAAGTTGTTCAAAGCATCAGCCGCCGCACCCAACTTATCGAGCACGCGTGCGTCAACAAATACCGTCCGCGCGTCGCAGTCATCAAGTATGGTTTGCACGCGCGCCGACGGGGCGGTCCAATCAACTGGAACATATGCGGCCCGCGCCTTGAGGATGCCAAAAAAGATCGCGACAGTGTCCGCGGATTTTGGCATGAGCAACGCCACGCGATCACCTGGGCTGACGCCGTGGGTGGTGAGGAACGCGGCAACTCGATCAGCGCGCGTGTCGAGGTCACGGAAAGAGATTTCGGTCCCGTCCGGATTCACTACGGCGGCGCGTTCCGGGAAGCGTAGGGCGCTCGCTTCAAGATAGTCGGCCAAACTAACGGTTTGGTTTTGGAGAGTCACAGTGAAGCTTCTGCCTCGCGAGAAATCCTTAATTGAAGAAAGTTCAACTGGCCCAGGCGTTGCTATCCTCGGGCGATGTTCACGTGCGAAGCTGCGCGAATCTCCTGCCGCACAACCTTCGGGAAGCAATGCACCGTTCCGCGGACGTCGTCCTCGGAACTCATATAGATCGTTGCCGCAGGCGCCCATCTGTCGAACTCGGTTTGGGTGTCGTAGCGGTAAATCAGAATCGACGGGTGATAAATGCCGGACGCCATGTTCAGAGTCATCTCAAAGGTACACATAAAAGAGTCACCTTCTTCGAGAGTAAAATTGCCGTGGCCAAGGCGCTCGGTAGAAGTGTCGAAGACGCTCGCGTGTTCGTCATTGGTGATGTAGATACTTAGAGACAGGTTGGCGCAACGCGCGTGAGCGCGCAATTCGATGTCAATCCACGCTTTCTGGCCAGACCGAAACCGAGCGCATTCTCCGAATTCGTCACGAACGGTGACTTTCGAAATGTTGACCGGCGATGAGCCAGGATCCGCCGTGTGATTGCTTCGAGTTCCGCTCAAATAGCTGGAGACCACTTCCTCGGTTGGTCCGATCATCGTGGTGCGCCCTTTTTCCAGCAAGAGGCAGCGATGGCAGAATTCGGCGACGCTTTTCAAGTTGTGAGAGACATAGAGAACGGTCGCGCCGCCGCGGACAACCTCCTTCATTCGTTCCATGCATTTGTTTTGGAAAAGATAGTCGCCGACGCTAAGCACTTCATCGACGATAAGCACGTCTGGATCGACATGCGCGGCAACCGAAAATCCGAGCCTGGCGTACATTCCGGAAGAGTAACGTTTTACCGGCGTGTCAACGAATTCCTCAAGCCCCGAAAACGCAATGATGCGATCCAGCTTCGACTGGATCTCGCGCTTGGACATTCCCAGAATCGTGCCGTATAAAAATATGTTTTCTCGCCCAGTTAGGTCCTGATGAAAGCCGGCGCCGACTTCAATCAGCGCGGAAAGGCGTCCGTTCACAACCATGCGGCCTTTGGTGGGCTTCATGATCTGGCTCAGGATCTTCAGCGCGGTGCTTTTTCCGGCGCCATTGTGGCCGATGATGCCAAATGCTTCTCCCCGCTTCACTTCGAACGAGATGTCTTGCAGAGCCCAGAATTCTCGCCGGTCGCTTTTGCTTAGTTCCTGCTGTCGAAACATTTTTCCGGTCAGTGCGGGGATCAGGTCGCGCAGCGAGTCGAAAATCTCCCCTTTTCGGAATTTCTTGTAAACGTGCTCCATGCGGAGGGCAATATCAGACATGAAGCACTCCGGTCATATACTCTCCGCGAAGGCCGGCTCAAGATGTTTGAAAAATACGTATCCGAAGAGCAGCGAAGCCGCCGCGAACAGGGAGCTATACGTGAGCCAATGCAGATTTGGAGATTGGTGGCGGACGATGCAAGTGCTCAGCCCGTCCAGAATTGGGGCGATAGGGTTGAGCAACAGCCACTTGGCCTTAGCTCCGAACATGCTGACATCGTAGAACACTGGCGTAAAGAAAATACCAAACGTCAAGAATACTTCGACAATATACTTCACGTCGCGGAAGAAAAGGCTGGCGGCGGATACCAGCATCGCGATACCGGCGGCCAGCGCCACCATGTTCACAAGCAGCACCGGAACCCACACGAGATAGGCGCTCCATCCAACCCTCATCACCGCAAGGAAGATCGTCAGCGCGACCGACGCGACAAGAAAATCAAAAAAGCTCGAAAGCACGGCGGCCAACGGGAAGATTTCCCTTGGGAAATAGACCTTGGTAACAAGGTTCGTATTCGCTCCGATGAGGCTGTTACAGCCAAAGCGGATACTCGACACCAGAAATGCCCACGGGAGTGACTTCACGGCCACACTCGCGATATCCGCAGTCTGAAGGGGCACGTGCGACGCGAGAGCATACGCGAACCGCACGACGATGCCGGCCATCACAATCAAAACCGGCATCAGCACGGCCCACATAAATCCCATGATCGACTGTTTGTACCGCACTTTGACGTCGCGATACGCGATCATGAAGAGCAGCTCACGATACCGGTACAGTTCCTGGAGATCCTCGCTCATGAGTTACCACACCTGACGGTCCGCTAGCTGAATCGGCGGTTCACCGGTTTGACGGGGCGTCCCTCCAGATATCTTTCGATTCCTTCGTCGAGCGCCTTGCGATAAACGATGTGAGCACCGTAGACCGCTTCGGCGGTTCGATCGATGTCGGCGTCGGTGTGCGAAAAACTAACTACAAACGAAGGCGCGATCACCCCGCGAAGGATCAATTCCTGCATGAACAAAGTGCGGAAAGCATCGGAACGGTTGCCATCCCGATCCAGCGCCCAGTAGACGAGGTTGCATGGCCGCCCGACTAACCGGAAAGATTTTTCAAGGCCGTTTTCGGCGATCGATTTATTGACGAGCGCACTGAGGCGATTGCCTTGCTTCCAGAGAAATTCAACCACATTGCGTTCTCGATAGATTCGCAACGTCTCGATCGACGCGGCTAACGCGTGCGTTTCGGCGCCGTGGGTCGTAGAGAGCAGGAAGACGCGGGGCTGGTCATGATCCAGGCCGCCCAGTCGCATGATCTCACGCTTGCCAACGAGAGCGGAGATCGCGAAGCCGTTCCCCAGAGCCTTGCCGAACGTCGACAAATGCGGAACGACGTCGTGGAACTTTTGTGCTCCACCCATATCCCAGCGGAATCCAGTGATCATTTCGTCGAAGACGAGTACGGCGCCGTGCTCCTCGCAGAGATCTTTGACTGCTTGCAAAAATCCGGGAGCTGGCGGAGTCGCTGCTTCCACCTCCATCAAGACACACGCAATCTTGCCGGGATGCTGGTTGAACAACGCCTGCAAACTTGCGAGATTGTTGTAATGGAACTTCAGCGTCATATCGATGATCGCTTGAGGGATGCCGGCGTTCATTTCCGTTGTGCCAATGAACCAATCGTCGGTGGAGAAGAACGGTTGGTCCGAGCAGACGGCGATGAGGTCGCGGCCCGTATGAGCGCGGGCCAGCTTCGTCGCGGCTGTGGTGACATCGGAGCCGTTTTTGGCGAACTTCACCATGTCGGCGCCGTCGACAATTCCGAGCAATGCCTCGGCTAGGTCCACTTCGATCTTCGCGGGGCGTGTGAAGTTGACTCCGAGTTGCATTTGCTTGTACGCGGCTTCCACAACGGGTTCAAAACCGTGGCCGAGGGTCACCGCACGCAAGCCCATCCCGTACTCTATGAATTCATTCCCGTCCAAATCCCACACATGGCAGCCCTTGCCGCGGACGATGAAGCCGGGCGCCCGCTCAGGAAATTGATCGTCGCCCTTCGAGTACGTGTGCGCGCCGCCCGGAATGATCCGATGAGCCCTGGATTGCAGACTCTGGGACTTGGAGAAGTCCTTCCGAGCGACGGGATTCATAGTTGAGGTCGTGACCTGATTTTTTGAGCCGGCCATTTCGACGGTTATGAGGGGGCGATCTATCGAATCGCCACTTTTCGGGCGTGGAAGGCTTCTGCGAAGCCGCTGGGAGAATTTGATTCCATGCCGCGGATTCGCATAAGGCCTAAGAAGGTGTTGCGATCAAACCAACGTTTTTTACGTTGGGATTCAAATGCCTCGAACAAATAGTCGATCTTGCGATCGTAAAGTGGCGCCTCAAGGGGAACGAACACATTGGGCCGGCCCAGATCCCCGTCGTATTTTGGAATTTCGTATTCCAAAATGAGATGGTCTCGAAACGTGTTCCAGGTAAGTTCGGAAATTAACCGGTGGTCCTGATGAGCGTCACCGTGCCAATGCGTGAAGATCACGTCGGGACTCACTTGACCTTTAATCTCCTCGAACAATTCTTTCACTTCGATGCCGCTGTAGGGCAGAAAACCGTCTCGCCAATTTCTAAGAATGACTTCCTTCTCGCAGCCCGCGGTGAATAGCTCCGCGGCTTTTCGCGCTTCTTGGGCGCGGAGATCGGAAGCGCTGAGAACTGCCCAGTAAAATTTCAATCGTGGAAATGCCGCTTTCAGATGTAACAGCGTGCCGCCGCAGCCGATCTCAATATCGTCGGAGTGCGCGCCAACGCACAGGACTTTCAATTCCGCCGCGGCATCTTCCTCAAGTGTGAAATGGAGCATGCTCTACCCGAAGTCAGAAGCCTTTCGTGGCGATTTGAGCTTGAAGCAAGGCGCTCGGAGACTTTCCCATAGCGCCTGTGTCACCGTGGAAGCGGCGCGACCTTTTCAACCAATACGGCCGGAGAAGCGTACTGAATCTCCGTCCCGTCGTGATACAGCGCAAGCGCCTCCGATGGAAGATGAGAGAAATCCGTTCCCTTCAAGAAATCGCCCATCGATGTTCCAGTGCACGCCGAATCGATGTTAGGCGCGCCGGTCCGGGTCCAGACATCGTCCAGATGAACCGTTCGGAAATCGATACTGTAGCGCGTCAAATCCGATGTGTTCGGCACCGTTGAATGCAACTGCGCGGACGAGAACTGATAAACGGCGCCGGGTTCGCAGAGCAATCGGAACTGGGGATCCAATTCGACCGGTTCTTCCGGCTTCGGTTGAACACGCGAATCGGTCTTGACGTGCTGCGCCGCATTGTGACGGCTTTCCAGATTCCACTTGAAATAATTATATTGGCTCGAGCCGTTCCGAATTGGATGGTCCCAATAGTGAGGATGAATGGCCATGCAATTATCAGGATTGATCGGGTAAACCGGCATCCACCAGTTGATCTGGCAGAAGGGCGCCGAGTACCAGGTGTCTCGATGGGGATGGAACGCATAAGCGATACCAGTTTTCAAGTAGTCGCCAGGGAACGCGGTGCGCAGCCGAGGAACATCGAAATAAGTCTTTTCAAGGTTGCAGCCCATTTCAGCGAGCATTCCTTGAATGCATTCCTTAGCTTTTGAATGATGAATAAATTTCGGCTTCAATACCGAGAGAATCTCCGCGCTTCGCTCGGAGGGCATGGCGTCCTGAACTTTGCGAGGATCGAGCGGCGCGAACGCAGCTTCGACCAATTCCCGCGCCAACTCGCAGAGCTTCGCCGCGTTTTCAGACGGCGTATTAAAGAAAATTGCGCCCTGGTAGAGTTGCTTCCTGCGATCATCATCACTCATTTTTGAATCGACGAAGAAGTTCATTGGCCTAACCTCTTTTGTTCGCTTGAATGTTGAGCGCCACCAGCCATCACATCGTGAACGCAGCGCGCCGCCATTGTTCTCAATTACGCGACGACTCGGGGCGCCGACCGTCCGTTCTTCCACACGCGCCAGGGTGCCGTGCCCGACGCGTCCAGCTCATCCAAAATCTGCTTATCCCGAAAGGTATCCATGCACTGCCAGAAGCCGTGATAACGCGGCGACCACACACGGCCTTCGGCGATCAATCGCTGAAACGGTTCGTAAATGAGTTCTTCGCCCGGCTTGATGTATCGGAATATTTCGCGACGCAAGACGAAGTAGCCGCCGTTAACCCAGATGTTCGCGTCCTTCATACACCTAATCGAGTGCACCGAGCCGTCTTCGCTCGTCTGGACGGTGTCTAGGCTGCTCGACCGCGGCTGCACGGACAGGAAGGAAGCGTAGCTGTCGCGGCCGGAGAAATCCTCGATCATTCGCGGTAGGGGGAAGTCCGTAAGACCGTCGCTGTAGTTAGCGAGAAAAATGTCATCGCCGTTCAAGTACGGTTCGACCATGCTCAATCGATCCGCAATCGTCGAACGCAATCCTGTGTCAACGAACGTGATATTCCAATCGTCGATATCTTTTTGCATGAACTGGAGATTCTTGCCGCCATGCGAGAATACGAAATCGTTCGACACAGATTCCTCGTAGTCGAGGAAATAACTTTTGATTGCGTTGGCCTTATAGCCGAGGCAAAGAATGAAGTCTTTGTGACCGAAATGGGCATAATACTTCATCACGTGCCAGAGGACTGGACGCGAACCGATGGTCACCATGGGTTTCGGGACGTCTTCCGAATAACCCCGGAGCCTCATTCCCTCGCCGCCGCAGAAAAGTACGACTTTCATGGTTACTCCTTCGCCCCTCACCTAGCACACAGTAACTTTTGGGATCGGCACCACGAAGCGGCCGCCCCACTTCCGGATGAATTGTAATTGTTCCATGATTTCGTTTTTCAAGTTCCAAGGCAAGATGACGACGTAGTCGGGTTTGGTTTCCCGGATTCGATCGGGATGAAAGATGGGAATATGGCTGCCGGGCAGGAATCGGCCCTGCTTGTGAGGGCTCCGGTCGACCGTGTATTCGATCAGATCGCGTCCGATACCGCAATAGTTCAACAGCGTGGCGCTTTTTCCGGGCGCACCGTAGCCTGCAACCTTTTTTCCTTGTTTGGCCGCCGTCAAAAGAAATTCGAGAAGCGCCCACTTGGTTTGCTTCACTTGAGAGGCAAAGTTAGCGTAACCTTCGGGCGAAGCCAGGCCGGCCTGCTCCTCATCAGCAACCAATTTCGATACGCTCGCTTGAACTTCGTGAGTGCGAGCTTCTGCCCGGGATGCGAATACTCTGAGCGAGCCGCCATGCGTCGGCAACTCTTCGACGTCGAATGCCCTCAAGCCATGCTCTTCCAGGATGCGTACAGTGGTGAGCATTGAAAAATACGAGAAGTGCTCGTGGTAAATTGTGTCGAATTCATTGTGCTCGATCAAGCGCAGCAGGTGAGGGAACTCAAGCGTCAAAACTCCCTCGGGTTTCAGCAGAATCTTGAGGCCTTCGACAAAATCGTTTAAGTCCGGAACCTGCGCCAACACATTGTTTCCCAGAACCAGATCGGCGTAGCGTCCCTCGGCAGCGAGTTTGGTGGCCGTATCCACTCCGAAGAACCGGACGAGCGTAGGAACTCCCTTTTCAACGGCCGCTTTTGCCACGTTCGCCGCCGGCTCGATCCCTAACACCGGCACACTCCGGCGCACGAAATATTGGAGAAGATAGCCATCATTGCTGGCTACTTCCACCACGAAACTTTGATGGCCGAGCGCAAGCCGCTTGACCATGTTGTCGCAATAGTTCTGACAGTGCTTGAGCCACGAATCAGAGTAGGAGGAGAAATATGCGTAGTCGCTGAAGATATTCTCCGCGCTCTCGTACTGCTCCAACTGAACCAGGAAGCATTTTTCGCAGACGTAAGCGTGGAGCGGATAGTAAGTCTCGCCACGCTCGATATCGGTTGCGGATAGATAGGACTCGCAAAGCGGAGACATTCCTAGATCGACGAATGTGCGCTGCACAAGCGCACCGCAAAAGCGGCACTTCTTGGACGCGGTTTGCTGCGGCATGTGGTCAGTGATTGTTGCCGTCGCCATCTGTTCCTACGTCGCTTACAAGTGAAGAGCCACTACTGGCATGTAAGTGCGGCGCAATACCGGCCTCGGTGCCCGATATTCGCCAAAGCTCAGCAGAGTCATCTCGTGCGCTTTGGCGTCCCGGCCTAGGCTGTCGTTGCCGTCGGGAAAGGATGCGCGATCCGATGGACACCGGGGGGACAGGCTACCGCCATTAGCGCTACGTATCGGAGTGCGCTTGTACCGTAACGTCGCAATTGTCCGACCAAAGTGGGCCATATTCAATAGTAATTCGCCGCCGCCGGAACTACCGTAAGTATCTGTAAAATAAGGGATTAATTGCAGTGAGGATGTGCGATGTCAAGCCGGGTTCTGGGTGGAGTGTGCCGAATCGCTGGATACTATCGGAAAAGCTTTGCCACTATTTGCCCAGTGCAGGGAAGGGTCCAAGTGCCCGTCCTTCATTAGGGTGCGGATGCGCTTGAGGCGCGTGAAGCGGCCGCCCTCCATATCCTCTCGAGTAAGTCCGGCGGTTCGATAGGCGTCGTAGAGTTCCTGTGCGCCCTTTCGAGCGGTCCAGTGAGGGCAAAATCCGGTCAAGACTCGGGCGATTTTCGCGCAGCTGATGCGATAGCAACGGAGGTCCGGCCCGCCGCCAGGAGCGTATTCAACGCTGGATCCGGGGACAGTCTCGGCGACAATCGCGGCCAATTCGCTGACTCGGTAATTCTCCTCCGCGCGACCCACATTGAATGTTTCATTGTGAATAGCGCCTTGGGGCGCTTCGAATGCCGCGATCGCCGCAGCGACAATGTCCCGAATATGAATGATTGGGCGCCACGGTGTGCCGTCGCTCCTGATGACGATTTTTCCGGTGGTGTGCGCGGAAGCGACGAAGTCGTTTAGCACGATATCCAAACGGAGCCGCGGAGATGCGCCGTATGCGGTAGCGTTCCTCATGAAAGTAGGACTGAAATTGGCGCTTGCGAGGAGGGCAATGTCGCGCTCAGCTAACACCTTTGAATCTCCGTAGGGTGTGACGGGATTTAGTGGCGCCGATTCGTCGTGGATTGCGTCACCGGCAGCGCCATACGTACTGCAGGACGACGAAAATACAAATCGCTTAACACCCGCGGCCTTGGCCAACTCAGCGAGGCGAACAGAAGCGACGTGGTTAATGTCGTACGTCAGTTTCGGATCAAGATCGCCTAACGGATCGTTCGACAATGCCGCAAAATGCAAAACGCCGTCGAAGCCAGCGAGGTCTGACTGCGAGAGATCGCGCAGGTCTTTGCGCACTTCCGGAATTTCCGCTGGAGATTTTCCGAAATCGCAACCTTGAAATAGATCGGTGTCCAGTCCCACCACTTCATGACCTGCGGAAAGCAACATGGGGCCGGCTACCGAACCGATGTAGCCTTTGTGACCAGTCAATAGAATTCTCATAGAGCTCCTTGCGTTACAGATTCAATTTCGGTTTGCGGCCAGAAAACGACTGCGAGGGCCGAAAGTCGTCTTCAGTCAAAGGAATTCTGCGAGTAGATTCGCGCTTCTCGTCCGGCACCACAGCGAGCAGCTCATGCTGGAGCAGCAACTCCGCCGCGTCAGAGATCGCGGCAAATGGCAGGCCGGAGCGCTCCGCAACGTCCAGCAGCGAATGCTCTCCGTCGGAAAGATTTAACACCCATAGGCGCGCGTTTATTTCCGATCCGATTGAATCGCCGCCCGTAGAGCGATAGAGGTTTCGCCGTCCAAGCTGAGGCTCACAGTACGGATTGAGGTTGCGATAGCGCTTGTTGCGTTCGAGAACCTCCACGATAGCGGAGCACACGCGTAGCGATTCGGCGAGTTGAAGCGGGTGTATGAAATCCAGATTGTCAGCCGACGTATGGTACTCGGGATAGCTGCCCCAGACACTCCTCATCAGGCAGCCAACAGCCAGATTGAAGCCTGGAGAGCAATACTGGCGCTCATCGTATCCGTATGGCGAGAATTCTAGAATTTCGTGAGATTCGGTGATGTGGGTCAGAACGTGAGCCGCGGCCCGATCGATCTCCGCGTCTCCTTGACGACTCTTCTTGTAGTGAAATTTGCCCTTGTCTCCGATTCCCGTCAAAACTAAACCGTGGCGGATGCGTTTGGCGTTGGCTTGATTTTGCGCGAGCCAGGTAATCGCGCCGATTGTTCCGGGAATGAACAGAAAGCGATACGAGTAGCGCCGCTCCTGTTCGGATAGAAGCTGCGCCAGAAAGGCGGCAACAGACAGGCCGGAAAGATTGTCGTTCGCCAGGGACGGGTGGCAAGCGTGACACGAAATCAGAACTTCGTCGCTCGATTGGCCGGGAAGATAGCACTCGCCGTACGTCAGACTTCCATCTTCCAACCTGGAATCGATACGAACCTCATACTCTCCGTCCAAGAGAGCCAGCATCTGATTGTCGGACAAGCAAAATCCCCAGTCTTCTTTGTAATATGACGTCCTATAGGGAGTCCAATCAGGTTTCTGCGGAATCGTAAACAGATGAGGTTTGAGATCTTGGAGCGACATTTTTGCGTGGATCGGCGCGCTGTAATTCAGAACGTGCAAATTGGACGCCTGGAAGTCCACGATCCGCTTGCCGCCCGAATCTTTGATATAGGCGTCGCGGATATTCCATTCTTTAGGAACGGTCCAATCGAAGACTTGGGTTCCGGTTGGAACTTCGAAGGTTTTCAGTGGAATACGGTCACCTATAATCGAGAACGTGCGTCGTATGCCGTCCCCGGTGATACTTCGGCAAATCGCGTAAAGTTCCGCAGCGAAACGATGCAGCTCATCGCCAAGCTTGGCGCGATCCTTGCGATCGAATTCTTTCAGTAGACCCATCGCGTCATTCGAAATTCGGATAGGCACGGTCTCGTTCGGAAATCACTTCAGGCCGGTTTGGCCAGTCAATCCGAAAGGTACGATCATCCCACCGAACTCCGCGCGCTGACTGCGCGTCGTAAAATTCGGATATTTGATAGAACACTTCAGTGTCATCTGCCAAAGTCAGGAAGCCGTGTGCGCATCCTTCGGGCAGATAGACCATGTTATGTTTTTCCGCCGTCAGCGTGACCGCGATCCACTCTTTGAATGTTCTCGATTCAGCGCGCAGATCGATGACTACATCATGCAGCGCTCCTCGCGTGCAGCGCACGAGCTTCGCTTCCGCGCATGGCGCCGCTTGGTAGTGCATGCCACGTAACGTTCCTTTTCGCCTGTTAAAAGAAACACTACACTGCGCCAGCAGGGGATTCAGTCCGTGTGCTTTGAACTCGTTCTGACACCAAGTGCGCGCGAAAAATCCGCGCTCATCATGTTTGGCCTCGATGCCAATCTCGAACACCCCCGATAATTTGGTCTCATGGAAAATCATGCCGATTGGATCACGAAGAACTCCGCCACGCAGACCAATCAATAGCCCCGTTTGACGGCCAAGTACGGGAGTAAGGCAATTTCTGCCAGAGTTGGAAGTATATCGTCGGAGCTGAAGACCGACTCTACGCTGTAATCCATCAACGATCGCCAATAGGCTTTCATGCCGAGGCGTCCGACGCAGAGACTTCCGAGACTGGTCGGAACATCCGTAACCATGCGTATCCAACCGACACCGGACCGACCGTGGCACGTCTCGACCGCTTTGCCCACTTGATCAGCATACAAGAGATAGGAAAAGTCCACTCCCGCGGGCAATCCCAAGGCGTGAAATCCCCAAGTTCTGGCATTGACATCCAACAGCTTATACTTCCCATCTCGCGGATCGAGCTTGTATTCCGTTTCTGCCAGACCATAGTAATTGATTGCGCGCAGAAATTTCAGCGTCGGTTCCAAAACGACCGGGAGTTCGATGCTTTCGACGAAGGTAGCCGCGCGACCAAACTCAGGCGGATGCTGGCGCCAGCGCTGCGCCTCCATAGTCCCTATCGCGTTGCCGTCTTTCATAAACACACAGGACGAGAATTGGCTTGTGCCGTCTCCCGGAATTATTTCCTGAACTAAAACCTCATTTGATCCGACATGGACTGAAGCCTTTCGAAACATTTCTTTGAGTTCGTCACGATTGTTCGCACGCCAAGCCTTTGCCTTCGTGGCATAGAAAAAGTCCTCCTTAACGGAGGGTTTTACGGCGAGAGGAAATTCCGCATCAATGGCGTCGATGTCCTCGATGGACCGCGGGCACCACGTCTGTGGAATGGGTATGCCAAGTTTCTGCGCCAAAGAGTAGGTGTTCCACTTGTTCCACGCCCATTTAGTGGTTTCCCAATCCGGCGTAGGAACTCGGAATAACTCCGAGAGTTCTTTCTTGTGCCGCGAAAATGCGACCACGTGCTCATCGCGCGTGGGGAAAAGCACCCAACCTTTCAGGTTCCTCCGGTGCCCTATCTCCAAAATGAAATCTATCGTTTCCTTTTCTTTCCGAAGGTTAGGGGCATGCGCTGTGAAGGTCGCATATTTCGAAAAGCGTCCGATCGAGTACTCGTCGTCAACAACACAAAGAGGGACCCCATGCCGCCCCAGGCTCCGAATGATGCCCAGCCCATGGAAGTCGCCGCCAACGATTACGGCACCCGCTTCGCTTGCGGTCGAGTCTTTTCGCAGTTTTGAATTATTCGACATTTTGCCTTTCGCCCGGAAGGCGAATAGTTTCAGTGAGACCCGTTTCGCGATGAGTGAGTCTCGAGGTGGCGGGCGAGTCTGCTCGCGGCGTAATCAGTCCCGCAAACAAAAAACATCAGCGGGCCAAAATTCCATGAAGAAGGCGCGCCCATAAAATGAAGGCCCGGAATCGACGATTCGAACCCCACTGTAAGCTTCGGAAAGCCATTGACCTGAGCCAAAGTTTGGCTCAGCTCGGACGGCAGAAATGGATAACGCGTAACATCCACGCGATAACCCGTGCCGAGAAGAACGTGGTCCACTTCTCGGACAGTTCCGTCGTTCAAGCGAAGATGCAACCCTTCGCTGGACACTACCGCAGACTCCACAAAGCGATCGCTCGAAAAGCGAATGTGTTTACATCGATCCACAAGCCATCGTGCCCCGGCCGGGCGAAGCGCACGTCTGCGAAATGCGTCTTGAATGCTTCGCGGAAAATATTTAACCGAATCTGGAATGGCAACAATACGGCTAACGCCCGCAGGGCCAATATCAAACGGGGAATATAAGAGACTGGCGATCGGACCCAACTTCTGAAGTCTTGCCCGCCAACCGAGCCAGTGCACATTCGGAGCTCTAACGATTACTTCGACGTCGCCTCCGGCTTCATGTATGAGAGCCGCGGATTCGAGAGCGCTTTGCCCGGCGCCAACAACTGCAACTCGCTTACCCGCGAATCGACGTACATCGCTTTGATCCGAGACGTGAGTGACCAGGCTAGACGGCAGCTCTTCGAATTGCGGCGGGCGGCGCGCAAAAGATCCAATCCCCGCGGCGACAACAACACGGCGCGAACGGAATTGCTCGCCGTCGTTTACGGTCACAAGGAATCCATTTGAATTCTTTTCGACTCGAGTGATTTTGCGACGATCGACGTCGGGGACAGCCTGACTCTGAAACCAGAGTCCGTACTCAACAAAACGATCGAGTGGAATCGGAGTCGGGACGGCGGAGCCATTCCGGCCGGAAAACGCATCCATGGTGAGAGCTTGTTGCGGATCCGAAATGTGTGACGCGGCCCAGGGCGAGCGCAAAAGCATGCCTTCCGGCATGTGGTTCTTCCAAAATCCCATCGGCTCGCCGAAGATCCGCATCTCCAAGCCTTTGATTTGGCGCAGATGTGCGCCCGCGGCCAGTCCGTAGGGGCCAGCTCCTAAAATCGTGACATCAACGGTTATCATATCGACTCCCTCCGTACCAGGTCGTGCGCCATCGCTGGGATTATTAACATGAGTGCTCCTGAAACCGAGTGCTCTCCAAACTGCGCGTGCTGCCGTACTCCGATTTCCGCGTCGCTGAAAGAAGATGTCAAGTTAATGCGAGCACGAGCAACGCAGCTGCCAGCCGGTAAATTCGCTTCGGCGTTGAAAATTCCCGGCTGGGAGTTTAGAGATCACGCCAATCCTCGTACGCCTGCTTGATCGCGGGTTTCGCTAAGTTCGTAAACAAGATGATCGCCTTCAACAGAAGCGAAGGCGACTCGCGCCTTTTCGGCGCCCGCACCTTCGATGCCCCAGCCATCGCGATTCCGCACAAGCTTCATCTTGCTCCTGGCTCTCCACCAATCGTCAACATCTCTCGGCAATACAGCCCATATTCGATCTTTCGCGATCATTTGCCGCAGGTAGTCCAGCAGCTCCTCATAGACGCCTCGCGCCCTACGATCAACCAAATAATCGGGATGCGCGATAAAACTCATGAGTCCGTTTTTTTGCCAGATGAGATCGAGCTGTTTTTTCCAAAGCTCAATCGAATAGGTATTCAGGATGTGGAACATGGAGTAGTCTTGCGCGGTGGTCAACGGCAGCTCCAAAATTTTGCCTATAAAGTAGGGCATCACCGTGCAACAGCCGCCGCGCTTTGGCTCTAGATGCGCAACATTGGGCACGGACATGTCGTAAGAGAACTCGAATGCATCGTACCAATTTAGGTTGCGATACATTGCGCCGGCGCGGAAACCGCGTGCGTCATACTTGCGAACATATGCATTGATCGTCGCGGCCCTTCGAAGAAACTCGTCATGATCTTGGTACAGACGGCCGTCATGGTTCAAGTCGTGAATGTTGAACTCAAATCCGCGCTGCTTGATCTCCGCAACGTATTCTGTTGAAACCTCGTAACGTCTTTCAGGAATCACCTGAAATGAGGCTCTGATCCCATAAGACTCGTCGAGGTCCATTAAATCAGTCGTAAAATCCCGGCCCACCGATGTTTCCACATCGTGCGTCATGATCAAACAACCTGGGGCGCCTCCGGGCCAAAACCAGATAAACGGCACTTTTTCTATGCCGGCCGCTTGCATGGAAAGCCGAAGAACCTTTTCATGTACGCTATCGACAGTAGAATCCACGGGCCATGCGGGAAACGGCAATTTCCGCCAGTCACGGAAGTAAGCTTTCTGCAATTGGTGACGAATCGAAGCCGGCAAGGCGTCTCTGAAAAGATAGTACAGCTTGCGGATGGGTTCGCTCGCCGCGAAAACTTCATTCCCCGGAATCATGGTTTGCCGATACCGCTCGAGGCGGAGATTCTGAACTGTCTCCGCGGGATCGAAGGGTAAGCGAATCGCTGCGCCCTCGCGGCGAATATCTTTCAACGCGTCGAAACGTACCGATCCTGCGACGTCCGCAGCCGTACCCGACTGGGAGTGCCCGAAGCAAATATTCTCGGCGCCAAATCGGAAGAAGCCGATTTCGCCGCCCCCCGATTCCGCAGTTGGGGCCGTATCTCCGAGTGAGTCCTCGGGGATGCGGTAGTACTCCACGAGAGTTTGAATCACGGTTTGGTCTATTCCTTTTCTCTCAAGGGTGAAGAGATTGACAAAGAATCAAGTAACCAAACAAATCGGCTGCGGACCTGTTTAGTCCGGTCTGTCCTGCTTCTTAACCCCACATCTCCGCATGTAGCTTTCTTTTGAAGGTCCAGTACATGGTTTCTTGCAGCTTCAGCTCCCCGGGCCGCCCGTTGCGACAGCAGATCAACCAATATGGCGGTAGATCAATCTGCCGGTAATCGTCAGCAATTTATCCGGCATGTATGAAAATACGCGCTTCGCTATGTCCAATCTCCAGCCGCCGACGGAATCGATCGACGAAGTGTAGGGAAATTTGAGATAGATCAAACACTTCGGTTTGGGGACCCAATGATTTTTGAAAGCAAGAAGGCCTACGTCACGCTGTTCTGTACGTCCCATGTCAAAACTATTGGCTCCTGACAATTTCGCTGCTTCAATCGCGTTCCACAAGAGCCAAGGCGTAGCCCCAAGGCTATTAAATCGAGCATCGGAACATCCGTACTTGAAGTATACGACGTCTCTAAATCGCAGTGTGAGAATCGCTGCGACCGGGGTGTCGTCTTTATATGCTACCCGAATCTGTAGCGCCTGGTTCTGAAAGTGAATCAGATTCTGAAACCAAGTGTACGGTGTGGGAGGCAGCCGGTGCCGCCCCCGCGTCATCGTAAACAGCGCGTAGAAATCCGCGAGCAAATCTTCGGACCTGCCACATTTCTCAACCAAGCTCGCCCTTTGGGCTCGGTGAATTCGACGTTGCACATTGTTCTTGTCGAAGCCACGGAAGACCTCGCTTAAGGCGGGACGTAAATCAACCGTGTGCAGAAAATAAGTCCCGATGGCCAGAAAACCGTTATCACCAGATGTCGGTCCGAAGTTCCCGTCGACCGGACGAACCTCAAGATACTTCCAGCCCCGGTGTTCCAAGGAGTTGTGTAAATAGCTGATTAGGAAGTTGACGTCTTCGGCCGAGTCGCACAAAGGTTCGCAGTGATCGGAAAAAGGCAAAGAAACAAGACGACGCCCGGTGAGCCAACTGTCGATACGACAGAACACCAATCCATTTTTCAGATCACCCGTCGGCGCGGAGGTCGTGTATGCCACGGGTTCATATCCGTAGGTGCTGCGAAGCGCTTGGAGCCAGCCGACGGTGTGGAAGACCGATGCTTTCGGATGCCATTCGACGAGCTCCGCCCATCGCGGGTCCTTCGTAGGATCAATTTGATGAATGCTCATCGGGTTCTGTGAATTTTTGAGTGATCTGTGTTGAGAGCAGGCTGCTTCAATCAGCCGACGTAAATTTGCCTGGACGCCTGAATCTTTGAGGTTCGCGCGGCGGACACTCAAACAACCGGATCGACAATTCCCTTGGACACTCGCAAATCGCCTAATAATTTCCAGAGAGACATCATCTCCGCTCGAACTGGAGAAATCAGCGCCGACAGGGAATAGGCGACGGCGAAACTCGTCGCTACGACCACAAGTTGTGAAACTACGTGCTGCGGAACCAGTAAATGAAGTGCAAGTTTCGCTACGAGGATCGTGACGATGCTAAGCGAAACCGGGTAGACGAGGCTACGTCCCAATTGCGGCAACGTCAAATCTGTGCCACGAAACGCGAACTTGAGCATCCATGGTAGAAGCGCAATCAATACTAAGGAGCCTGTAAGGGCAACACCCCTGATGCCGAAAGGCAGGCCGATTGCGTAGCTGGCGACGATGACCGGAGAAACGAGTAGCAGGAGTCTTAGGAGTTGCGATGATTGCCCCCGGCTTATGAACAGCATTACGGTCGAGTCAAGCAGGAGTTGACCTAATGCGGAGATCACAAGTATCTGAAAAACGGGAGCAGCTTCCAGCCATCGATGCCCGAGCGCGAGGATAATTACCGGTCGCGCTGCGACGAAAAGGAACGCGAACGCGGGAGCGCTTATCCACATGATGAGATTGACGGCACGCAGGTAGAATCGTGCGAATCGTTCTGGGTCGTGTTGAACTCTGCTGAACGCCGGGACGGCGACGGCACCAGCTGGGCCGCTGAGCTGGCGGAGAGGCAACATCAGCAGGTTGTAGGCCTTTGAGTAGAATCCCAATGGCGCGGCACCCAGATATCTGCCCACTAGAATGTTGTCAGCACTCCGAATCACACTCATTACAAAGTAGGAGGCCGCGACGTTTCCGCCGAAGCTGATCATCGATCCAACTCCGGTTCCCTTACGAGGCAAACTAGGTGTCCATTTGACCAGGATCCAGGACACCACCATCTGAAACGAATTCAGCGTTAGGGGCAGAGCGACCAGCGCCCAGTAGCTACCTCCTCTCCACGCGATTGCGATGGCAACAGGTACGGCGAGGGCATACGCTCCAACATCTCGATATGCCAGGGCCGAGAAGCGCATCTGGCGCCTCAGAATCGCATCGGGCTGCACTCTCAGACCGCCGATCAGGAACGTGAACGATATCGCCAGCGTGATGTCCATGAGGCGCGGGTCTCGGTAGAACCTGACGAACACAGGTGCCAGCGACGCGGTCACGAACATCAGCCCCAGGCCGATCGCGAAATTGATCCAAAAGAGTACGCTTACTTGATCGTGTGTGATCTCCTTGCGCTGGATTGTGGCTTCGGACAGACCAAGATCCGCAAAAGCTTGTCCCAGGTTCGTAATGGTGGACACCATCGCCACCAGTCCGAAGTCAGCGGGCGTCAGCAGACGCGCCAGCACCACCGTCGCAACGGATTGAATTACAAACTGCGCGCTTTGAGATGTGAGAGTTTGCAAGCCTCCGCGGACAGATCGTCCGCGCAGGTCTGCGTGCAGATGGTCGGTGTTGAGGACGTCCACCACTTGTTCTTGAACAGACATGATTCGCTTGAGGGACGGAACTGGTTGACAGAAATAAAGTGTGCGTCTTCGTTATGACCTAAGAGACGGAACCCATGTGGTTCTGGGCCGCCGTTTGCTTTTGGCGCCGGTGCCCGATTTCGACGATGCAATTCCTTTTTCTGATCGGCCTACGAGTTCCCGGTAGGCATCTTCTCCAAAAGCAAGTTCACAGAGGCACCCGGATCCGCCCTTTTCTCAAGCAACTCGGCTAGTCCGCACAGGTCGACATGCGGATCGGGTTCATCGATCAGCGTTATCGAGAAGCCGTACTCGCGCAACTTATGGATCAGCTCTTGCGGATCGGTCCCAATGTTCCTCAGACCGTGCGGCCAGAACTCCATAATTATCTTCACATCGTTTTTTCTCAGCGTCTGTTCTGCTCCGGCAATAACAAGCTCTTCGGCTCCTTGGACGTCCATCGTGATCAGGTCAACTCGCCCATTCTTCATTTTGGTCTGAACGAAATTGTCCAGCGTTGTGGTCTCAACCTCAACAACACCCCCATCCGCTATGATGTTTCCTCGTCGAACGGAATGCATTCCGAGATTGGTTTTGTCAAGGAAGAGAGTCGCTTTTCCTGCTTCATTTGAAAGGGCGACCTGGAGAGGAATGATATTTGAAAAATTATTAAGGGTTATGTTTTTGTTAAGCAACCGGAAGTTCTTCGGCTCCGGTTCAAAGGCGTAAACGGCTCCGCTATTTCCCACGATCCGCGAAGCAATTAGACCGTAGTAACCGAAGTTGGCGCCGACATCGAGAACCACCATGCCTGGTTTCAGAAGGCTCTTGAAAAGCTCCGTAGTGCCCGGCTCATAAACGCCATCAGAAATGACATGTTGAGCTATGCCTACGTCCATCGGATCGACATAGACCTTAAATCCTTGGCACGAAGTCAAGATTTCCCCGGCCCTCGCACTGAACCCGTCAAGGACGCCTTTAAGAAACTTACTGCCCGGGATATAGGTGATGCCCAAACTTGCCAAATGATCCCGAAGCTTCAGGCGATGTCGAAGCTGCACTAGAAGCGACGAGAGCGGGCGTTTTTTTTGCGACACATCAGCCATATGGCCTCGACTTTTCCCAAAGCGCGGCAGGAAATACTATATTTATACGCCTCTTGAAGCTAGCTGAGTAAGTAGACTACTGACGAATAGCCGACCGAACTCGTCGTTTGAGGCGGCGAATTCCGCAGTTGAGTCGCGCCGCGACCGTGGGGGCCCCATAGTTATCGGGCAGCGCGGCGACTATGGGACGTGCCCAGCGGTGAAAGTTTGTGTCAACCTCGCGCACTCGCCCGGGTGTCAGGTGCTCGAGGTATTCCTCCCACGCGGGGGTCTCCCACAAGTGGGTTGCGTATGCTCTTGATACATCAATTGGAGCTGATGTATCGAATATCAACGAAAGATCTTCAGGCTTGTAAGTCGGCCAGAAAAATGCGAAGTGCGGGAGTATAGTGATTTCGCTGGGGAACTGCCTAGAAAGCCGGTACGGAACCCTGACAGAATGCTCGTCCCAGTAAATGTCGTTGCCCTTGGAGCGAAACGAATGATATTCGGAGTACCATCTTTTGAGGAAAGGGGCCCCAGCCTCGGCCAGAATGACCGAGTTGCCCAGTCCCACGACCGCACCGTCCGCGACCTGTTCGCCGAGCACCGCAGCGTGTCCGAGCAGGCGATCGAAGGTGTCGTGGACGAATACATCAATATCCAAGTAAATTCCGCCCTTACTCAACAACTTCTCGAGCCGAACTACGTCCGCGCAATGGGCAACGTGCAGAAGCGGGTTCCCGAATATCTCGCGTGGGGCGTGTATTTGCTCTAGGGATACAATTCCGCGAGTAAGCTCCCACCATGGGCCGGTCGGCTCGTGCTCGCAATAGAAAAAGACATCAGTAGGCCTTATACGCTCAACCGCGCTTCGTAAGCACGCATAATGAACCAAGCTCCATGGCTTACCATGGTCATTAGATGACAAGTTAAAGCAATAATGCAAAGCCTTCGGTATCACGAGGGAGCTTTCACGTCGAGAGTGACCTTAGATTCCTGACGGGTCGAGACCTTCGTTTGTACGGGCATATGAAGCAATTGGGCATAAACGTCCATGGTTAGCTTGCCGACCACGTCCCAGGAGTGTTTCTCGGAGGCGTAAGTCCGTATCGTCTCGCGCCGAGTGCCCAACTCGGCGAATAAATCACTCGCAAAATAACGCTCGATGGTTCTGGCTAAGTCCGCCGGATCGTCGGGCTTGACCACGAATCCGGTCTTGCCCCCCACGATCTCATCCTTGAGGGATCCTACGTCGGTCGCCAGCACGGGAAGGCCAAAGCTATATCCGAGAAACAGGACTCCACTTTGGTAGATGTACCTATACGGCAGCGCGAGGACGTCGGCAGCTTTGAAGAAAACCTCGGTCTCCTCATCTGAAATATAGTGCGCCCGCAGAATGATTCGTCCGGTCTCTATGTCGTCCTTGATCGACTCCCGAATCGTGTTCCAGTATGCTTCGCAGTTTTTGGGCCAGCCGGCAATTATTAATCGATATTCCGGATGGCGGGCGCGAAGTTGTTGGAACGCAGCTGTCAGGTATTCGAGGCCCTTGTACGGCGTGATGTTGCCGAAAAACAAGATTGCCTTTTCGCCGTCGCGAATCCCGAGTCGGTGACGCGCATCGCCGGACGTGAGATTCGTGTTCGGTATGGAATTGTTGATACCAAACGGAATGATGGTGATTCGAGTTTCTCGTACGCCAAATTGTTGAATGAGTTCGCGTTTCATCTGTTCGGTGTGGACGAAGAGATGGTCGGCGAGCCGGTACTGGATTCGCAGCGTGAGGCGATTGAGCGCCGTATCGTTTGAATCTCTCTTGCGTGCATTCACGTTGTGCACGGTAAGGACAATTTTCTTTGCGAGAGCGCGATACAGCAACATCAGCAGCGTTCGATCAAACAGCTCAAACTTGTTATTCCACAAGATATGAAAGATTTTCGGCTTGGCCGTCGCGACGTATCGAAACAGCCTGGCATAATACTTCGCGACCCTCGACATCTTCTCTGAAAAACTGACATCGGGTCTCTGATCGCCTCTCAGGTTGAGGAAATTCACGCCGGGCTTGCCGCGGAACACCGGGCAATCCAGATCATCCCCGGCGATCACGTCTAGGCGGGCATTTTTTGCCATCAACTCGGTTGCGAGGCCGAACGCGTACGGTCTGTCGCCGCCGCCCGTAAACAGCGTTACCGAAATTTCATGGGGCGCACGCGAAGCCATCTGTGGCAAATCGGAAGAAGCCTCCTTACCGACATCCGGCGTGACGATTTGAGCTTCCTGGCTCATGCGCCGACGAGCCGTTCTTCGAGGAGCTCGCAGATCGTGTGGGCGATCGTGATGTGCATTTCCTGAATCCGAGGGGTCGATTTGGAGGGAGCGCACAGGCAAAGATCGCACGCTGTTGCCATTTTGCCCCCGGACTCGCCTGTCATTCCGATGACCTTGACCTTGCACTCGCGAGCCGCTTCAATCGCGCGCAGAATATTCAGGCTGTTGCCGCTTGTGGAGATCGCGAGAAGAACGTCACCCGGGCGCGCGTGCGCGGTTAGTTCGCGAGCAAACACGTGCTCGAAGCCGTAGTCGTTACCAACTGCCGTGACGCTAGAAGAGTTTCCGTGTAACGCGAGTGCGCGGAACGGGCGTCGCTCGATAAAGAACCGGCCCGTAAGCTCTGCGGCGATATGCTGCGCATCGGCCGCCGATCCACCATTTCCCGCAAGTATCAGCAATCCGCCCGCGACCATGGAGGTATAGATTATGTCGATCGCGTTGGACACGGCCGACGCGAGGCCGGGCAAAGCGTTGGCAACTTCCAGGTGCTCGCCCCAAATGGACTTTATTCTGTCTACTTGCTGGGTCGCGGTCGCCACGATCACACCCTCCCAATCCTATTTCTTTTTTGGTGTTGCCTCAGAGACGCAAGCGTCGTGCTGGGCATCTGTCGACAGACGCCGAAGGTTATTGCAGATCGTTAGCTCACCTGAGCGGCTTATTTCGTAGGCGAATTCGGACAAAGCCGCGAAGAATGCGGACGCGCACTCCTCGCCGTGCAGCTCAATACAGATGTTTTTTACCTTGGGCAGCCACGCGGTGGTATTGCGAGAGAAAAGCTCCCGTTCGCTTCCTTCGATATCGATTTTCAAAAGATCAATGTCGCGGGAATCCGTGAGAGCAATCAAGGAATCGATGTCATAGGCTTGCACAATGGGATCGCCCGCTTTGGCTTCGGTCGGTGCGCAAACTATGGTCGCCCATTCGCGCCCATCGCCAAAGACGCCTTTCTTGACGGCCAGCGAACCCGCTCCAGACCATGCAGCGCCGTGCAGCACGGTGGCGCGCGCACCAAACGGCGCAAGATTCCGCTGGCAGATCAGAAAATTGTCGGGGTCAGGTTCCACGGCAAGCACTTTTGCCAGAGGATATCGCGAGAGGAAGTAAGCGCTCGTGTAACCCACATTGGCTCCGAGATCGATAATTGACAATGGACTCGTCAGAGCTACAGCTTCGTAGTCTGAGTTTATGAAAATTTGGCCCAGAACCTCGCGGTCGCTGCTCTTTCCCGTACGCATCCGAAGCGGGTAGATGGCATTGTGCGGCTTTAACTGGATCGCGAGAGCTGGCTTAAAATTAAGGTGCCGAAGCATAACGTCGTGAAGTCGCACCCAGAACGCGGCGCTCCATCCGATGCTCGCCGCATGAGTGCGGAGCGTCCTGAATTGTGCGAGTGGTCCTCTCACGCGCCGCCTGCCGTTGCCTTTCTGACTCTCCGCCACGAACCGCCGGCGGATCGATTCATATACCGCGCAGAATTTGTTAGTGCGCGCAGCCGTTGGAAGCTGTACCGGCGTCTGCCGCGCTGATCTGAGCTGACATCGGGAACGCGCGGCCGATTATTTGTGCGATACCCTCAGCGTTGGTCGAGCGGTTTACGACGCTTCGCGAGATTCTAAGGTGTACATTGCCTTGTCCCAGCGCCTGATCACCGCGGCTTTAAATTGAGGAAGCGCGCCTTGAGCCCATTTAGCAGTTTTCCACCCGAATATGGATTTCATCCAAACGTATTTCCAGCGCAAAGCCGGCGGTTCGAGGTGGCCCTGAAGTTCTGCGGCAAGGCTCTGAAGTACCGCAACAAGTTCCGGCCGATCCGGATAGAAATAGTGGTACCAATTCTGGAGATATGTAAGGCAAGCCTGTCTGACGCGTGGGGTATCTTCCAGCGAACGTAGATATTGAACGTGCAGCTTCAGTGACAGCAGCAGAGATTCTTTTTTCTTGTCCGAATTCCCAATGTAACTGATACGATTTGTGCCGCTAACCCTATAGAAAACTTTGCCTTCCGGTACGAAGCGGGTGCCTTCGGAAGCTACGAGTACGCGATCAAAATATTCGCCGTCTTGATCGTAGTGAAGACGCTCGTCCCAGGGGCCCGCGATTTCGGCCAATTCCCGGCTCACAAGCCAAGTCGCGTTCTGCATGTGTAAGTTCAGGCTCATTTTTCTTAGTAACCACTCGACCGGTGCGAGATCGTTCCACAGCGGATTTCGCACGAAGCGGGCGCGACTCGTCCGATAACAAAACGCGGCCCACGGTGAAGAAAGCAGAAGTCGTTTGCTATCGCCATCTCGAAGAGCCGCAAGTTGTCTCTCGATCTTGTCGGCCCCTATCAGATCGTCCGCGTCGAGCTCTTGGATGTAGTCTCCTTGGCAGAGTTTATAGGCATGGTTTACGGCCGCACATAGGCCGCGATTCTCGGTGGACACAATATTGACTTCTTTCGAGGCGAACCGGCGTGCGATCTCGCCCGTCCGATCGGTCGATCCGTCGTCCACCACAATGATCTCTTTGCGTTGCCAGGTTTGGGCAATCGCGGATTCAAGCGTGTAGGCAATCCACTCCTCGGCGTTATAAGCCGGAATCAGGATCGATACCAGCGGTGGCTTCATGATAAGGGGCTCCTGGGGCCATCTAATCGCGGGTGCAAGACCATTATGGCACCGGTCGTTCCGGGCGGTTACTGGACTTGGATGTCACGCAGGCCAATTTGAACCTTCTCACCACACAACCAATCCGGGCAAGGCCGCATTCCAATGTCTCAGTTCGAACCAGTGATCGAAAGGACACGCGAATTGGTATGAATGGGCAATGAGTTGATGTCCCACGACTGTCCTTCTGTACAGTGGTTGTTGTTGACCTCGGCAAGCAAAATAGAGGTGAGAAAAACCCTGCGTCTAGGATCACGCCCGGAGGAGATTCATCTATGTTGAGAATGAATGCAATCAAAATTTTCCTGTTGTTTGCAGTTTTCGTATGTGTTCTGTGTGGCAGAGATGCTCGCGCCGCCACCTATACAGCCACGTCATGCAATCAGACGGATGTGCAGTCTGCAATCAACCTTACGTCGAGCGGCGACACCGTGATTATCCCAAACGGTTCCTGCTCATGGTCAGGGACGATCAACCTCACTCAACAAATTACGCTTGAGGGTGCTTCGACGGGCTGCGGAGTCGTCACAGGAGAAATCACGCCGACATGTCCTTTGCAGGTCACAGACACGAATCCTAACCCATGTCCGAGCGGTGGTGCCCCCTGTGCCACCAATTCCGTCCTGCTGAACATCACAATTGGATCGGCGGCGCGCACCACGATTGCGAATATCGCTTTCCTTCCGGGTACGGGCACCGGAGCCTACATCCTGATTTCGGGTACCGGTCCAGTACCCATCATGCATGATATATCGTTTAGCATACCAAACTTCCAGTTGGTTCAGGGCGTTCAATGGATGGTTGCGGGCGGCGTTATCTGGAACATGAATATCTATTCCACAAGCAATCTAAGTGCTTTATGCAATCCGCCCTCAAACGGGCCAGGAAGCGGCAGCGGAAGTTTTGTGGTGAAGAGTCCCCTCAATTGGGACAATGCCTCGACAATGGGAATGCTCGACACGGGCGGGGTCAACAATCTCTACGTTGAGAATTCCACGTTTAGTTACGTCGGCCAAATCCCCGATGCAGATGATAACGCTCGCGTCGTGTTTCGACATGATACTTGGATAAATAGCACGGGTGGGGTGGGGCACGGACCTACGAGCACCTATGGGACACGCCAGATTGAGTTATACAACAACACATTTGAATGGACGAACAGCAACATATCCGCGGATCGGTATTTCTGGTTTCGCGGCGGCACGGCTGTCATCACCAACAATTCCGTGCAGGCTTTGAATAGTGCATGTACGGGAGGTCCGTCGTTCCAATTCATCGTGGAAGATGCCACTCGATCATCGATTCATAACTGCTGTACCGTCTATGGATGCTTTCACCAACCGGGGACGGGCGCTAACGGAGTTGGGGGCAGCACGTTTCAGGGGAGTATTTCGGCTCCGCCCGATCCGTTTGCCATTTCCGATCCAATCTACATCTGGAACAATACTGGGACAGGACAGGCGAATATCTCGCAGATGGTCGGATTAACCGACGAAATAGGAAGCGGTTGTAGTAGCGGCGATACAACTGCGACTTTTTTCCAGCGAAATCGTGACTATTTCGTCGACGTTACCAGCAGTTCGTCCAGCGGCGCAAAGCCGGGTTGGGTGCCGTATACCTACCCGCATCCGCTGGATACGGGCACCGCTTCAGCAGGCACTCCGGTCCCGCCATTGGGCGTTTCGGCGGTAGTCGACACTACGCCGTGACAGCTACCCTCGCGAGTCGAGTCGAGCTTCCGAAACCGCTTGCTGGTTGGTGATCGATAAAGAGGCGATGGATAAGCTCCAGGCTGAGCACCTTGTGGATTTCGATGGTGTAGTTCTGGTCACCGCGGAGATGGCCCCGGACCAAGTCCTCGAGCCGTCTCCGTTCGATGTATGGCCTGTTTAGGCTGCGAGGATCGAGCAGCATCTCCCGGACATACGGTGCCAGGGCATTTCGATACCAAGAGCGGAAATGGAAGATCTTGTGTCTTCCGAGGAAGTGGTCCTCGAAATGGAGAGCCGAGAAAGCGTGATCAATTTTGGCGATCCACTGCGGCATGCCCATGTCATATGCATATTCAGCTTTGAACTGGAACTCGAGGAACTTTCGATAGAGAGCGCTTGAAACGGCCCCTCGTCGTCCCGCAACGCCCCGGTCGGTCGGGATTCGCAAGAGCTCTTTCTTGCCGTCAGCAATCAACCTGAGGGAATCTTCGTTGCTGTTGAGCGCACTTTCGGGCGCTCGAAATACGGTCCGAACTAGATCGTTATCGAGAAACGGAGTTCGCAGCGAGAGTTGCGACTCTTCTAACGCGAGGATCCCAAAGTGGTTCCATGGGCCCTGTTTAAATACCGTGAAGGAAACCGGATTCCCGCTCAGCACGCTTGAATAAGTCGCATGCGTCTGGTGGACATGCGCCATGCATTCGGGCACAAACAATCCTCGCAGTGGCTCAACAGGTTTAAATGTGCGAACACGCCTGAGAACTTCGCCGCCGTAGTTTCCCGTCATCCGTACGGGAGCAATTTCTCGCGCTCTCTCATTCAAATAGAGGTCTGGAGAACGGCCAGTGTCGACACAGCCGTCGGTGAGATATATCGACCGCTCCGCGTATGATGGGAACCCTGCGAGAAAATCCGCTCCGATAGGGATGACTCGGTGGGGTTGATTGCAGATGCGCGCCAGCTCCCTGGCCACTGTGACATCCTTACAGTCGCGCTGCATTCCCCCGAACGTATAACAGGGAAAGGAACCGGCAGAGGCCTCGTGCCAAGCCATAATCATTCGGGTGTCAAGGCCACCTGTCAAAGACATCGCAATCCGCTCGCCACCGTCGAAATAGCGAGGGAGGTTGCGCGTATAGACGTTGCGGAGTTCCTTGTAATATGACTCCGGATCGAGTTTTCCTTGATCTTCCCATTCGCGCGGACTGAAGTAACTGCCTTTCTTCTGCAGTGAACCGTTGCGAAAAGACCAATCCGACGCTGGCGGCAGTGCATAGATGCTGTTGAATAACGTTCGGTTCTCCAAAACGGCACCGCACGAGATGAACTCTCCCACGCCCTGCGAATCCATTCGTCTTAGCTCGGGACGCAGGGCGAGTATTGCCTTAGCCTCGGCCGCGAAATAAAAGGCGTCCTTTGACTCGTGATAGTAGAGCCGGTGCATTCCGTAGCGGTCATTGAAAAGCGTCACTGTCTGGCGAGTGCGGTCGGCGATGAGCCCGTGAAATCTTCCATTCAAACTCGCCGGAAAACTTGAGTCGTCCTCATAGACATGAAGGATATAAGAAGCTCTGGAGGCGTCGATGTTGTGCCCGCGCCCTCTGAGTCGTTGGATAATTCCCGGTTCTGGGAACTCCTCGCCTGAGAATACAAGAACGACATCTCCTTGCTCATTTCTTATTGGCATGTTGTCCGAGAAAGAGTCCTTTCTCGCGACCCAACTCACATACACGCCGAGCGATTCTTCCACGCACGTTCCTGTCACGTAGAAATTCTCGTGACGCAGAGTCTCCAGCATCTGGAGAAGCTCTCGTTCAGCCCGCTTGCGCGGCATTTGTGTAATAAGTCCGACGATTCCTGGCACGGGAAATCCTAGACAGCCTCTTGGGCAGATTTGGACCTGCGTTCGTACCACGAGCTTCTGATTTTTAGAAGTCGGCTGAGCACCTGCTTCGGAATGCGTTTCACAAGGCTTCGATGCAGCCCTAGTCGCAGCGCGATTTTTCCTTTGAGCGTTAGCGGAACGTAATACCGCGGTAGAAGAAATTGCTCGAATCCATTTCGCCGTTTGAACTCGGTAAGTGAACTGTTTGGGTCGTTATACACGTAGTTACAGTACATTAAGTGTGAATTTCTGTTTTCTGCGCAAAGTTCAACAGCTTTTGCGATCAGCGCGTTGGCCGGTCTCTTGTCGTAATGCTTCATCATCGAGAGCAACTGAATGATGCTTGCCACCGTGCCAAAATAAATGATTCTGATGAAACCAATTAGTTCGCCGTGGTAGTACGCGCCCAGAAAGGCATTTCTTCCCGGATAAGTCGAGTTCTCGCGCCTCACGTCCTCAAAGCTTTTCCGAAAGTGCCAGAACGCCCTGCCCTGCCTGATGGGGGTTTCGTTATTTATGCCGACGATGCCTCTTACGAATTCGTCGTCGAATTCCGCGACCTTGACGACGATCCCAGATTTGGCCGCCTTCTTGACAGCTCTTCGGACGCTGGATTCGACACGTTTTTCCCACCATTCGGAATAAGTGGTAATCGGGATCGCCGCAACGTTGTCCCAGGCGAGATCGTACGTGTATTTTCGAGACGTGTCTGGTAGGTTTTGAGCAAAAGTAAAAATGTCGGCCTTCAGACCGCTATTCTTCAATTCGGATATGAAGGAGTTTGGGTGCCGGACCGTCTCGCCTTCGATCAATTCTTCGTCGTGAACACTCGCAATCGCAAGAAATTTACCGGAAGTAATCACAGTGCGACCGTCGATCTGTGCCGATGGCACATATGTGTCCTTGCCCTTAATGCGAATCTCTGTAGAACCGACGCTCATTGTTCCTCGCGAAGATGAGAATGTGCCCTACAAGCTGAATCTGCGAATTGGGCCAAAGGCTTTTGCACCCTTGGCTAGGACGGGTTGAGAGAAACTCTTATTTTTGAGAATGGTTGATCCAGATAATGGCGTCGCCGGCATATCTGCCCTTTATGTCCAGTACCGGGACGGAGTCGCCCAATTCTGGCCCACCGAACGTCAACGTGGCAGTGCCAGGCGACTCGGCATCCCGGCACTCTAAAATTGTCTTCCAAAAGAGATCGACGTCGTCAAACGAGGCGGGGGGCCGATTCCGCCTTGTGAGAGCGCTTTGAACAGAATCTATCGGATCATCTGCATTGTTAGCGAAGGCTATCTCATCGCCGCAATAATCGGAATCATGGAGCCAGGCCAGAGCGTTTTCCAACTGATAGGTTCTTTCGCGCTCAATAAGCAGAGGTGTCGCACTCCGGGTCACGATTGGCACCTCAATCCCCGCACGGACCAATAAGATAATGATTGCCGACGCGATGATAGGCGCAATGACGTATGGGGGCTTGAAAAAGGAGAGCGCGTTCTCGGCCGCTGACCAGCCCAAAGGCGTCACATAGACTGCGATAATGATCGCAAAGAACGCATACATTGGCGTACCGATCCCGCCGCCGAATGGGAGGAGTACCGCGGCAAGCGCGAGAAAGAACAGGCTCCAGTAGCGCAAGCGAAATAGCTTCATCAGAACCGTGCCGATCCAAAGGAACAATAGCGGTACGTGGATCGAGACAAACACGATGCTCAACGCACACACCAATAAAGATGCTGCCAACCTGGCTTTGCGCGGCAGCCCCATGCTGAAAATGACTGTCTGAGCGAGCAAGAACGCCACAAGTGACGCAATTCGATTGATTTCATTGGTCTGATAGCTCACCAGGAATCCGAATAGCCTGGTATGTATCGGAATCGGGTTGCGGGCGAAAAGAACCGCCATTGCGGCGATCGCCACCATGCCGCTAAGCAAGATTAAGAGCGCCTGAAGGTGCTGTGCTCTGCTGCGTTGCCAAAAGGTATCGACGTAGAATCCAAAATAGAAGCCGATGAACAGAGCCGTTGCAAATGGATGCCAAAATACGAGCAGTATCGCGATGATTGCAAACCACACTTGGATTTTGTTGAACGTGTTGGAAGCATAGGAACGAAGTATGGCTCCGAGAGTCAGCATTACTGGAATGTAGAATATCCCGTAAATGTGAAATAGATGGACGTAACCAGAAAAGAAAACACCGCCCGCTACGAATGCGGTCACGGCAAATAGACGCTTCTCAGTCGTCGCGGTATAGATGAACCACCAGGCCAAAACGAACATCACATAAATGAATCCTTGCAACAAGGCCTGATGTAAAACACTCGTCGGGAAAATATTTGGATTCAGAATACGGAATGCAAACCACGTCACGCCCTGGGCTAAAGGGCGATACGTGGACGATATGACGCCAAACGCCTGACTGACGGGTTGGCTGCGCACCATTGCAAGCCACCAATAGGTCTCCCTGTGACTGGCAAATGGTACGACCATGAAAAACCAAAAAGAAAAGCCGAGCACTGTGAGAATGAAATAGCCGACAGTCCCTGTGTTTCCGCCCGGCGGAGAAAGGCGGCTAGAGCTGCGCTCAAGATTCCTGCGTGCTGGGTCATTCATGATTGAAACATCTCCAAAGCGGGCTTTTGACTTGCGATCCACATCGCCCCTCGATCGGAATCGTGCTCACCTGCCGATTCCCTGATCTCGAGCTTGCGGAGGCAATGCGCTAGTACCGATCGAATCCACGGTGGGTCAAACCCACGCCAATCCCGTCTCTTACGACCGTTCCCTTTAGGCGCGCAAACTTAGTTTTTGTAGATAAGGAACTCTGGGCTAGGGAAGGCGCTCCAGCAGGTGGCGAATAAGAAGACGCCACGACCATTACGAGCACGAAGACGACCCACAAGAATTGTCCGTTGAAGGCGGCGGCCTCCGTTATGTTATAGAACAGTACGACTGTCCACAAACCCAAGCAGAGAGAAGCGAGGCTAAATGAAGGTGACAGCTTTTTGCAAATCGTCCAGTAACTCGCGATTAGAAATATGATGAGCAGAGACACCCCGATTAGACCTAGGTCAAGATAAAGCTCAAGGTAACCATTGTGGGCCTCGGTCACGTGGCCAGCCAAGTCCCAGACGTGGCTCAGCCGAGGGCCCAACCAGAAGCTCTCATCTCCAGTGCCAAGTAACGGGTTCGTGTTCGTGCTCAGAACCGCGTTCCAAATGTTGGTTCGGCCCGTGAGGGTGGGATCTCGACCGACGGCGCCTGCCAAATTCCCCATAGCACCGAAGCCGAACGCAACGATCAGATAAAGGCCGAACGACGCCGGAATCAATACTTTGAAAAAGGTGGAGTAGCGCTGCATCGATTTGGTGTGAGCCAATAGGACCACCAGGCAACCAATAATGAGGCAGACGCGAGACGTCGCGCTGTCGGCGAGATTGAGCAGCCAAATCGTCATGGCGAAGAATGCGATGTTCACGATTAAGATGCGCTTGGTGCGACTCTCCTTGCGATGCGACCAGCGCGTAACCGTGTCCCAGAAGAAGAAAATTCCGCTGACCAGGCACAGGACGCCAAGCATATTCTTGCTGGTCGTGGCTCCTACGAACATCGCGTGCCCTGTCCACTGGTCGTACTGCATTCCGAGATTCGGGAAGTACTTGTCCATCAAAATGGAAAGCGGAATTAGAAGGTATGCGAGACGGCGAATCAATGCGCGAACAGCCTCAACTGGTCGAGGGTCGGATAGAGCGACAAGTATCACGATGTAGTCGCCGAGATCTCGAAACCACCGTTTGAAGGTGATGAATGGAAAGTCGGACCACAGAACGCTCACCAAAGCAAAAGTGATTAGTGCGATTAGGGCAATGTTTTGGCGGAGGAAATTACCCCAGTCGAATCCCCGCATTACCAGTATCACGATAGCGGATAGGATGAGGATGGCAAAGATCGTGCGATCCAGTGGGTTTCCTTCTTGAAAGGCCTCGGCTCCCGATCCCCACTGGACTCCGAGCCATTGTGACGGCAATCGCGACCCAGCTATAAACATCCAAACGACAGGAATCCAAAGCGCTGCGGACGCCTCGGGCTCTTTGGCGGGGTCGAAAAACAATAGTCCCAGCAAGAGAACCAGCCAGCCAAGAAGCGCTAAAGTGGGAGGCATCGTTTCAGAACGAGAGGCTCATGATTTTGCGACAGGGGCAATTATCCGAGGCGCAACGGCGTGCGCGTGAAGGCCAGATGCATCCTTCGATGGACCGGCGTTAAGCTGGTCAAAGATCGCGTCCATAATCTTGGCGGTAACTAGAATTTCGCGATAAGGAATCGGCGGTGGGGTATCCTGCCGGATCGACTGATAGAACGATTCGATCAGATTCTTCATTCCAGCGTCCATGTGAAAGTCTCTGCCGAGGAAGAGTTTGACGTTCGTCTTCAAATTACCGAGATGCTGTTTTGCGAACAGGTATGGGGGGACGAATTTATCGGCGTAACTTTTGAATTTTTGGCCCGGTAGCCTGATCAAAGTTTCGTGGTCCTGATCCAAGATCAAGCCATTCTTCGGACCGTAGACTCGAAACTGGTGAAGCGCCGGCTTCATTTGCGACGAAAAAGTAAAGTACGCTGTGGTTCGCTCGTTTTCGCTGATAATGACGCGCAGTTCATCCACGATCTCGGTTTCGTTGATGCTCTTCAGCAGCGGACTCACGAATCCGTGTGCGATCACCTGAGGCGAATCTCCAGTTAGGAATTCCGCAATTCTGGCGATTCCATGGCTGATTACATTTTGAAGTAATTTTCCAGGCAATCTGCGAACCCAGTGTTGCTTGTCACCGAGCAGGGCTCGCGCGTAGCTGGGGTCTCCGAGGTCATAGACGTAGTAACTCTCCATATGCACGGCGGGCCCACCCAAATAGCCGCTTTGGACGAGCGCTCTCATTCGCCTTGCCACGTGGCTGAATTGCTCTTGGTGGCCAACGGTGAGCTTGAGTCTTTTTTCTTCGGCCAACTCCACTAGATGCATTGCTTCCTGTGCATTGACGGTAAAGGGCTTTTCAACATAGACGTGGCAGCCCTGCTCGAGGCAGGTTCTGGCGATGTCGAAGTGGCTTCCCGCCGGCGTGGTGATGTGCACTACGTCGGGCCGCGCTTCATTTAGCAGCTCTCCAAGATCGGTGAAGTAGCGTCTAATCGGAAATCGTTCAGAGATCTGCTTGGCCATCAGCGGCTCACGATCGCAGACTCCGACGATCTCGCATCCCTCAACCCGCTCGATTTGCGACGCGTGAGAGTCTGCGATTTTGCCGCACCCTACGATAGCTACCTTAAGCATCGTGACCGTTCCGCTTGGAACTCTCGAAAAACAGTCGCATCCCGTCCTTGGTCGAAACTTTAGGAGTCCATCCGAGCCTGGTTTTTAGTTTCTTGTTGGTGTAATGCGTTTTCTTCCAGAAGGCGTGCCAGCGGCCCCGGTTGAACGCTGCAGGCAATTGTCCTTCAGACCATTCCGAATATTTCTCCCACAGATAGGAGAGAGCATAACTAGCCTGGTGGGGAATGTAGACCGATTTGAAACGTCTTACGTTTTTCTTGTACATGCGCAGGAACTTACGGCTGGAAGGCAAATCGTCATCGACAACGTTGAAGATTTCGCCATCGACTCCTTTGACCAGACCCGCCAGCACGATCGCTTCAGCACAGTTGTCAACGTAGGTAAACGGTATCGGATTCGAGCCCCCCATATGGAGGAAGAACCCGAACGTGCCGATACCCACGCGACCGGCGATTTCGCCCTTGCCCTCACCGTACACGCTGCCGGGTCTGACGATGACATAGGGGATTCCAAAATTCTTGCCATACTCAGCCAGGAGCTGTTCCTGTTTCACCTTCGCAAAGCAGTAGGCGTCGCCGCGAACTTCCGGGTGTTCTTCGATCGGGCACGATTCGTCCAATAATCTCCATCGGCGCTTGTGCCGATTTGTGTACACCGAAAACGAACTGACGAGAACAAAACGGCGCAAACTCCCATTTTGCCGCGTGGCATCCAGCAAGTTGCGGGTCGTAACGACAGAATTGATGAAGGCATCCGGAAAGGATTTCTCGCCGGTCCCAGCGGCCAAGTGAAGGATGAGTGCGACATCCTTGCTTGCGGTCTCGCAATCCTGGCGAGATTGAAGATTGCCCTTTATCACTTCGATTCGCGATCCCGGCGGTCGCCGCTCAATGATGCTTTCGATTCTGGTCATGACGCTCGACGAGCGAGCAAAACACCGCAGGTTACGAAACCCGCGATCGAGCAAAGCTTCTACGACGCGAGACCCTATGAATCCTGCCCCGCCGGTTATCAGGATGAGGTCATCCGGGGAGACAATAAAGGAGTCCTCAGCACCGGAGTTTGGCAACTGACGCGACATCGGTCGACCTTCGTTCAAGGAAATATCTTTGCCGGATGCGTTCATCTCCGGGCACCCGCAGAGATTCCAGTTTCGACGATTTCGTCCACAGCGACGTCGAGATATTCTTCAGCGCTTTTGACGTCGGTCACATCCAGGTTCCGAGCTTTGTGGATTCGCAATCGCAAACCAGGGAGATCGTGGCCGTGAGGAGCGCTGAACTTGACGCGTACGCCGTCGGGCTCGGTAGAATCCACTTCGAATGACGCGGATCGACGCTTTCGGAACCAGGAGACCGCTTCCCCAACGGTTGAGAACCATGCGCCACGGCCCTGCAGATCCTGCAGGAGGTCGCGATAACAATCTTTCCAAAGCCGCTCTGGAGCGAGGCTGCGATCATGCCAGTTGACGGTGACCGCGCCCCCAAAGTAGGCGGCATTGTCCAGCATTTCACCGAGGCACGCAGTCGCCTGCTGCGTTGTGAGGTTGAGATAAGTGGGGTAGAAAAGCGCCGTGTCCATTATGTGCAGGGGCATCTCGAGCAGCTGATCTGCATTGAGCGGCTTATATGCTTGGGTTGTTCCCGCGCGGTATCCTACCGTCTCGTTGTAACCAATCGTCGAATCGTAGGCCGCGCCGGCGGTTTCGAGTACGGCGGGTGATTGTTGGTCGCAGTAGAGCCAGTGCATTCGCACGCCAATCTCAGGGCCCCTCGTAACTCGCCGAATCTCGTCTAGCTCGTTGCGTCCTCTGGAGCTGTCGATCCACGCATCAATTCCGTGCAGCCCGACTTCGCAGCCCGCAGTCGTGAGCTTGCCAATGTTGTCGGCGATGTCGCGAGCGCCATACCGAGCGGCGCGAAGCTTAGGGGCTGAACCATTGGATTTTCGTCCTGGCTGATTCCGGAAGGGAATCACGAAAAAAGTTGAGCGAAGGCCTGCTTCCATTTTGAGGTAACGATCGTCGAACTCGAGCCAGAAATCTCTCGCCAAGCCCATGTGAACCAGCGGTAGCTTCAACGCCGCCCACCAATTGGTGAACAGATCCTTAGCCCGCAATCGACCGCGGACAAAGTTTTGCAAGGATCCGAACACGGCACGGTATAAAAATCCGAACGTCGTGTGATCCAATTTGTGCCGACGGATCGACGGATGATCGACGTCGTGCGTCAGGCAAGCCACGAATCGATAGCCGGCCGGAACAGGAGGAATCTCAACCAACTGAACTCCGCAATCCGTTATTAGACCCCTCAAGAACGCGATGTGCAGTTCCAATGCCGGCAAGCTCGCATTAGCGGGCGGTTGGCCGACCGTCAGCAATGTGCGAATCTCGCGGAACAGATCGTATCCGATCCGCGCCTCCGTAGTGTCGTTTGCCGTGTGTAGATGTCCCGCGCACTCCTGAGAGACTTCATCCGTCAAAAGGCTATTTCCGTTCTTTGAGAACGTGATCGTGTCCCCGTAGATCGGGAGCCGGCCTCCCCGGTACGAGAGGATGCATGTGTGGCTTGGCGGGCGGACGACCGCGATGTTCCGGTCGCCGTCGAAGGTCGTCTTTTTGCTGGAGTAGAAAACGACGAGCTTAGCGGATCCATCAAGCGGGCCATCTCCGGCACAGAGCAGCACATCGTAGTGGCGATTCGCGCGGCAAAACTCCCATGGAGTCTTAAACAATTCGAAGAATTCCCGGACAACATCGTGGTCCGCAATATCTGCAATTACGCCAATCATTATGAGCGCTCGGAGTGCAACACGGGTACGGGTGTGTCATGCGCACGGAGCCATTCCTCAAAAACAACTAGGCTAAAAAGGATCTTGTGATTGTCGTTTCGTCCGGATGAATGCTGCTCGTAAAGTTCCCGCACGGCTGTGGGGCGAAGGTATTGATAGATCTTCGAATCACTGTCAAGAAGAGTGTCGCCCATTTTGTTGTCGATCGCACCGCGGAACCAACTGTCCACGACATTGACGCCGAACCCTCTCTTCGGTCGTTTTAAAATCAACTCGGGAAGGTACGTGCGGCAAACCTGGCGATGAATCCATTTCCGAGAACCGTTCCTCACTTTGAGGTTCGCCGGCAATCGCTCAACATATTCGACAATATCCTTATCGAGATAAGGGACGCGAAGTTCGAGGCCGTGGGCCATGGAGAGCTTGTCCGCGTACATCAGTAGCTCGTCAGGGAGTGTCGAACGCACCTCGAGGAATTGGAACCCGCCCAGCTCGTCCGTCTCTGTCATAAGTTCGGCCATGCTTGACCAGCAGTCCAGTATGGCGTCGCCTGAATTGGGCTCTAGTACGCCGTCCGCAAATAGGGAATCAATTTGGTCGCCTGGCAGGATTGACAAGACGTTTTGATACCTGCGCATCCGATCCGGTGTCGCAAGAGAATGAATCCCGCGCTTCAAGGTTTCATTTCGCGGCAACGCAGCGACGGTGGAGGAAATTGGTGCGCGCATCCAACTTGGAAGTTGCGACCAAAGCGCTCCGTAGCGGATACCAAGATGACGGCGATAGCCGCCAAATAATTCGTCCGGTCCTTGGCCGACCAATGCCACTTTCACGTCTTCGTGAGCTCGCTCGCAGACGAAGTACATGGGAACGATCGACGAAGACGCGATTGGTTCTTCGAGACAATCGACAATCTTCGGGAGTGCGTCCTCGAATGTCGATTGCGTAAGTTCGACGGCGGCGTGATTGGATCCGAGTATGCGGGCAGTTTCCGCCGCATCCACTAATTCGTCGTCCGCGAAGCTGGAGCCGTATCCTACCGTGTAGGTTGGCCAGGACTTTCCATTAAGATTCATCAAAGCAAGGAGCAGGCCGGAGTCGAGGCCACCGCTCAGCAGTAAGCCGACCGGCACATCGCTCATGAGTTGGCGATTTACCGCTTGTTTGTAGAGGGCCAGTAATTCTTCGCGAGCTTCGGCGGGCGATTTCGCATGCGCGAGAGGGGTCGGTTTAAATCTGTACCACCGGCTTACCTGATAAGCGCCGTTTTCGACGACCAACTTCGTGCCCGGGGCGAGTTTGTGCACGCCCTTCAGCATCGTGTACGGCGACGGCGTGTAGCGATATCGCAAGAAAAGATTCAGAGAGGTCGGATCGATATCCGCCTTGTCGGACATCGCCGCGCGAATCGGACGAATCTCCGAGCCGAAATAAAGAGTTCCTCCGTCAATTCTGAAATAAATAAGTTTGATTCCGAACGCGTCGCGCGCAAGAACTAGCCGCTTCCGTCTGACATCCCAGATCGCCAATCCGAACATGCCATTAAGGTGGTCGAGAACCTCGTCACCCCATTGTTTATATCCGTGGACGATGACCTCGGTATCGCACCTGGTTCGGAAGACGTGGCCGAGCGATTCGAGCTCTCTCCGAAGTTCCCGGAAGTTGTAGATCTCGCCGTTGAAAACGACCCACGTTGATCCTTCCTGGTCCGACATGGGCTGATGACCGCCCGCGAGATCGATGATCGAGAGGCGCCTGAAGCCGAGCCCGAGCGGACCTGCAATGTAGTAGCCTTCGTCATCCGGGCCGCGATGACTGATGCTCTTCGCCATGCGCTCGAGGTCATCGCGACGCACGGGCGCCTGACTTTCAAAATTGTATTGTCCGCAGATTCCGCACATAAGATTGCTTAGTTCCGTTTTGCAGAATTGGGTTCGGGATGCTCAGTGTGTCGATTAACTAGAAAGCTCAGACTTCGGAATAATTGTGATTGCGCCCACCGGTGCATCGGGACATTGTCCCATCCCAGGTAAAGCTGGCGGCTTCTGAAAGAGCCGTCGGATTTCTGCCATTCCTGCAAATGATTGATCACGCGCAGCAGGATTTCGTCCAAGGCGGGGAATCGGCCTTCCAATAGGACCGCCAAATTCACGCACTCCGCGTAGTCATACAGCTCTCGTCGGTAGACCGTCATCCGCGGGCGGCGTGAGAAGGGCTTCGGCAGTCCACGCTCATCGAGTAGATTTTTGACGTAATAATCGATCCCGCGCTCGATGGCCTTCGTGCAATCCAAATTTCTTGTAGTCGCTTCGATTTTTGCCAAGGCCTTCAAGACGAAGCAAGTGTGAAAGTGATCGACGAAATCCCGTTCTCCATCGATGGAGTAGTACCAAGAGCCGTCTGGGTTTTGAGCCTGCAAGACAAAATTGAGATTTCTGTCGGCGATCGTTTTGTAGTCGTCGTTGGAAAAATCCATCGCAGCCGTCGTCAGTAGAAAGGCACGGTAGGCGCTGGCATTGATAACGCCGCCGGGGTCTTTAGGATCGGGATTATAGGAAACCGTCGATGCATTCGGCGAGGTTTCGTAATCGTGATAGTCCTCAACAGCGTGCCGCGCGATAGACTGCATGATGTCTCGCCACGTTGGATCACCATCAATCTTGTAAACTTCGCGGAAGGCCTCGTACACGTAAGGGATTGTGGTGATCATGGGCGTCCCTTGCCACATGGTGCCGCCCCTGGTTTCCCAGTTGAACGGATATCCCCAGCAATAATTCTGAAAGCCGGGACTTCGGGTTTCCTTGAGAACTGTGAGAAAGTGGACCGCTCGGTCATAGTACTGCGACTGTCCGAGGGCGCTCGCGAGAAAAGCGAAGCCCATCGCGTAATGAGCGTCGGCGATCGGAAATCGCTGCGGCTTCCAGAACAATTTCCGAGCTGAAGGGATGAATGCCTCGCAGAATATCATCGGAGACACCGCCAACGTCCCGAGCAGTGGTTTCCGATAATAGAGAGCTTTCGCGCCTCGTCCAAAGTCGCTCGCAAAGAAACTCTGGTGATCGTACGAGGTCTCACCGAAGCGATCGAGCCATTTGACGAACCGGCCGATCGAAGCGACGATTTTTTCGACAGAGGCCTCGTTTATGACGCCTGAACGAACAAGCGTATCAACCTTGCATGACATTGAAATTGTCCACCCGTTTGAATCTCATGACCGATTTCAGTATGGCTTTGAGCTTGAGCATTTGTTCTTTGCGATGGAAAGCCATTAGCTCGCGGGAAACCGGACGCGGCGTGCGGCGCAGAAAAGCCCAGCAGTAGCCCAATCCCAATGCCAGCCCCGCTGAAATATAAGGTCGCTTGACGAGCCGATACGTTACCCGGAACAGTTGCCAGATGGGGCTGCCGCCTAGGTAGTAGTCTTTTTCGCCATATGAAAACTGCGACGCCAATGGTGACCGCTCCGCCGTGCCCATGTGCCGATGATGGAAAAATGACTTCTCTCGAAATGATTTCGTCGTCCAGCCCATCATGCGAGCCGTCGTCACCGCCATCCAGTCGATTCCTCCGGCGCGGTGCGGAATGTAACCGCCGATTTCCACGAAGCATTTCTTGCGAAACAATTGGCACTGCCCGGATACGTGCTTCTGCCCTTCGAAACTGTCGGTCTCTGAGTCATAGCCTTCCTCGCGGAAAACTGTTCCGGCGACGCCCAGCGTGGGATCCACGGCGAATCTTCCGACGAGGAATTCCAGGAAATCTTGGTCAAAAGAAATATCAGCGTCCATATTGCCGATGACTTCGTAGTCCAGGGCCTTCACTCTTTCGTAGCCGGCGTTGAACGAATGTACCTTGGCCGCGAAACTGCGATCTCGTCGTGGCGGCATTTGGACCAACTCAATCCAAGGATGCTGGGGCAGGTAGCGGCCTATGATTTCTGCGGTGCTGTCGGTCGATCCGTCGTTGACGATCACCCACTTCATTGGCGGATAGGTCTGGTGGGTCACGGACTCGAGCGTCTTCTCGATAAATGCCGCCTCATTACGAGCAGGCGTCACGAGAACATACTTTATTTGATTTTGGCTGACGTTTTCGCCCATGGCGATTATCTCGATGGAACTTGAAATCTAGAACTGACGGGTACTAGTTGCCGCGCCGGACTGCGTCGTCAGGAGAATGTTGTGCGTACACTTCGCTTCGCTCGGTGGTAAGCGACTTGTCGTAGATTTGTTCCGGTTCGCACACGATGACGTGGCTGCCTCGATTCGAGATCCCAAACGGAACGCAAAGTAGATTTTTGAGTCGCATACGCAGCGCTTCCCGGCGTTCAGGCGGCACGAAGAAGAGCATGAAACCGCCGCCACCGGCACCAAGAAGCTTGCCGCCCAGAGCGCCAGCACTACGCCCAGCTTCATAAATATCGTCGATAGTGGAGTTGGTAATATTTTGCGTAAGCTTTCTCTTGACCTGCCAGCCCTGGTGCAGCAAGTGTCCGAATTCATTCAACGAACGTTTCGGATTCGCGATGATTGCTTCGGCTTCGTCCACCATCTGGTGCATTGCGTCGAGTTCATTTTTCCGCTGAGGAGTCAATCGGATCTGTTCTTTAGCGATCTCCGAGGCGGTTCGGGAAAAGCCCGTAAAGAACAGGGCAAAGTGGTTCTGAAGGTTGGCCAATCTGTCGGGCGAAGCGATTACCGGTTTGACTTCAAAACTTCCGTCCGTGTTGAAGTTGATGCGATTGAAGCCGCCGTACGCGGCACTGATCTGATCCTGCGAGCCTACAGACTCCCCGATAACTTCCTGTTCGACATGGATCGCATCAGCTGCGAGCGAGTGCTTGTTGCGCATCTGGTCTCGCAGTCCATACAGGCCTAGCAACAGTCCGACCGTAAACGCCGAACTCGTTCCCAATCCGGTCCGAGCGGGCAGGTCGGCCACGTGATGAATCTCAACACCTTCGTCGAATCCCAAATGCTGCAAGCACGCGCGCACCGACGGATGCTCGAT
>JBAQYV010000099.1:0-11493 GCA_049790315.1 Candidatus Acidiferrales bacterium | reverse complement strand
CAACCGCCGATTGCAGCAAAAACGAATCGCTACTTCGTGTCGACGCTGCGGTTCCCTTCGTAGTGCAAGATATGGTAGTAGCCCTCCCAACCGCCCGCGTTAACAGGCGGCGGCAGCGTGGTCATCGGATCATCCAGATATTTTACAAACGTCGCCACCATATCGCGAGTCTGGTCGACGCCGGTGAGCCAATCGCCACGGAACCAGTTTTTCCACTTGCCGTATTCGCCGCCAAGTTCCAGTTGATGAATTTCATCGAACGCCTTTAAGGCTTCCTGGGCTTCCTGCTTCGCCTTGGCTGTGTTTCCGCTTTGCGCATCCTGAACGGCGTTCGAGATCAGGAACAAAATGTGGTTGCTGTCTTTGTTGATGGCGATCATCGTCAGCATTTCGTAACGATAGAACGGCAGACGCGATGGCTCGACAAGGGCTTCGGCCGCCACGGCATCCTTCCACACTTTGTCCCAGCGAGGTTGCGCGTCGCCACACTGTTTAATTTCTCTGGTGCTGATCTGCTTCAGGTAATCAGCTGGACTCATCGAAAAGAAACCCGTTGGCGCGCCTGGAGGCGGACCGTATCCCGGGCCTGTCATTCCCATGATTCGTGTCGGTGTCCATTTCGGCGATTGGCTCGGTATCGAGTAGTAAGGCGGGCTGATCATATAGTCCATCAACATCTGCCGCACTTCACTGTGATACAGCTGATCGCCATACATTCGCATGGGATTCATCGGTGAAATCGCGGGAGCCTTGAAATATTCCTCATAAACTTTCGCGACAGCCGCGGCGGATTTCGCTCCGAATTCCTTCGTGGCCCATTGTCTGTAATATTGGTCGTCCGTGGCGCCCGCCGGAATTCCTCCCCACGAAATATCCATCACGGCTTCGGTGGTCATGGAAACCGCGCGGATGTCGCTGGTGTTCAGCAACATGTAAGCCGTGGCGCCAGCTTTAATATACCGGCCTAATTCCGTGTCGATGCGATCGACCGGAACCATTTCCGAAAGTTGATTGGCGCTGCCGTTCAACATCGCCACGTGATAGTAAATTCCCTGCCCGGCGGCTACCTGGCCCTTGTCCTGAGGATCGCCGTAACCGGTATCGGCCCAAACCGGAATCGCATCCTTGGGAATCGAAAGGTCGCCTTCCTGCACAAGCCGCGCGCCCTCTTGCCAAAAATCCGTCACAAATTTCGCGTCAGGACGAACGGCGCGTACGGTTTTCATCTGCTCGTCGATCGCCTTGTTGATCAGATGGCCGAGGGCTTTGTCATTCCCGACGACGCTTGGATCCATCGACGCATAAGAGGAATCCGAAAGACCTCGCAATCCCACGGCCCACAAGATTTCCTGGTGTGGGTCGTACTCATTCACCGCATCTTTCCACGCGCGTTCCAGAATTTCCGGATGTGTCGTGTAATTGTAAGGTTGATCCGCGGGCCAACGCGCGACGTTCACGCCCAATGGAATCGCGTGGTGCTGCGTCAGGATCAAGCCGCGCTCGCCAACCAACTTTACCTGCGGATCATTCGGAAAAATCCAGGTGCCCGGCACCACCATGTTTCCCTTCAGCCTCAAAATTGTTTCGTAGACTTTGTTCATTACCGCGAGCGAAATTCCCGATCCGTCCGTCTTTTCTCCCGGCGCCCAGCCCGTCAACATATCTTCATCGTTGAGAAAAAATCCGCGATATTTGAAAAGCGGCGCGGGGTAGACGTGTTGCAGCGACGCCGGAATCGAAATGCTGGCGCGCCGCGCAGGCTCGAGATCGGTCCAGTAGTACATCGGATCGACACCGAGATATTCCTGCGAAAATTGGTAGATCGCGTAAATCGTGCCGCGCATGTCCGCGCCGGTGAGCAGAACAGTCGTCGGAGTTTTGGCGGTTGCGTCCGCCTTCATCACGGAAATGGAAAACGATTCAGGATCCGTCAAGCCCGCGGGACGCGCGGCTTCGGGAAGTTCCGATTGCTCGCCGATCATGATCGTGACCGGGCCGCTGTCCGCGTCGCTGGTTACCATTCGCGGCTTGGCTCCCAAAACCTTTTGGAAATCGTTGCGGAGATCTTCGGTCGCCTTCTGAATCGGCCCGGCCGCGTCCGCACTTTCGAGGATCGTAACTTTTGAATCGATGACGACCATTCCGGCGCTCTTCATTGCGGGCTTCGCCTGCGTCTTCAGTTTCATCGCCGTCTGCGTTGCGGGTTGCGATGAGGTGGCCGGTTGCGCCTGAGGAGAGGCGAGCGCGGTGATTCCGCATACTGCCACCAACAATGCGGGAGCCAGATATTTCACAACGATTGCTGAAATTGCTGAAGTGCACTTGCCTGGGCGCAAAATGTTTTCTCTCATCGCTTCCCTCACTTTTTTGCGACGATCCGTCGATCGCTTTTGTTCACGACTCCAACTAAATCATTAAAGCGCACCCAAAGTCTCGCGGTAATTCCGACCCACAGTTTTAGGTGTTCATCGCTCGTCCCAACGTCCGGGTTGCAGGGCGCCAGCGGCGAGATGGTAGCAACTGGATCGACGGCGGGCAACGTCGTGCGAATGTACTGTCCTCCGTCCAAACTTAGGACGTACGAGCAGAACCGACGGTTCCAGCAGTCTTCGTTTTTTGCGGTGTGGATTGGGGCTGCGGGCTGACAAAGATTACCGGTGCTGGAGACGATCAAATCGATTTGGGGTGGCGGCGTTCGGGACATGGTCGCGCCGTGACCGCTGAATGTGTTTGGACGATTCAGCTTGAATTCGCGTGCGCACGTTGGCAGTTGAAGAATCGCCGCCGGATGCCGTGCTTCATTCTCGTCACGGGAACGCAGTCCGCGAACTGGATCGTACGTCCGCCTACGCGGCGTGATCGCGGGCGCGCAGCAATTTCGATCGGAGCAGGGACGGATTGAGGCCGGCGCGCTCGCAGAGTTCCGGGAAATCGCGTTCATCGTGAAATAAAAACGCTTCGGCTTCACGGCGCATGCGCAACGGACCGTGCATCCACTCCTGAACCGTATCTGTAATGACGGCGAGCCACAAATTCGTTTCGATTGCGGATTCGCTGACAGGCTTATCTTGGATTGCTTCGTACATCGGGGACCACCTCGCAGTGGGCGTTGCTGAGGACCACCCAGCGCGGATGTATGAAGCACTTGCAAGGCCACGGCGATCTCCTCGGTGATTGATCGTTGCGCCGGAAGCCGCTGAGTCAAAGCGAGTTCGCGACACGTTGCTTGGTTCAGTCGCCGCAGCGATTTGGTGCGCGTTCCAAATTGGTCCCGACCTGCGGGGTAGTGTTCCATCCGCGCACACTCAGCGTTATCAGTTCGCTGGCTCAATTCGCGGGGGCTGCGGGCGGCAATTCAGCCACGGCTTCGCCATCTTTGCGCGGATCGGAGGCGCCATAGTTGACGCCTGACGCGAGATCGCGCATCACGGCTTGGCCGCCGCCGAAGGCATCCGAGTATCCATTGTGCATTTCGAGCTTGTGACCTTTGGCCTCAAGTTCCTGGCGCACTCCGCCGGGAATGCGATTTTCGAGCCGCACGTCGCAACCGTCGAAAGTGAGTTTGCTGAAGCGAGCGGTTTCCAGCGCGGCCTGAATATTCTGATGAAAATCCACGATGTGCGAAACGAATTGCGCGTGGGCCTGACCTTGATTGAATCCACCCATAATTCCGAAGGCGATGCGCGTTTTATCGTTCTCGAGAAACGCGGGAATGATGGTGTGCAATGGGCGCTTGTGTCCGGCCAACGCGTTCGGAGAGGACGGATCGAGGCTGAATCCCGCACCGCGATTTTGAAGCACGAAACCTGTGCCCTGCGCCACCAAGCCGGAACCGAAACTGGCGGAGTTGCTTTGAATCAGAGAGACCATGTTGCCGTCGCGATCGACAACACTTAGATATGTGGTGTCATTGCCGGCAGCGGGACCCGGCGGCAAACCGGCGGCAACGCTGCAATTCGCTTTATCCATATCAATCAGTGAGGCGCGCGCGGCAGCGTAATCTTTTGAAAGCATGCCGCCGACGGGTAATTTGCTGGAATCGGGATCGCCGATGTAGCGCAAAAGATCGGCGTACGCCAGTTTCTTGGCTTCGATCATGATGTGCAGATCGCGCGTGGAATTCAGGCCGTAATCCGGCAGCGGAAATTTCTCCATGATGTTGAGCATTTCAAGCGCGGCGATTCCCTGCCCGTTCGGCGGCATCTGGTAAACCGTCCATCCGCGATACGTGGTGGAAATAGGATCGACCCACTCGCTCGAATAATTCGCCAGGTCCGCGGCAGTGATCGTGCCGCCGTGCTGCTGCGAAAGCTCGACAATACGCTGCGCGATCTGGCCTTTGTAGAAAGCGTCGCGGCCTCCCTGCGCTACTTGCCGCAGCGAGCGCGCGAGATCGGGATTGCGAAAAATCTCGCCCACGCGCGGCGCGCGATCGGCAATCAGGAAGGTTTGCGACGCGGAATCGGTGGCGTGCAACATGTTCACGCCCGCAGACCAGGCCGGGGCCATCCATTCGGTTACTGCGAAGCCGTTTTGCGCTACGCGAATCGCGGGGTCGAGCACGTCGGGCATTTTCTCGCGTCCAAAGCGATCGAGAAGTTTCTGCCAGCCGTCGACCACGCCCGGCACGGTGACCGAATCGATGCCTTCGCTGGGCATCTCGACCATGCCCTTCGATTTCATGTGCTCGATGGTCAAGCCGGCGGGAGACCAGCCGCTGGCGTTCAATCCGTAATACTTGCCGCTCTTCGCATCGTAGACGATGGCGAAAAGATCGCCGCCCATGCCATTCATCATCGGTTCGACAACGCCCATCACGGCGTTGGCCGCAATCGCCGCATCAACCGCGTTTCCTCCGTGCTCAAGAATCGAGACGCCGGCTTGCGCGGCCAGCGGATTTTCCGCGGCTACGATTCCGAATTGCGAGATCACCATGGAACGCCCTTGGCCGCGATCCTGCGCGCAGATCGGCACCGACATCAGCGCTATGCCGATCGAGACCAATGCGATCCTGCTCAGGAGAGTCATCACCATGACATGCGCTCTCCTTGTGCGGCGTCCTGCTCTCCAAACTTTGGCGAGGCGCGGTGAATGGTGGCGCGACCGAGTTCCGGATGATCGGTATGGCGCTGCAGGACGCGATATTGCGGAAGTTCATGATTGTATGGGAGTTGGCGTGACGGGGGTTGCGGGCGGCTTTGGGCAATCTGCGAGGGGGTACACACACACCCGGTACCCATTTGCGAAAGTGCTGAAAATGCGTGGCTTGCAGCAAAAGAGTGCGCATCCTTTTGAAAACGTTGGGTGTTAAAACTGCTTGTCTTCAGTGAGTTGCGCACTCTTTTGTCAACTTGCTGAAAATAAGTGTGTTGGAACGCGCAAAAAGAAACAGTTTGAGAGCCTGCGCAAGGGGAGGCGCCAGCGAGATCGCGAGCGACGTAGGCCGACGGACCAGCGAACCGGGGTGTGAAGTGGTCGCGTGCGCAGCGCGCGTGAGAATATTTGTTGGTCCGACGAAGAGATCGCCCGTTCATATCCCGATGCTAGCACACCATGTAATCGCAGGAGTATCTTCCATCTGTTGAAATTATTTCGAATGCGATGGCTTTTGGCAGGGCGAGAGACGTGTCGATTTAGGACGGGGCCGGATGCGCGATTTTTAGGGCTCCGCATCAGATGGATCGCGTTCGCCAGGAAACCTTCGGATTACGACATTGAGTTCGCGTGGGACATCTTGCGGCGGGCGTGGTGCGATGATAGCCTTGGATGGAAATTGAGCGGGCGTCGTACAATGGCAGTATAGAAGCTTCCCAAGCTTCGGACGTGGGTTCGATTCCCATCGCCCGCTCCAGAATTATCGAGAATCGGCTGTTGACTTGGCTGCGATTCGTGCACCGATACCGCTTAAGCGTTAGACCTAAAACTCAAACCGTGGAGGCCTGAAGGCCTCCGCTACATAGGTCCGTTCGCGCTCTTAGCGCTGATGGCGTCGGCGGTCATTAGCGACATCGAAGAGGGATTCTTCGACTGCGAGGCGACTCGTCCGCGCGGACGCGGACGAAAAGAGAAAAGAGCCGCCTCTTCGCTCAGAATGACGGTTTGTTGGGGTTCGGGCACGACGAACGCAATGAAAGCGGGCGGAGACAAGCTCCGCCGCTACGAAGGCAAAAGCGACCGACCGAAAACGCACCGGCAAGGCGCCGACGCTACTGCGCGCGGCGCCTAGGGAGGCTAAACCTGCGGGGCCCAGCCGGGCTCGTAGGTGCGCGTCCAGCCTTTCATGGCTTCGGGATCGCCAACGATGCGGCCATCGGTTGTGTTGAGGCGCAGCTCGCGATTTACTTCCCAGGCAATGTTGGAGAGCTGCATCATGGTGACGGAGATGTTGCCGACGGAGATCGGGGCGCGAAGTTTTTCGCCGGTGCGGATGGCAGCGATGAAATTTGCGAAGTGGGCATCCGTCATGGAGTCGCTGCCGATGAGGTCGGAAGAGGAGCTTTTTGTGCCGGTTTTGTATTCGCTGGTCATCTTTCCATCAAGATCGTAAATCTCGTAGCCATCGCGATCGACGAGCACTGTGCCGGTAGTGCCCATGATCGTGGAACCGCGATCGCGGCCGTAGAATTTCATACCGTTGCAGCTCTTGCTCTCCCACGACAATAATTTGTCTTGGTACTCAAAGCTGGTGACCAGCGTGTCGTAAAACTGCCAATCGTCCTGGAATGCGTAGCGGCCGCCCGACGCGGTCACGCGCGCCGGATAATCGACGCCCAGCGCCCAGCGGCAGACATCGACTTCGTGCGTGCCATTATTGAGAGCTTCGCCGGTACCGTAGATTCGGAACCAGTGCCAGTTGTAAGGCTGCACATTGTCGGTGTACGCGCGGCGCGGCGCGGGGCCCTGCCAAATATTCCAATCGAACTCGGCGGGCACGGGAGCTGGTTTGCCGGCGCCGATGGATTTCCTGACATTGCTGTACCAGGCTTTCGCGTAGTAGGCGCGGCCGATCGCGCCGTTGTGAATTTTGTCGACGATTTCGATGGTGTGCGGCGAGGAGCGCTGCTGCGTGCCCATCTGCACCACTTTTTTATATTTCTGCACCGCGTTCAGCAGCATCACGCCTTCGGCGGGATTGTGGCTGCATGGCTTCTCGACGTAGACGTGCTTGCCGGCCTGCAAACCCCTGATGGCCAGCGGGGTATGCCAATGGTCGGGAGTGGCGATGGTGATGGCGTCGACTTCTTTCACATCGAGAACCTTGCGGAAGTCTTGCTCCGTTACCGGAGCCTCGCCCATTTCCTGCTGGGCGCGGGCGGCGAATTTCTTGAGGATATTTGTGTCCACATCGCAGACATGCGAGATACGCGCGGTGGCTTTGTTGGCCTTGAGCGCGGAGAGATGCGCGTAACCGCGGCCGTTCAGACCGAAGACCGCGAAATTCAGACGATCATTCGAGCCGAGAATTTGGCCGTAGCTCTTGGCTGTAGTTCGAACGGCGAGGCCGGCCGCGCCTACCGCAAGCGAATCAAGAAATTCACGTCGAGTGATCATTGGTTTCCTCTTGGAGGCGGCCACGGGCGCTGGTTCGCCGGGTTGGAGAATAGCGCGTGAGCTCCAGCTTCGGCAAACGCTGACCGATTTCGCCGCGCGAGGACGTTATCGCGCAAATTTCAAAGCCAGATCATTGATATCCCGCGTCTCGAGCACTTTCTTTGGCGCGCCGCGCTTCGCGACCTCAATCATCGCGCGGCCCATTCGCTCGGTGGTCGTCACATATTTCGGAAACACGCGGATCAGCAGCGGAATCATCCAGCCGGTGAACACATACATCACGCGATAAAGCCGCGTCTTCGATATTTCGCCGTGCATGGGCTGAATCACGCCGGGGCGGAACATGTACGCGGCTTTGAACGGCAATCGCAGGAGCGCGTTTTCCGTTGCGCCCTTGACGCGCGCCCACATTAAACGGCCGCGCTCGGTACTGTCGGTGCCGGTGCCGGACACGTAGATGAACGTCATCGAGGGATCTAGCCGCGCGAGAACTTCGGCCGCGGCCAGCGTCAGGTCATAGGTCAGATGGCGATAATCCGGCTCCGTCTTTCCGGTCGAGGTAACACCCAGGCAGAAAAAACATGCGTCGTAACCGCGCAATTCGTTTTCAATGTCCGCGTAGTTGAACAAATCTTTGCGCACGATCTCGCGCAACTTCCCGTGTTGCTTCCCCATCGCTGTGCGGCCGATCGATAGCACGCTCTCGATTTCGGGATCGAGCAGGCATTCGCGGAGCACGCCTTGCCCGACCATCCCCGTCGCGCCGAATAGAATGATTTTCACGGGACGATCGTACCTTCCCCACGATGCCCGGCGCTAGTCGCGGCTAGAGCGCGCGCGGGACAGTTGTGACGCGCAAAAGCGTGCGCGGTGTCTTCTGTTTACGTTAGGGCAATGATACTATCCCGGTTTTCATCGCCATCAATATGGGTGGAGTGGAACTAAATATGAAACGAGCGTTGGTTGTTGCGCTGCTTTGTGCCGGCTCGCTTGCGGCTGGTTCGCTTAGCGCGACGACGCTGGCGGACAAACGCGTTGGCGCTGCACGGCAAGACACCGCGACTGCACAGACGGGCGCGTACGAAACGCCGCCCGTCGAAATGGAAAATTGGACCAAACCCGAACCAGGGTGGCTTTACGTGCTCGACCCGCGGCCGAACGCGGGAGAGACCGGCGGGCACGTTTGGCTCGTCGATCCTGAGAACGGCAAAGTGATGGGCAGCATCCGCACGGGCTACCATCCGGATTTTGCGCTGTCGCCGGACGGAAGCCATCTGTACATCGCGTCGGACACGCACGTGTATTCGACGGAACTCGCGGTGGTGGATACATCGAACGGAGACGTGCTGGTGGGCGAAACGATTCCGGATCGCGCGGTGCCCACGATCATTCCGTCATTTTCAACGATGGCGGTCTCGGGTGACGGGCGGTACTTGCGCGTGCTGGTGAAAACTCCGGACTCCGATGAGTACCGGCTGGACGCGATCGATACGGAATCGGGCGCGCTTCTGGCCGGCCACGTGAATTTGGGACATTGCGGCGACGGCGAAATTGCTTCTTTCCCCACGGCAGGTCAGGTGGATGTTGTCTGCCCGACGATGAAAAAAGTGCACATGGCGCACACCGGCGAAAATTCGAGGGAGCTCGATAATACCAACGGCGAATTTCCTTGGAATCATAAACTCGGCGTCGCCACCGCTTTCGCGACTCCGGACCAAAGGTACATCACGATCGTTCGCGGCGACGGCGCTGTTTTGAGATGGACGTCGTCAACCTGAGTTTCTTCCCGACCGCGGCGCGTGGCGAGCCGGACGATCAAATCTCTCCGTCCGCGTGGCCGCGCTCGCCCGATGGCACGAAGGTTTATCTTGGCTACAGCCGCACGTCATACGCCGTGTGGGCGAACGCCAATGCGCGCGAGCTTCGCGTCTACGACACATCGACGTGGAAAAAGATCGGCACAGTCAAAACCAGCATGCCGTTCTGGAGCGTCGCGGCTCCGGATGGGAAGAACATCTACGCGGTTGCGCCTGAGCAGCACTGCATTTTGGTGATCGACGCGGCGTCGATGCGGCAGATTCGTACGATTGAAGTGGGTGCGATGCCGGCGCTAGCGATCGTGGCGCCGTAGATTAGCCGCGTCTGAACGCGTATTTCATATGACGTTGCGCTGGGCGACAACCAGACAACGACGTTCTACGTCAACCGCGAATGGGCACAGTTGAAGAGCAATTCTCGCCGGTCAGGCTCTCGCTTTATCGATCATTTCTTCCCAGCGGCCTTGCGATTTCAGGAGCAGTTCGACGACTTCGCGGACGGCGCCGTTGCCGCCGGAGTGAGCGGTGGTGTAGTGCGCGGCGCGTTTTACTTCGGGCATGGCATTCGCGACCGCGACGGCGAGTCCGACACGCTTCATCACGGGGATGTCGGGAAGATCGTCGCCCACGTACGCTACTTCTTCATCATGCACGCCGGCTTTACGCAGAATTTCTTCGTAGACCGGAATTTTCACGGGCACGCCTTGATAGACAAATTCCATTCCGCATTCGGCCGCGCGGCGCGTGACAGCGGCGGAATTGCGGCCCGTGATTAAGCCGGTGCGAACGCCGGCGAGTTTTAGGATCATGAGCCCCGCGCCGTCCTGGGAGTGAAAACTTTTTAGCTCCAAAGTCGAGCCGTCGGCTTGGGACAGCAGCCAGACATGGCCGTCGGTCAGAACGCCGTCAACATCTACGAGCAGAACGCGAATCTGGCGCGCGCGGCGCACGACCGCGGCGGAAATTGGCGCGGCGATTGATCCTTTATTTGGCAACGACAAAACCTCCAAGAGTTTCAAGACGTACAGACTACGATTGATCGAGCGACCACAGATCGTGCAGGTGCACGACGCCCAGAGGCCGGCGTTCGGCATCGACTACGACGAGCGAAGTGATGTGGCGCTCTTCCATCACGCGAAACGCGTGGCTCGCCAGTTCCGCGGGGCCGATCGTCGCGGCATCGCGCGTCATGCATTCGCCGGCAACGGCGTGAAACGCGTCGGGGCCGCGCTGCTGCATCACGCGGCGTAAATCGCCGTCCGTGAGAATACCCGCTAAGCGGCCATCGGCGTCGATCACGGTGGTCATGCCGAGGCCTTTGCGGCTCATTTCGTAAATTACGTCGGGCAGCTTCGACGCGGGCGCGACGCGGGGCAAGGCGTCGCCCGAATGCATCAGATTCTCAGCGCGCAGCAGCTTCATGCCCAGGCGGCCTTTGGGATGCAGCGCGGCGAAATCGTCTTCGCGGAATCCGCGGCGCTCGAGCAATGCAATCGCAAGCGCATCGCCCATCGCCATGGCCGCGGCGGTTGAGGCTGTCGGCGCGAGGTTGAGCGAGCAAGCTTCTTCGCTGACGCGAATATCGAGCACCACTTTGCTCGCGGCGGCGAGCGTTGAGTTGGGATTGCCGGTAAGGGAAACGATCGGCACGCCGAGGCGCTCGATGGTTTCAAGCAGGGCGAGAATTTCCTCGGTTTCTCCGCCGTAACTGACCGCGATCACCGCGTCTTGCCGCGTCAGCATGCCTAGATCGCCGTGCAACGCTTCGGCCGGATGCAAGAAAAGCGACGGCGTGCCAGTGCTCGACAATGTAGCCGCGATTTTTCTACCGACGAGTCCCGATTTGCCCATGCCGGTGACTACGACACGTCCCTGGCAGCCAAGCAGCAGATCGACGGCCGTCGTAAATCGCGCATCGAGGCGCGAGACAAGATCCGCGATGGCGGCGGCTTCTATGCGCAGAACGCGCTTGGCGGTTTCGATGCTCATGTGAGACGGCTCATGCGAGCCCCACGGTGCGGACCAAATTCGCAAGTGGCGAAAGTTTCGCGAGCAGCGCGGGCAGTCGATCAAGTGGCAGCGCATTCGAGCCATCGGAGAGCGCGTGCGCGGGATCGTTGTGCAC
>JBAQYV010000098.1:0-4479 GCA_049790315.1 Candidatus Acidiferrales bacterium | reverse complement strand
GTGGAAAGATTGTCCAGGATCAACACTTCGTCGCCCCGATCCAGCAAGCGCTCAGCGAGATGAGACCCTATGAATCCTGCGCCTCCAGTGATTAGGCAACGCATGTTGATCCCTCCGGCAGAAGGACATATGAACTCATTTACAAGCCCACCGCGCGTGGATGTTCGGACTCCCGCGAGTCCTCTCCGCGCTCCTTGCCAGGCGCTCCATACGTATAACGATATCGATAAGAGTAGTAGTAATCAGGCGCGCTCGAATCCACAGCGTTTAGCACCACACCAAGAATGCGGCTGTTGACGGAAACAAGCAGGTCGCGGGCGCGCGAGAACGCCTCCTTGGGCGTTTCATGGCTCCGCGCCACTAGGAGAACTCCATCCACCAAAACCGAAAGGATCACAGCGTCGGTAGCCGCCATCACCGGTGGCGAATCGATCACCACGAACTTATAGCGCTTACGCAATTCCTGAATCAGTTCCGCTAACCGCCGCGAAGAAAGCAAGTCGGCGGGGTTGGGCGGAATCGGTCCGGTGGGAATGGCGTGCAAATTGGTGATCGCGGGATGCGGCACCGCAATTAAATCGAGCGAAGAAACCCCCGCGAGGTAAGAACTCAGCCCCGCGTGCTTGCCATCCGCGAGCTTCAGCGCGCGATTGATTCCCGGCTTTCGCAAGTCCGCATCCACCAGCAGCGTGCGGTCGCCCAATTGCGCCAGAGTCACCGCCAAATTTACGGCGGATGTGGTTTTGCCCTCGTGGGGCAGGGCGCTGGTTATCAGGATTACTTGCGGCGGATGTTCCGCCTGCGACAGTAGAAGTGAAGTGCGGAGAGCGCGAAACGCTTCCGACATCTGCGACTGCGGCATATTGTGGGAAATCAACTCCACGTAACCCTCTTTGCCGACATTGGTCCCCGATTTCAAAAGGCGTGACATTCGGCTATTCCGATGGCCCTCGCCGGCAGCAAAGGCGGGAACGACCGCCAGTGAAGGCAGCCGCACAAGCATCTCAATGTCGTCCGGGGTCTTGATCGTGTTGTCCATGTATTCGCGCAGGAGCGCCAATCCCACTCCGCCGACCAGGCCCAACAGCACACCGAACAGAATGTTGCGGGCCTTCTGCGGCCGCGATGGCTCCGAGGGAACCAAAGCCGGATCCACTACGCGAATATTCGAAGAGCGCAGGCCCGCTTGAATTCCAGCTTCTTTCAGTTTTTGGAGCATGCCGTCGTACAGGTCCTTGTCCGCGTCCGCCTCGCGCTTTAGGATGTTGTACTGTACCGATTTCTCGGCAACCGAATTGGCTTCGGTCTTTTGGTCGTCCAGGGCTTGCTGCAGGAGCATCTCGCGCTGTTGGGCGCCGCGGTAATCCGCCTCGATCTGGTTCGCGATGTTCTGCTTCTCACGGGTCATCATGTCGTCGAGCTGTTTGATTTGTGCCTGGAGGCGAACAACTTTCGGGAACTTGGGTCCGTATTGATCGACGGCGTCAGTGTACTGGGAGTTGAGATCGCCTTCTTGCTTTAGTAAGTTTTGGATCACCACACTGTCGCGCACGGAGGGAATTGCGTCGAAGTTCCCGGCCTGGGCCAATTGGTAGACGGCTTCCTTGCTAATGCGATCAGCCTGAGCGTCCGTCAGCTCTTTTTCGATTTCCCCGAGTTTCTCAGTGCTGATGTCCTCTTTCTCGTCGACGGTCCAAATCTGGTTCGCTCTTTCATAGGCCAGACTGGCGTTTTCGTCATTCTCCTCTTTGACCTTCATTTCATCGAGCTGGCTGGAAAGCCAAGCGGAGGCCTGCGTCGTTGCTTCATATTTGCTTTGGTAATTTTGCTCGATGAAGTTTTTGATCTGCGCGTTGACCACCCGCGCCGCGAGCTGCGGATCGGTCGCCGAAAACGTAACGTCCAGCAATCGACTGTTAGGCACGCGCGTTACGCTCAAATTCGCCAAGAACGCCCCGAGCGCCGCGGGCCGCGGCTGGTTGGCGCCACCGGCTGATGCATTGATCGTGGGGTTGCCCGGCTGGCCTCCGAACTGCGGATCGCTTTGCAGGCCGACGCTGCGGATGGTCTCAAGAGCGACGGTCTCGCTCATTAGGATCTTCGCCTGCGTCTCGATGTAGTCGTCCATGTCCTCCATGTCGTAATCGGAGTCGTTGCCGTTGTTGGTGAAATTCGTGAGGTTGGTGTTCTCTCGATCGATCTCGATCCGCGCGGTCGCTTCATAGACCGGCTGGGTCCGCACCGTGGTTACGGTTACGATGGTAACGACCGTCAGAACAAACGACACGATCAACCATTGATGTTTACGCAAAACCAGCAGATAGTCGGTGAGCCGCCGCTCGCGGGGCGTAATATCGACCGGCAAAAACGGCGCGCGGGTGGGAATCGCCTCAATAGCGCCGCTGGTCCGCTCGCGCGGTGCTAGTGGTCGGTTATTTTCGTCCATTGTCGCATCACCGCTTCTTTCCGCCGGACCACGTCCACCATCGAAGTAGCAAAACCGTACGCGCTAATTCTAGAGGACGCCGGTGCCGAGGCGGTATACCGCCACCCCTGATCCCAAAGAGAGCATTGCGGTTCCAGCTGTACGCCACGCGCGCTTGCTCGCGCTATCTGGAACGAACAGTATGTCGTTCGGAAACAAGGCCACGTCCGGGCCCTTTAGGTCCATGACTTTCTTCAGGTTCACCGGCACCTCTTCCTTCGCGCCGGTCACTGGATCGTTGCGCAGGATCACGGCCTTGTCTGATTTCGCCGTGGAGGTCAAGCCTCCGGCCAATGCGAGTGCCTTCAAGGTTGTAACTTCCTGATGATCGTTCTGCATCACGAAGCCGCCAGGACGCGGGACCGCTCCCACGACGTAAATGATTCCCGCGCGCGGCACGCTGACAACATCTCCGCCTTGGACGGGAATATTAAATCTCGAGTTACCCGTATCGAGCAAGTCGTCCAAACTGATCGTGAACGTCTGCGGCGGATTGGGCGTGGCGCCACCACCGTTGTTGCTGGAATCAACTGCGGGCTGCGAGCCAGCACCGCCGTTGCGCGTCACAATCACGACGTTACCCGCGTCCGGCGCAATCCCGCCAGCTGTCGAAAGAACTTCCAGAAGAGTCGTGGGGCGCACCGCCTCAAACACCATCGGATTCTTTACGGCCCCGATCACCGTGATCGGCTGGCTATGCTGTTCCTTCACATTGACGGTGACTTGCGGATTGCTCACCAGGCCATTTGTTTGGAGCAATTCGGCCAGCTTATCTTGTAACTGAAAGGCGGTCAGCCCGGCGGCTCGAATCTTAGTGGGAACCAAAGGCAGCGCGATGAAGCCCGATTGATTCACTCGAATTTCTCTTGATAACTCCGGCACTTCGAACACCTGGACGTCCAGCAGATCCCCGCCGCCGATTACGTAATCCCCAGTCCGAGTGGCATCGGCTTGCGCAAGCGCGGCAATGCGGGCGTTAGTATCGTCCGGGGTTTCAAGCGTCGGGGTGCCGGAGGGAGTTGGATTCGCGCCTGCTGAAGTCTGACCTGCGGCCGGTGGGGATGGAAACACGCCTGTAGAAGTTTGATTTGAGGGCTCTGCAATTTGCTGCGATCGACCGGAAGGCGCCGCAAGCGATAGAACCAAAAGGACAAACGCGATTCTGCCTGATCGCCTGACGAATGCAGACACACATTCGGACACCATTGGATGCATCTCCCCCACGCGCCCGCCATTATACAGGCACACTGAGGAATAAAGCTTGCATTTCCGGGGTCCCAATCCCCACGCCATCACATTTTGATGCATTCACTAGGGATATCTGTGCGGTCGAGACTGGCGCACTGCCTGGCCCTCGATCGGTGAACGCTGCGAACATCAGCCGGGGGACATCCGGAGTTTGGGAGATCGAGAACCGCCGGAGATTGAATCGCGCCTTTCGATCGCAGATAATGGCTCGGCCAAGCGAACGCCCACCAAATGACCGACCAAAAGAACTTAGCACTGCAAACTGAGATAACTGCGCGAAACACCGACCTCGAAGTCTCAGTCGTGATGCCCTGCCTCAACGAGGAAAAAACGATTGGGGCTTGCGTAGCCGAAGCACTTACCGCGATGGAGCGCGCGGGACTGCGCGGCGAAGTCGTCGTGGCCGATAACGGCAGCAGGGACCGCAGCGTCGAAATCGCCCTCAGCCTTGGCGCGCGCGTCGTTCCGGTCGAGAAAAAGGGCTACGGCAACGCGCTCCTCGGCGGTTTCTCCGCGGCACGAGGCATATTCGTGATCATGGGCGACGCCGACCAGAGCTACGACTTCACGCACATCCCGGCTTTCGTCGCAAAGCTACGCGAAGGCTACGACTTGGTGATGGGCAACCGGTTTCGTGGCGGGATTGCTCCGGGTGCCATGCCGGCGCTGCATCGTTATCTCGGGACTCCAGTGCTCACCGCGGTCGCGCGCCTTTTCTTCGGCAGCCCATGCGGCGACATCTACTG
>JBAQYV010000097.1:0-28033 GCA_049790315.1 Candidatus Acidiferrales bacterium | reverse complement strand
AGCGTGAACGTGAGCGCGCCATCGGAGAATGCGAATGTGGCGCCGCCGGTCAAGGTCTTGTAGGGGCGGAGCTTGCCTCCGCCCGCGTCGGCCACGCTCGAAGTCCCGACGCCGCTACGTCGCGTGGCATCGCCGTAATCAAGAAACACTTCGTCGGCGACGATGGCCATTTCGCGCGTGTCGCAAATCCCGGCGAGCTCGGCGGCTTCGCGCGGCTTCACGAAGGAGCCAGTGGGATTGTTCGGATGCACCACGACAACGGCGCGCGAACGGGGCGTGAGCGCGGCGCGCAGACCGGCGAAATCCATCTGCCAGCCGTGGTCGTACAGCAGCGGGTACGGCACCAGGCGAACATCGGAGAGATCGGCAAGAAATTCGAGCAGCGGATAACTCGGCGCGGGCACCAGAATTTCGTCGCCGGCTTCGCACAGCAAGCGAAGCACGTGCGTGTAGGCTTCGCTCGTGCCGGAAGTCAGCACGATGCGTTCGGTATCGATACGGCTTGCGTCTTGCGGCGTAGAAGCGGGATCCGCGAAGCCTGGGCGATTCCGATAGTACCCGGCCACCGCCTCGCGCGCGGAAAGCAGACCTTTGCTTTCGGGCCGGTATTCGAGAGCGCGAGGATTCCGTAGCGCGTCGAGAATTTCTCGTTCGGGATACGCGAAGCCGCACGCGGTCGGGTTTGACGCCGTCAAATCGATCAGCGGCTTGCCGCCGCGGCGATGCGCCTCAAGCGCGCGCGCCAAAGAATTCGGTTCGAGCGGCCAATCTGTGCGCTTCGCAAACATGAAATTTCCCTGGGGAGTTATAGCACGCGGAAGGAGAAATTCCGGGAAAGGAAAAACTTATCGCGTCTTCTCGTCGGATTCCACGCGGCCGTCGCGAATGCGAATGATGCGGTGAGCGTGCTGCGCGATGTCGCCTTCGTGCGTCACCAGAATCACGGTGTTGCCCTCTTTGTGCAGCTTCGCGAAGACGCCCATGATGTCCTCGCCGGTTTGCGTGTCCAGATTTCCGGTGGGTTCATCGGCCAGGATGATCGCCGGCGTATTCACCAGCGCGCGCGCGATGGCTACGCGCTGCCGCTGTCCGCCGGAAAGTTCGTTCGGCTTGTGATTCATGCGCGTGCCCAGGTCCACGGCTTCCAGCGCGCGTTTGGCTCGCGCGGTGCGCTCGGCGGCGGGCGTGCCGTTGTAAACCATGGGCAGTTCGACGTTGTGCAGCGCGGATGCGCGCGGCAAAAGATTGAACATTTGAAACACGAATCCGATTTCCTTGTTGCGGATGTAAGCGAGCTCGTCTTCATCGAGATCGCTCACCAGCCGCCCGGCGAGCCAATATTTTCCCGACGTCGGCGAATCGAGGCAACCAATCAAATTCATCAGCGTGGATTTGCCCGAGCCCGATGGACCCATGATGGCCACATATTCGCCGCGCTTGATTTCAATATTCACGCCGCGCAGCGCGTACACCTGTTCGGAGCCCATCTCGTAGACTTTCGTGAGGTCGTCGGTGCGAATCGCCACGCGCTGATCGATCAGGTCCTGGCGAAACGAATCGGAAGAGGCAGTCTCAACGGGCATACCCGCGCTCCTTCTGTGCAATGCGTCCCGCGCCATTCGTTAAAGCAGCGCGCTTCAGCTTTGGTCCGAGTCGCTTGTAACTTTGGGCGCGGAGTTGTCGATTTTGATCGGCGAGTTCGGTTTCAGCGTGCGCAGCGCCTTATAGCTTCCGGTGACAATCTGATCGCCAGCCTGCAATCCGGAGAGCACTTCGATATCGCTTACACCGGAGATTCCCGTCTGCACGGGAACGAAGATCGCTTTCTTATTGCGCACCACGAATACGCCTTGGATCTCACGCTTCTGCGGGTCCGTTTGGCTCGGATCGCTGCCATCGGCAGGAGGAGCGCTGGCCGCCAGCGCAACCGAGGTCTGGCTTCCGCCGGATTTCTTTTCGGCTTCTTCAAGATCGCGTTCCGTGCGCACCGCGAGAGCTTGGATGGGAATCGCGAGAATATTTTTTTTCTGCGCCGTGGTGATTTTCGCGGTCGCGGAAAGGCCCGGCCGCAAATCGGCGGGAGGATCGTCGAGCGTTACGACAACCTTGAAATCCTTGGCTTCCTGATTGCTCGTTGTGGATTGCGTGCTCGTCAAACCAGATGTGCGCAGCACGGCTTGTGTGCCCACCTGGGTCACGTGACCGGCGAAAAATTTTCCGGGGATCGCATCGATCGAAACTTGCGCGGTCTGGCCCGGTTGCACGTTAATGATGTCGGTCTCATCCACCATCACTTCGCTTGTGACGACCGACATATCGGAGATCGTCATGAGAAAGCTGCCCGTGGAATTCTGAATGCCGGGCACAACGCCTTCGCCGACGCGCACCGCGATGTAGGTCACCACGCCGTCGATGGGAGCAAGGTACGTGGTCTTGTTCAAAACATCGCGCGTGTGCGTCAAAACATCCTGAGCCTGCGCCAGCGAATACTTCGCTTCCTGCAACTGAGCGCGTACCTGCTGCGCTTGGGCTTTGCTGGCCGCCAGAGCGGCGACCGCGCTATCGTACGTCGATTGCGTGGCGTCGAAATCCTGCTTGGCGATCAGACCTTGCTGGTACAGCTGCTTCCCGCGCCCTTCATCGGCCGAAGCCTTCTGATACGCGGCCGTGCTCTGCTGAATGTTCGCTTGGGCGGCGGCATCGTTTGCATTGGCCGCGGCCACGGCTGATTCAGCGGCTTGGATGCCAGCTTCCTGCGCGTCTACGTCGGCGCGGGGCTGGATGGCGTCCACTTTCACCAGCATTTGGCCTTTTTTGACGTGATCGCCTTCTTTGACGAGGATATCGGTGATCAGGCCCGTGCCTTGCCCGAGTACGTTCGTGTAATTGAGCGCGGAAATATCGCCGGAGGCGGTGACGAGGGAATCCAGATCCTCACGCGCCACATTGGAAGTCTGAACGGTGACGACGTTTTTGTTCGCCTGATTAATGCTGACCAAAACGATGATTCCGGCGACCACGACGGCCCCGACTCCGATGCCGATTTTTTGCCACTTTTTCATGAGATGTTAGGGCTCATTTCTCCGTCGGTCGTAGCGGCCACATCGTCACATCATTGTGACGGACTCCGTGTAGAGCCGCACCCAAACAATAGACGCCTTGACCCGGCAAAACGTCTCGCACCCGTACTACGCGCGCGCTACGCGTTTTGTTTCCTCGAACCGAAGATTTATCTCCACGGGCCTGTGAGCGGAGCCCTCCCGGGGGAATGCCCTTTGGGCGCTGTGCGCAACGCAGTTACCGGCACTCAACTCGCCCCAAGGGGTATTTCCGGGTTAGTGAAATCGCGCGCTGAAGGAGGCTTCCAACAGCCCCTAGCAAGAAACATTCTATTGCCTTTCGCCAGAGAAGGGAAGCGGGGGCTTACCGCAATTTGGCGAGTCGCAATTGGGGCCGAGCCGGGAGGCGATTCTGGAGTTGCGTGGGTGAAACCTGCAACGAATTTGAAGCAACCATTTGACTCTCGCGGGAGTCTGTATCCGAGGGGGTGTGCCGGCCGCAGGTGGGTTTTCTTCACCGCCAAGCTGGGCCGGTAACCTTACTGTTGAAAACTTGTTTAAGAGGCTGTTAACAGGAAACTTGTTGATTGACGCATCCCATCTGCGGGGGCTAGAATTCAGCCCGTCCGATCGTAAAAAGGGGTAGAGGTGTTCCTATGGCACGATTCCGTCGTTTTGCATTCCCGATTCTAGTCCTGGCCGGCGGATTTCTCTTCATTCTTCCTACTTCGCACGCGCAAAATACCGATACTCAAGACAACAATTCCAGCCAGCCGACCGACAGCAACAAGAAGCAAGACAAGCAAAAAAACGAACAAAAGACCGACGCGCAAAAGCAGAGCCTGCACAATCTCGAAAAGGAGCTTCCGACTCCTTACAAGCAGTGGTTGAACGAGGACGTGGTTTACATCATCACGGGCGACGAGCGGGCGACGTTCCTGCGTTTGCAGACCAATGAGGAGCGCGAGCAATTCATCGAGCAATTCTGGCTGCGGCGCGATCCGACACCCGACACCCCGGAAAACGAATTCAAAGAAGAGCATTATCGCCGGATCGCCTATGCGAACGAGCACTTCGCATCTGGAATTCCCGGATGGAAAACCGATCGCGGCAGGATTTACATCATCTGGGGAAAGCCCGACGAAATCGAATCGCACCCGACCGGAGGCACGTACGAGCGGCCTGAGGAAGAGGGGGGCGGTGAGACTTCGACGTATCCATTCGAGCAGTGGACCTACCGGCACTTGGACGGCATCGGCGACAACGTGATGCTGGAATTCGTGGATCCGTCGATGTCGGGTGAATATCACCTGACTTCCGATCCCGGCGAAAAAGACGCGTTGGCCCACGTACCTGACGCCGGCTTGAGCGAACTTGAAGAAGAGGGATTGTCGAGCAAAGCCGACCGATTCACGCGAACAGACGGGTCCACGGCCCCTCTGCCGATCGGCGGAGAACCTCAAGAAGACGAGGAATTCACTCGAATTGAGCGCTTTGCGAATGTGATGGCACCGCCTCCGGTGAAATTCACCGATCTAGAGGAAGTGGTGACGTCGCGGATCGTGCGCAATGAAATCAAGTTCGATTACCGCTTTGACTTCGTACGCATCACGGACGACACCGTGCTGGTACCCATCACAGTCGAAATTCCCAACCGGCAACTAAGCTTCCAGGAAAAAGATGGCGTGCACACGGCGACGCTTAACCTTTTCGCGCGCATTACGACGCTTACGGAGCGCCCGGTGCAAACGTTTGAGGACGTGATCCGCCGCGATTTCCCGGATACTCTGCTTGAGCAATCGCTGAAGGGCGATTCGATTTATTCCAAGGCCGTTCCGTTGAGCCCAGGTCTTTATCGCCTGGATATCGTGATCAAGGACGTCAACAGCAACAACGTCGGCGTGGTCAACGCGCGCCTGGCGGTGCCGCCGTTCGACGATGAAACGCTCAATGCCAGCACGCTGATTCTCGCCGACCAGATGCAGCCGGTGGCCTCGAATCAGATCGGAACGGGACAATTCGTCATCGGCGATACGAAAGTGCGCCCCAAGCTCAATCAATCGTTCACGTCCGATCAACCGCTGGGCGTATACCTGCAACTTTATAATTTCAAGGTGGACGACAAGACCCACAAGAACGACGCTTCGATCACGGTCAAAGTCACGAAGAATGGACAAGTCATTTCAAACGTGGTCAAGACCGGCGAAGACCTTCACCAGACCGGAAACGAAATTACGATTCAGGATATCGTCGGATTAAATTCACTGCCGCCGGGGCAATATCACCTGGAGGTTCAGGCGACCGACGGGATCAGCAAACAGACGGTCACACGCGCTTCGGATTTCACGGTGACGCCGCCGGCGGCCACCGCGGCGGCACAGATGACACCCGGGAGGTAACCGGACGTGCAGGCTCGAATCCACCGGGCCCTGAAATGGTTGATCGCCGCGGGCGTGCTCTGCCTCTGCGGCGTTCCAGCACAGGCACGCACGGGCGATGGGCGTCTTTCTGGAATCGTGCTCGATCCGTCAGGAATTCCTCAGTTGGGCGCCACGGTGTGGATTGCGACTGAGGATACCGCCGACAGCCAAGCAATCGCTCAACTTCTAACCAATCAGCGCGGCTCTTTTTCAAGCGCCCAGTTGCGGCCGGGACTCTATTCGGTGCGCGTCTCACTGGTCGGATACCTCCCCGCGCTGCAACGCCACGTGCGCATCACGCCAAACTTGACCACCCTCGTTAAAATCGAGCTGGGAACGGTTTTTGACACACTGGATAGTTTGCGGCGCGCGCCGGCTGTGCCCACCGATTCCGACGATTGGAAGTGGGTGCTGCGTACTTCCGCGGCGACGAGACCAGCCTTGCAGTGGCAGGACGATCCGGTCATGGTCGTCGGCGTCGGCCCGGAATCCGGAGGGCACGGACACACGTCTGAAATCCTGGTTGACATGACCAGCGGCTCGACGCGCCCCGGATCACCCTCAAGCGAGGGCAATGCGCCGGGCACGGGCGTTTCCTATGAGGTTCCCCTTGGGCCTGACGGGAAACTGCTGGTGGCCGGCCAGATGAATTACGACGGTGGGGCAGCCGGAGGCATGGCGACAATCTGGTTACCATCGGGCGATATCAATACGGGCCCAGTCACCACGCTTGTGATCCGCGAGTCCGCGCCGGGAATGACGGGCGTGAGTTTCTACGGGATGCGTTTGGCTCATTCCGAACGGTTTAATTTTGGGGACACTGTTCGCGTGCGGGTGGGCGCTGAGTACGTGTCCGAGGGCCTGGCCGGGTACAGGCATTCATCGATACTGCCGAGCGCGGAAGCCGACGTGCGGCTCTCGGACAATTACACGCTCTCCGCCGTGTTGGCAACGGATTCGCCGACAAGCGATCCGTTCCATGCGGACGCGCTGCGATCGGTTCTCGACGCGATGGATAGTTTGCCCGTGGTGCTTTTCAGTGACGGCCGGCCGGTTCTCGATGAAGATTTGCATGCGGAGTTGCGCCTGGCGCGCCGGTTGGGCAACCGCGCGGGTTTTGAGATCGCGGCGTTCCACGATAGCGATCCGCACCAGGCTGTTTTCGGAATCGGTTCGGCGCCGATCGCCGACGCGGTGCAAGACCCGTTCTCAAACGCATTCGTCTACGATGGCGGCCGCTTGAACACGTGGGGCGCCCGCGGAGTGTATCACCTCAAAATTTCAGACAACCTTGAAATCGCCGCGCTATACGCTTACGCCGGTGCGCTCGCGCCGGACGGCGAAGCTGGCGCACAAACCGAATTGCGGCAGGCGTACGACCAGAAGTATCGCCAGTGCGTCGGAGCGCGTGTATCGCGCAAAGTGCCGCGACTTGGAACGCAGGTGGCGGCGAGTTACAACTGGGTTTTCGGCGAAACGCTGACTCCGGTGGATGAATTCGGTGACGTTACCTACCAGATGGATCCCAACCTAAGCCTCTCAATCCGCCAACCGCTGCCGGGATTCCTGATGAATCGACATTGGGAAGCGGTAGCAGATTTCGGCAACTTACTTGCGCAGGGCTACCTCCCAATTACCAGTCAGGACGGCCAGGTGCTGCTGATGCCGGTAGTGAGGTCCTTCCGGGGCGGACTGAGCTTCGAGTTCTGAAGATAAACGACTTACCGAAACTGGAATCTCATCTTCCATAAACGGAAGCTTGCCGCGCAGGCCCGTCGAAAACTAAACTATCACCTTATAAATCTGGCATTTACATGATGATTGGAATCCAGAACTCTGGTATCTGAGTTGCACCGTCTGTAGCACGTAGGAATGGCTCGGGGTATACTTCGAAGAACGCCGATTCAAGTTTTCTGGGGAACGTCCGATGGATAGTCCGGAGCCAGAACCCAGGGGTGGGGTCGGGGTGCCAGCCGAAATGCAATTCACGGCAGGGTGGCATCCAGGCCGGTAAGGCACATTCAGGTGATGTCGAATAGCCTCCGCGTACGGCTCGGGGCTGTGGTGCTTGCCGCCACAACGCTAGCGGCTATTGCATTCAGCGCGATCAATTTCCAACAACGATCGAGCGCGACGATTCCGGACGACGGAGTTTCCTGGCTGGATAGCGCGCGAGGTGTCATAGCCTGGCACGTGACTCCCGGCTCGCCCGCGGATAGCGCGGGGATTCGGTCTGACGATCGATTGGTTGCGATCGACGGAATCGGGATCCAGCGAGCCGTGCAGGTGACGCAGCGACTGTGGCGCCTGGGCGTCTGGACGCGAGTGAGCTATCGCATCGAACGAGAAAGCGGCACGTTCGACGCGAAATTGGTGACGGTGCCAGCTCCCCGGCCGGCTTCGCTTGAAAATTATCTTCGCGTCGTCGGACTTCTCTACTTATTCATCGGCATATTTATTTTTGTGCGGCGGTGGAACGCCGCGAGGGCTGTGCATTTTTACGTTTTCTGCCTGGTTTCTTTCATTCTTTATTCGTTCCAGTACACCGGCAAGCTAAGTTCATTCGACTGGGAAATATACTGGGCGAGCATCGTAGCGCGGCTGTTGCAACCGGCGCTGCTGGTGCACTTCGCGACGGTTTTTCCGGAGCGCCGCGTCTCGCCGGCGCGTCACCGATCGCTGCTGGCCGCGATTTATGGCGTGCCCGCGTTTTTGTTGCTGGTGCACATCGCGGTGGCCACGCAAACGCTGGGCTTCGTTCCGTCGCTTGAAGCACGGCTTACCTTGGATCAGTTGGAGCTTGGATACCTTGGCCTGTGCTTCCTGGCCGCGGCGGCCATTTTCTTGCGCACGTATCGGCGCACGGCATCGGGCTTGTTGAAACAGCAATTGAAGTGGGTGACCGGCGGAACGCTTGCGGGCACGCTGCCATTCCTGGCGCTCTATATCATTCCGTATTTCCTGGGGATCGCGCCGCGGTCATGGATGAACCTCTCCGCAGTTTCGTTGGCGCTGATTCCGCTTTGCTTCGGCTACGCGATCATTCGCTACCGGCTGATGGACGTGGACATTATTTTCCGGCGCGGCCTTGCGTACACGGCGGCGACGGGCGGCGTTATCGCGGTCTATGTGGCGCTTGTGGCCTTGATTGGCGCGCTGTTTCACTCGGCATGGCCTTCCGGCCTTGGCGGTGAAGTGATCGCCATCGTGTTTGCGGCGTTTCTGTTTCAGCCGTTTCGCGATTGGATTCAGGCGCGGCTGGACCGTTTCTTCTACCGCGATCGGCTGGATTACCGGCGTACTCTGATCGAATTCGGCCGCACGCTGACCAATGAAGTTCACTTCGAGCCGATGCTCGCCTCGGTGATGGACCGCATTTCGCAAACGCTGCTGGTGGATCGCGTGGCGGTATTTCTCGAAGTGCCGGGTGACGAAGGTCGATATCGATTGGCGCGGTCGATGGGAATCGGCGCCGAAGAGCAGCCACTCGATCTGCGTTTCCTGGACGCCGAGCGGATGCCGTTCGCGCGAGGGTGTCTATTCTACGAATCGCCGCGCGCCGCGCGCGAACCGGACGCTTCGATCCGGACCACGCTGGATGCGCTGGATTTGAATTATTTCATTCCGTGCCGCATTCGCGATCACACCGTGGGCGTGCTGGGACTCGGAAAAACGGTGGATGGCGATTACCTTTCAAGCGAAGACATCGAGCTGCTCTTCACGATCGCCGGATACGTGGCGATCGCGCTCGACAACGCACAGCTATATTCCTCGCTCGAACAGAAAGCGGTGCAAATCGAGCGGTTGAAAGATTTCTCCGAGAACATTGTCGAATCGCTGAACGTGGGCGTGCTGGCGGTCGATCTCGATGGCCGCATTGAGTCATGGAATCCGCAGCTCGAGCGAATGATCGGCGCGCCGCGAGAAGAAGCGCTGGGACGAAAGCTCGACGAGGTGCTGCCGCCGGACTTGGCGGCGGAAATCGAGGCGCGCGCCGGGGACGGCCGCGTCACAAGCCTCTACAAATTCCATCTACATAATCGCCTGGGACAGACGCTGGTGATCAATGTGTCGATCGCACCGCTGGTGGGCAAGCCCGGCGAGCGCATCGGGCGGCTGATTTTGATGGACGACATCACGCAGCGCGTGCGGCTGGAGCAACAACTGGTGCAGACCGAAAAGCTGACGTCGCTGGGTCTGCTGGCCGCGGGCGTGGCACACGAAGTGAATACGCCGCTGGCCGTGATCTCAAATTACGTGCAGATGCTGGCCAAGCAATTGCCCACAGAGGACCCGCGGCAAGGACTGATCGAAAAGATCGTGAAACAAACATTCCGCGCGAGCGAAATCGCCAATAATCTGCTGAACTTTTCGCGTACAGCGCCAACCGAATTTTCCGAAGTGAATCTGAATCACGTGGTGGAAGAAACTCTGTCACTGGTCACGCATCCATTCCGCACGGGGCGCGTGCAGGTGATCCGCAATTTGCAGGGCGATCTACCCAGCGTGCTGGGTTCAAACAATCGACTGCAGCAAGTTTTTCTGAATCTTTTTATGAACGCGCGCGATGCCATGCCCGCCGGCGGAATGGTGGAGGTGCGCACGATGTCGCACAATGGAAGCGTGGAAGTGGAAATCACCGACACCGGCCTGGGTATCTCACGCGAAGACTTGCAGCGCATCTTCGATCCGTTTTTCACGACAAAATCTTCCGGGCGCGGCACAGGCCTGGGCCTCTCCGTGAGCTACGGCATCATCAAAGAACATGCGGGGAAAATCGAGGTGCGCTCAACCCCCGGCAAAGGCACCTCCTTCCACCTGGAATTTCCGACGGCGCGGAAAACCGTACATGCCTAAAGGTTCGATTCTTGTAGTCGACGACGAAGTGGAGATTCGCGAAGGCCTCGAACTGCTGCTGAGTTCGGAAGGCTATGCGGTGACGTCCGCCGACACGGCTGCGGCGGGATTGACGCGGCTTGAAGAGCGGCCGGTCGATCTTGTGCTGCTCGACGTCAGCCTGCCGGATCGCAACGGGCTCGATCTGCTGCAGGAGATTCACCGCCGCGATCCGCTTCTGGCGATCGTGTTGATTACGGCATACGGCTCGATCGAGATGGCGCGCGCGGCATTCAAGAACGGTGCGCAGGATTACATCACCAAGCCGTGGTCCAACGACGAATTGCTGGCGCAGGTGGCCCAAGCCGTCGAGGGCCGGCAACTGCGCGAAGAAAATGTGCAACTGAAGCGCGCGTTGAAGCAGCGCTACAACTTTCCCAACATCATCGGCAAGAGCGAAAAAATGCTTTCGCTGCTGGACCTGGTGAGCCAGGTGGCGGCGTCACGCTCGACCGTGCTGATCTCGGGCGAAAGCGGAACGGGTAAGGAACTGATCGCCAAGGCTATTCATTCCGCGTCGCCGCGCGCGGACAAAGCGTTTGTGCCAATCAATACCGGCTCAATTCCGGTGGATTTGCTCGAATCGCAATTGTTCGGGCATGTGAAGGGCGCGTTCACCAGCGCCGTGGCGTCAAAGAAGGGATTATTCGAGGTCGCCGATCAAGGAACAATTTTCTTCGACGAAATTTCCACAATCGGACCCGAGACGCAAGCCAAACTTCTGCGCGTGATTCAGGAACGCGAGTTCATGCGCCTGGGCGGCACGGAAACGATCAAGGTGGACGTACGAATTTTGGCGGCCTCAAATGTGGCCTTGCTGGATTTGGTGCGCGAGGGGCGCTTCCGCGAGGATTTGTATCATCGCTTGAACGTGATCGGGCTGCAGATGACGCCGCTGCGCGACCGAAAAGAAGACATTCCGTTGCTTGTGGCACATTGCCTGCGGCGCTTCTCGGAAGAAAACGGCCGGTCGACGCAGCAATTCACGCACGCGGCGATGAAATTAATGATGGATTACGATTGGCCAGGCAACGTGCGAGAGCTTGAGAACGTCGTCGAGCGCGCGGTGGTGCTCTCGACCCAAGAGGCTATCCCTCCGGAGCTGCTGCCGGAAAATGTGCGTACGCGCGAAATCGTCCGCGGGCTACGACTGCAACTTACGGAATTCGTGCCGCCGCTGCCGGGCGAACCGGGGGCGCGCACGGGCGCCGACAGCTCGAAAGCCTCGCTGTTCCAGATCATGGAAGAAGTCGAGCGGCGCATTGTGACCGACATGCTTGAGCGCACCGGCTGGAATCAGACCGAGGCGGCTGAACATTTCCAGATTCCGCTATCCACGCTCAATCAAAAAATCAAACGCTTGGGAATCGAAACACGCCGGCGCACGCGCGCGAGCGGCGAAGCCGCCGTCGCCGAAACCGCGGGAAAATAGCTCGCGTTGGCCTGCTGCGCTTCACTAAATCTCTCGAAAAATTAAATTGGACGTTTGAATCGGGACGAAGTGTGCTTGCTTGCCTTGGGCTATTTGTTGGCGGGGTCAGGTGGACCGGGTTTTTTGGGCATCAGCGTGGTGCTCAGGTCCACACCGGAAAGATCGACGCCGGTGAGATCCGTCTCGCGCAGGATCGTAACGCCCATGTCAGCGCCGGCAAATTTCGCACCCTGAATATTCGATGCGCGGAAATTGGTATTGCGCAAATTGGCCTTGTGAAAGATCGCGTTCGTCAGATTGCACCGGAATAGTTCAACGCCGGCGACTTGCGCTTCGGTCAAATCGGCGCCGGGCATAACGCACTCCGTCATGTCCGTGCTGCGCAGGTCGGCGCCGCGCAGGTTCGCGCCGGAAAAATCGGCGCGCGTCAATTTGGCTCGGCGGAAATTGGCGCCATCGAGGCGCGCCCCCTTCAAGTTGGCATCGGTCAAATCGGCGCCACCGAAATCCACGCGCGAAAGCTGGGCCCCGGAAAGGTCCGCTCGCTCACCGCCTGGCTCGCCAACATGGGCGCGGTGGTTGGAGTCAACAATATCGCTCACGCGCTTGCCGTTGTGCTTCACCGATTTCGGCTTTCGAAGTCCGCCAAACAGTCCCATCTGTCTCCTCGCGTCACATTCGCAAAACAACCAATGGATTGTACTCAAACGCCGCGGACTCGGCCAGCGCTCGGGCGCGTTCGCCTTGCGGCGGCTGAATCCGAGTGTCGCTTGCTCTACCACACGGCGCAGGTGCGTCCGGCAACGCAAAGTGTGGTATTTTCGCCCGAGCCGGTCTGCGCAGCTAATCGCTTCACATGACCGCGCGGAGCGCGATGCTTCCATGGAACTTCTGGAACAAATCAAGGCCCGAGCCCGCGCCAACCCGCAGCGCATCGTGCTGGTGGAAGGCGAGGACCTGCGCATCATTCAGGCAGCGGCGACGATCTCGGCGGAGGGTTTTGCGCGGCTCACCCTGCTGGGCGCGCCGGATAAGATTGCAGCGCTAGCCGCGGCTGCGGGGATTTCCCTGGATGGCGTAACGCTGGTCGATCCAGGTGCGAGCGCGCACCTCACGCGTTATGCGCAGTTGTATCACGAACGTCGGCGCGCGCGCGGAATCTCGCTGGACGAAGCGCGGCAGATGGCGCGCAAACCTCTTTATTTCGCCGCGCTAGCCGTTGCGCACGGCGACGCCGACGGTTCCGTGGGCGGCGCAGTGAATACGACCGCGGAGACTGTGCGGGCGGCGCTGCACGCGATCGGTCTTGCGCCTGATGCGCGGCTGGTCTCCAGCTTTTTTCTGATGCTGGTGCCCGGACGCGAGCGCCGTCCCAGCGAAACGTTGTTGTTCGCCGACTGCGCCGTGGTGCCCGATCCGAAGGCCGCGGAGCTGGCGGAAATCGCGCGCGCCACCGCGGACAATGCCCGCATATTCCTCAATGCCGAACCGCGCGTTGCGCTGCTTTCATTTTCGACGAAGGGTTCGGCAAATCATTCGCGGGTCGAGCGAGTTCGCGAGGCGCTGCGGGTGCTTCAGGAGCGCGCGCCCGACCTCGCGTGTGATGGCGAACTGCAAGCCGACGCAGCGCTGGTACCCGATGTCGCAGCGAGCAAAGCACCAGGATCGCCAGTCGCGGGACGCGCCAATGTGCTGATTTTTCCCGATCTTGATGCAGGCAACATTGGCTACAAGCTCGTGGAACGACTCGGTGGAGCGACGGCCATTGGCCCGATCCTTCAGGGCCTGGATCGTCCGGCGAACGATTTGTCGCGAGGATGCAGCGCTGGCGACGTCGTAAATGTCGCGGCCATCACCGCTCTGCAAGCGATCGCGCGCAAACTAAATACTTCGACTCTTGGCGCTGGCATGCTGCGATGAGTTTTTCACTGAAAATGTTGCGACGCGCATCCTTTTCGCTGTTCTGGCTGGTCTTGGTGCTCACCGCCGTGCGGCTCGGCGCGCCACGGGTCATGGCACAACAACAACAGCCGCCGGCGCGCGACTTGGTCGCGAATTTCGATGCGGGTCGCGTCGAAATCTGCGCAGCCAAAGAGACGCTTCTGATCGCCACGGCAGACGAGCCGATCGAGCCCGGCTCGGCCCCTCCTGAAATTTTCGGCCTAGGCACTGGAAGGCTCGGCGTGCTGTTGGGTGCGGCTGAATGGATTCAACCTGGCTCAGGAGCGCCGCCCGACAGATTCTCGCACGACCTCACCGAACTCGGGCACGAAGCGGCCCCGGCGCAACCCGTAGGAGTAGCGGGCGACGAAGCCAACGACATCGAGATCCTGGGCATCGGTCTGCTCGAGCGGATTCGCGCCCAAGCCGAGACTATTCATCACAAAATGGATCTGGCGGCTGACGAGCCACTGGTTGAGTTGATCATCGCCGATTACATCGATGGATACGGATTTGAAGCCTGGCTGGTGCGCTACAAAGTTACACAAGAATCGCTGGGAAACAACTACTGGATCACGCGCGTGTCACGACCGGATTACGAGCAACTCTACCCGCCGGAGAAGGGGCAGCCGCGGACCTTGATCGAAGTGCGCTACCCGCCGGCACAGCAACCTACGTTGCTCGATCGATTGAAGCAAGACGATCCAACATTGGCACGCATCCGCGCGGCATCGCCGGAGCTAGACAAAGCGACATCTCAGATTTTGGACGGCACAAGTACGAAATCCATCGCGCAAGATGATTCTGATTTTCTGCGCGCCGCGCTGCCGGTGGTCACGCGAGCATCAGCGCGTGTCGCTGTCGTCGAGCTCACGGATGTGAAGGACGTCGTGTGGATTGTCGGCGCGCCCGCGCCCGTTCCCACTCAAGTAGCGGCGCCCGGACAAAAGACCCAACCCAGCGACTCGGACGCGCCGACTCTCTACAAGCACTGATCGTGCCGCGCGAGTACGGCGGCGGTAAGTGACTTCCGCGCATCAGTTCGTTTTCTTTCCGTACTGCAGTCGCACCCGCGCGCTTTTTTCCGCAACGGAACGCGCCAGCTCTTCTTTGTATTCGACAAGCCGACGCGCGACCGAGGGATCCGAGACCGAGAGAATCTCCGCGGCATAGATAGCCGCGTTAATCGCGCCAGGTTTGTCAATCGCCATGGCCGCTACGGGCACACCCGCCGGCATTTGCACGCTCGATAACAGGGCATCAATTCCGGAGAGCACGGTCGTAGCCATGGGCACCGCGATCACAGGTAGCGTCGTCAGCGCCGCCACCACGCCAGCCAGATGCGCGGCTCCTCCGGCAGCTACGATCACGACCTTTAGTCCGCGCGAAATCGCGGTGGAGGCATACTCGTGCGTTTTCGCCGGCGAGCGATGCGCCGAAATCACTTCGACCTCAAATGTTATGCCGAACTTCTCGAGCATCTTCGCGGATTCGCTCATCACCGGAAGATCGGTGTCCGAACCCATGATGATTCCCACCACCGGCGACGTGCCAGGCTTGTTCACAGTCTCTGCGGCCAAATCTCCTCCTCGCATGCGTTAGATTGGAAATGCGCTCAGCTTCGATGCCCGTCTGCTGCGACCGCTACCTGATTTGAACCAGCGCTACCCACGAGGACCTGGGCTGGCCTGCCGATGTCGCGCCGATAATGCGCGCCGTCGAACTGAATTCTCTCGGCAGCGGCATAGGCTGTAGCCAAGGCGGTAGGCAAATCTCTTCCTGAGGCAGTTACCCCAAGCACCCTACCACTACTCGTGTAGTATGATCTACCCTCACGCTTTGTGCCCGCGTGAAAGACCTTCGCACCACCGATAAACTTTGGACCCTCCAAGCCTTCGATGACTTTCCCCGTCTCAAATGGCCCAGGGTAGCCCCCAGACGCCATAACCACGCAGGCGCTGGCGCCGGGCTTCCATTTCGCCTGGAAGCGTCCCAGATCGCCCTCGCACAAGGCCTTAAATGCGGCACCCAAGTCAAAATCCATCCGCATCACTATTGGCTGCGTCTCCGGATCACCCAGCCGGCAGTTGAATTCCAGCACTGTTGGTCCTTGGGGCGTCAGCATCAATCCGAAGTACAAGAAGCCCCGATAGCGCCTACTTTCCTGGGCCAAGCCTTCCAGGGCCGGCCGCACAATCGTGGACTGAATCCGCGATTCAAGCTCCGGCCATATCAGATCGTCGGCTGAGTACGCCCCCATGCCGCCGGTATTCGGGCCGCGGTCACCGTCGAACGCGCGCTTATGATCGCGCGTTGGAGCTAAAGGAATAAAATTTTGACCATCCGTTAGAACGATATACGAAAGTTCGGGGCCGCCCAGCGCCTCTTCGATTAAGACGCGCGCCCCACTTTCTCCGAATTCTCGCGCGTCCAACGCGCGTTCGATGAAGCCCACCGCTGCGGCACGATCCGCGGCGACGAGCACGCCCTTGCCGGCGCATAACCCGTCAGCTTTGATCACTACTGGCCAATCCGCGCCGAGTGCTGCGATTGCAGGCGCGGGCGCCTCAAAAACCCCAATGGTGCGCGCGGTCGGAATGCCGTGCCGCGCCATGAACTCCTTTGCGAAAATCTTGCTGCCTTCAAGTTCAGCACCGCGCTTTGACGGCCCGACTAACTGCAAACCGCACAACGCGAAGGCGTCGGCCACGCCATGTACGAGCGGGACTTCGGGGCCTACCACGGTGATGTCGGCGCCTAGACTCTGGGCAAGCGAAACGAGAGATTCCACGTCGTCCAATCGAGCGGGTAAGCACTCGGCTTCGGCGGAGATGCCTCCGTTGCCGGGCGCGCACCAGACCGTATCGACCGATGGCGACTGTCGCAGCTTCCACACCAAGGCGTGCTCGCGGCCGCCGGTTCCTAGAACCAAAATCTTCATGTCTTGTCACGATAAACGGCGCTGCGAGCCATGTCAACCATGGCCGCGTGAATCACGCGTGGACATTGACCATGCCGTGCTTGCTCGCAGCGCTCGTTCGCGCCTAGACTCTTGGCGCATGCACCTGCTCGGTATTCCCTGGGATTTCATCGCGATTCTGATCGTGCTGGCCGTGGTTGTGCCGTGGCGCGGCGCCGTGCGCATACGTCAATTGCTCAATCGGCCTCGGATTGGAACGCGCGAACGCATCGCTCTTTACGCTTCGACTATCGCATTTCAATGGTTCGCTGTCGCTATCGTTTTTTGGCGAGCCGCGGCGCGCGGACTCACCGCGTCGCAGGTCGCACTGGTTATCGGCCGTCCCGTGCGGACAATCGCCGTCGCGATCGGCATGACAGCCCTCCTCTCAATCTTGCAGTGGCAGGGCTTGCGGCAGCTTCGGCGCATAGAACCTGATCGCGATTCGCGCTTGCATCAGTTCCGAGAAAAAATTCTCCCCCAAAATGCGATCGAGTCTCTGGTTTTCTTCGCCTTGGCGTGCACGGTCGCCGTGTGCGAGGAATTGATCTATAGGGGGTTTGTTTATGCGGTCTTCGCGACGGCTACGCACTCTGTAACGATCGCAATCATCGCTTCTTCGGCAATCTTCGCAGCCGCGCATGCGTATCAGGGCCGGCAAGGATTAGCGACAACGTTTATTCTGGGAGCGCTGTTCGCGGGCAGCCGCGTGTGGACGCTCAGTTTGCTGCCTGCAATCCTCGCGCACTTGGTTGTCGATTTGATCTCGGGACTTTCAGGTGCGAATGCGCAGCGTGTCGTCGCGACGAACAGTGAAAATGGAGCCGTGAGTATATAATCTATTAGTTACTTAACTATATTACAATGCCTAAAAGTAATTCGAGCAGCTTATCGCCAGCGATTGTGGCTTCCGCGCTTCTTCCCTTCGGCATTGTTCCATCGCCCGGCCAAATCGAGAGCATTCGCTTGTACGTTGACCTGCTGCTCCGCTGGAACGACAAAATCGGACTGACGACTCTTTCTGTCCCCGACGAGATCGTGGCACGTCATTTCGGCGAGAGCCTGTACTGCACACGAATGTTAGAGATCCGAACCGGTCGGCTGGCCGACATTGGTGCCGGTGCTGGCTTTCCTGGACTCGCAATTAAGCTCTTTTGCCCGGATATTGAGCTTTTTCTTGTGGAAGCCAACAAGAAAAAGGCGGCGTTTTTGGCCGAAGCGGTTCGCATTCTCGCGGTCGGGCGCGTGCACGTCGTTGCAGAGCGGTTTGAGGACTGGCGGCCGCCAACGCCAGGCTTTGAGTTCATTGCCAGCCGCGCGCTGGGACATTATCCGGTCCTCATGCGCTGGGCGAGAGAAGTGCTTACTTCCTCCGGGAAACTTGTTCTGTGGCTTGGGGACGAAGAAGGTACCCGCATTCAAACGCGGGCGGGGTGGCAATGGCGCGTCCCCGAGCGAATTCCATTGAGTCGGCAGCGTCAAATCCTGGTGGGTAGTCCTGCGCCGCGAGCCACATAAGATCTTCTTACCTAGGCCCTGTTGCGCCCATCAATCTTGACTCTTGAGTGTTCCACGTGAAACACACGAGCGAAGGCGCAAGGAACATATGCTCGGCACCCAAAATGTTCCACGTGGAACATTAACGTAGGCCTCATTTTTATTGTTCCACGTGAAACATCTTGCAGCCCCAATTCTGACCTGTTAGAGTCCTCACTCAAGGTCAGGGGGAAAATTGGGAAAAGTGATCGCCATCGCCAACCAGAAGGGTGGCGTAGGCAAGACGACTACGGCTATCAATCTAGCTGCCTCTCTTGCCGTCTCTGACCAGCACGTCCTTCTACTCGATTGTGACCCCCAAAGTAACGCCACTGCTGGGATCGGCTTTCCGAAGGATCCATCGCGAAGGAGCCTGTACCACGCGCTGATTCTCGGCGAATCAACCGACCGGATCATCCTCAAGACTCAGGTCGACCACCTCGATCTCTTGCCCTCTGAGAAAAACTTGGTCGGAGCCGGCATTGAGCTCGTGGCTGCTCCTTACCGCGAGTTCAAGCTCAAGACCATCACGGACGCGCTTAAACCTGGCTACGATTTCATAATCGTCGATTGCCCGCCATCACTCGACTTGCTTACGCTGAACTGCCTTGTGGCAAGCGATTCCGTCCTCGTCCCCATACAGTGCGAGTATTACGCACTTGAAGGTGTATCGGAACTCCTGGACTCCCTGATGCGAATCCGGAAAACACTAAATCCTGAGCTTGCTATCGAAGGCTTCCTGCCGACGATGTATGACGACCGGACCACGCTCTCGCGCCAAGTCGCCTCGGATCTTAGGAGTTTCTTCGGAACGCAAGTATTCCAGACCGTGATCCCCAGGAATGTGCGGCTTGCCGAGGCGCCGAGTCACGGAAAGCCAATCATATTCTACGACATAAGTAGTAAAGGAGCAGAAGCCTACATCAATCTCGCCAAGGAGGTAATGTCAAATGTCCAGAAACGCCTTGGGCAAGGGGCTGGGAGCTCTAATTCGTGAGCCCGAGCCGGAGGACGTCGCAGCCGCCACGGTTGCGTCACGCGCTGCGGCCGCCGCGGCACCTGCGCTCACGCCGGCAGCACCCTCGGGTCCGCAAATGGTGGACATCGATCTGATCGAGCCGAGCCCGTATCAGCCACGGACCCGCTTCCGGGAAGAAGCCCTCGAGGAGCTGGCGCGCTCGATTTCGACAAACGGAATTATCCAGCCGCTGGTGCTGCGCGCGATCGGTTCGCGCTTTCAGTTGATCGCAGGCGAGCGCCGGTGGCGCGCTGCGCAGCGAGCCGGACTGCGGCGCGTGCCCAGCATTCTGCGCGACGTGCCGGAAGAGCTAGCGCTTGAAATAACGCTGGTCGAAAACATCCAGCGGGAAGATCTGAATCCGATTGAACAGGCGCGAGCTTTTGAACGCCTGCTTACAGAATTTAATCTCACGCAGGAAGACGTCGCGGTGCGCACAGGTAAGGATCGCGCCACCGTGGCCAATTCTCTGCGCCTGCTGAAACTTGAGAAGCCAGTTCTGGAGGCAATCGAGGACGGCAAAATGTCCGCGGGGCATGGCCGGGCGTTGCTCGGCGTGGCAGATCCGAAGATACGCGCGGCGCTTGCGGTCCGCGCATCGCGCGGCGGTCTCACGGTGCGTCAGATCGAGCGGATCGGGTCGCGCCGAACTCGTAAACTTGAGCGTGCGGAGGAAACTCCCGCCGCTGATCCAAACGTGCGCGCTGCGATCGAAGAACTGCAGCGGCACTTGGGTACGCGCGTGACTTTGCGACCGCCCAGCAGCAAATTGCCCGGTCAACTAAGAATCGAATACTACGAAGACGCGCAACTGACAGGAATCTACGACAAGCTGATGAAATAACTATATATGTAGTATTATGCATCGAAAGAGCTTCTGCTGCGCGAATCTCTTGCCACCGCGCTGGCGCGCGATACACAATCGCAAGTAGAAATTACCGAGGTGATTTGTGAGCTGGCCATTTTCTTCCAAGCGCGATTCCCCAGTAGGTTCCGGCGATTGGACGGGCTTTCTTGACAAAGGCGTGCATCTGGAAGGCATGCTCGAATTGCCGGGGACGTTCCGGCTGGACGCATCGGTGAAGGGCAACATACTGTCGAACCACAGCCTGATACTGGGTGAAGGCGCACGTGTGGAAGGTCAGATCGAGGGAAACCACGTGGCTATCTCCGGCCATTTTGACGGCGTGATTTTCGCGAAGGGAAGAGTTGAGATCATGGCAAAGGGCGTTGTGACGGGTGAGATTCATACGCCATGCCTCGTGATCGAAGCGGGCGGAATCTTCGACGGGAAATGCCACATGCTGGCGGCGTCGGAAGCCACAGGCCCAATCACGATTCCGATTCGATCGGTTCGTGGCCGCGCCTCCGCAAAAACTTCTTAAATATTCATTCCCACCGAAACCGCTGTGAACTTTGCTGGCGTCCGCGAATCTAACCAATCCTGGCATTCATTCACGCCGGCCCCTTCATGGACACAATCACACACGGCATCGTAGGAGCGCTGATCGGCAAGGCGTTCTTTGCTGGTCACGACGAACCAGCGGCGAACGGGCAAGCTGCGCGAAGCGATCGTGGCGCGCGCGTGGCTATCGTGGCGGCGACGCTCGGCGCGATCTTCCCCGATTGCGACACTCTCGCAGGCCCGCTGATGCACAATCGGCTCGCCATTATGATCTGGCACCGAAGCATCACGCATTCGCTGGTGATGTTGCCGGTGTGGGCTCTTCTGCTCGCTTTGCTGACGCGCGTCTGCGTGCGATGGCGCGGATGGCAATCGCCCTCGCTGGCGAACCTATATCTGATCTACGCCGTCGGCTTGGGCAGCCACGTTTTTCTAGATGTCATCACTTCGTTCGGCACGATGGTTTGGAGTCCCGTCCGATACGCGCGCATTGCGTGGGATTGGATGTTCATCCTGGACTTCACACTCGTCGCGCTGGCGCTGGTGCCGCAACTGGTGGCGTGGACGCTCCGCCGTCCCGATCGGCAATTGTGGCGAGCTTTGGTGGTATGGGTCGCGGGCACAGGCGCAGCGTTCGGAGTCTACGCTTTGGCTGATGCCGCAGGCGCCACATTCGGCCGCTGGGTCGTGGGCCTCACGAGCGGACTTGTGGCAATTGCGGTGGGCGTGCCGGCCATTGAGGGCTGGGGATTCGCCGTGCGGCGATCAACTTGGTGCAGGATCGGAGTATTGCAAGTCGCGGCGTACATCGCACTTGCCGGATTCGCGCATCACGCGGCGCTTGCGCGCACTGAAACATTCGCCGAAGCCAAACATTTGCGCGTCGAAAATCTGGGCGCGTTACCGCAGCCTCCGTCCGTCGCCACATGGGAGGGGCTGGTGCGCACACCCACGGGCGTGTATCGCCTGCCCATGGATCTACGCCGCGCGGAAATGCCCGCCGCAATTTATTACGCTGATACCGCGAATGCGCGGGCGATCAGCGAAGCCGGCGAACTTCATCCGGTGCAGGTGTACTTGTGGTTTGCCCGGTTTCCATGGTTCCGGTGGACCGAGCGTGACGGCCAACGCGTACTCGACATTTCCGATCTGCAATTTATCCGCACCACCGAAAAAATTCCGAGCTCCGCCGCTCACTCAGGCAGTACGAGTTTCACAATGGAAATTGTGTTCGACCGATCAGGGAAAGCGGTGTCCGCTAATTGGGCGCAGCCGGCACGCTAATGCGCGGAACAATCGATTTGTGTGCGTGGGGAAACGGAGAGGACGCGTAAACGTCCCGCGTAAAAGACTTAGCGTGGCGCGGCCGGATACACGACAACCTGGCGCTCTTCGCCATCGCCTTCGCTCGCCGTGCGCACCCCGGTCTCTTCTTGCAGTGCCAGGTGCACGATGCGGCGTTCGCGCGCGGACATGGGATTGAACCGGAATGGGGCCTTCGTTTCGCGCACGCGATCGGCGGCCACGTGCGCCGATAAACGCAATTCCTCGATGCGCAGCGCGCGGTAACCGCCCGAATCGAAACGCACGCGGTCAAATAGCTGCGGATCGAGTTTGATCCATCGTAATGCGATATATTCCAGGGCTTTCAGCAATTCGGCATTTTGTTGCAGCAAAAGTTCCTGGTCCGCGCCGCTGAAATCGACGCTGACTTCCGGATGCTCGTAACCAGGCGCAGTTGCTTCCGGTTCCTGGCGAATCGTGTAGGTCAGAGTGAAATGCGTCTTGGGCAACAATTCGTCAAGGCAACGAGCCAACGCGGCCGAGACCCGCTCGCGATCGATGTGCGCATCGCGCGCCAGCGATGAAGCCGAAGTGGACGATTGTGATTTAGGCTGGGGCATTTGCGATTAATATCCGTGTGCGGTTTCTAGGTCGCCGCTTTCAGCTTCTTACCGCTGCGACCGGCCTTCGCGGGCGGCGGCATCGTGCGATTCAAATACCACTGCTGCGCCATTCCCACAAGGTTGCTGGCCACTATATATAACGCGAGACCGCTCGGATAAAAAATAAAGAAAACCGAAAACATTACGGGCATGATCGCCATCATGCGCTGCTGCGCCGGATCCACTTGCGGAGTGGGCGTCATTTTCTGCATCAGGTACGCGGTAACGCCGTAAAGCGCCGGCAGGATGTAATGCGGATCGGGTGCGGATAGATCGTGCAACAACGCAAAATGCCACAGCATCCACGGCGCGTGACGCAGATCGATAGTGCCCGCCAACATGCGATAAAACGCCCACCAAATGGGGAATTGAACCAGCATCGGCCAGCACGAACCGAGCGGATTAATCCCTTCGCGCGAGTACAGCGCCATCATTTCTTCGTTCATCTTCTGCTTGCGCGGATCGCGCATGCCGTACTTCTTATATTTTTCCTGGATGGCTTTGATTTCGGGCGAAACCCGCTGCATTTTCTGTGCTGAACGCATGCCCTTGGCCTTCAGCGGGTAAAGCAACATGTTGATGAAAATCGTCAGGACGACGATCGCCCAGCCCCAGTCCGGCACGTAGCCATGCACCCAGCGGAGCGCGTAGAACAGCGGCTCGGATACGGCCGCGAACCAGCCAAAATTCAAAATATCGTTCAGCGGCGGACGAACGGCTTTGAGCGCGTCCAGGCTCTTAGGGCCAACGTAAATCCGGAAGACGCTCGGGCCGCTTCCGGTGGTGCCGGCGGCCATTTCCCCGATCGCCTGCGAGGCGGACTTGCCGTCCTGCTGAACATCCAGATTCGTGGCCCAATCGGTCAGCGTGAGGTCCGGCGTAACGACGCCTGCGGGGCTTTCCGGCGGCAAAAACGCTACCGCAAAAAAATTGTCCTCGATGCCGGCGAAATCGTACGGGCCCGGCAAGTTTGCGCGAAGTTGGGGTTGTTTCGGTTGCCCCAAACTTTTCACGGCAATCGTCGAAAGTTTGCCGGCCAGACTGTAGAAGACCGTTTCGGACAGCGCGCCGCGCCGATAGGCGTGCACGGTCAGATCGCCGAAGCCGCCACGCCACGCCAGGCCCGCGGGTATCGGTTGGCCGTCCTTCTGCACGCTGACCGTGGCCTCGACAATGTAATCCGGGCCGAACTTCAGATGTTTCGTCACCGCCAAGTGGCCGTCGCTCCAAATCATGTCGAGTTCAGCCGGTGCTTCGAGCACGCCGGACGCCGCGGTTTTGCCGGCGTTGATCTCGTAGAAACCTGAATTGGCTTCGGCTTCGAGCTGCGGATCGCTCAGGACGACGGACAGCGGCCAAGCGTCTTCCTGCCGCGCAGTATCGGCGTGAACTAAATCGAGCGTTTGAGGGGGCTGGCTATCGTCCTGATATTTACGAAGCTGCCAGCTACGAACCACGCCGCCGCGATTCCAAATCTCGACGCGATACAGCGGGCTTTCGACCACCACGCTGGTTTCGCCTGCCGCGGCGTGCACAGCAACGACAGGAACTACGGGAGCCACATGGACAGGAGCGGGCGCAGTCGCGGAACTCGGCGAAGTCGATCCTGTCGTCGCGGTCGCGCTTGCTGGCGCTTGCGAACCGGGCTGCTGCTGTTGTGGTGACGATTTATAGAAATAGGACGATGCAACAATCACGACGAGCGAAAGCGCCGCCGCCAATATGACGCGTGTCTGGTCTGAAGTTTCCTTCACGGTTGCGTCTCATCGGCGCCGGAGACCGCATGCGATGTGGGATTCTCAATACGGTCAGGAACGGGATCGAAGCCGCCCGGCCCGAATGGATGGCAGCGCGCTAGGCGGCGCAAAGCCAGCCAAGCACCGCGCCGCGCGCCATGCGTGCGGATGGCTTCGGCTGCATAGCGCGAGCAGGTAGGATGAAACTTGCACGGCGAGACCATGTGCGGTGAAAGTACGGCCTGATACGCGCCGATCACGCCAAGCAAAATCCGCGCTTTCCAATCCGGCGGATTTAGCGCGGCGTCGCGCGGGGCCGCGGCGGCGGATTCCTCGGCGAGCTCCGCAACACGCCCTGCACCAGATCCCGCAACTCCGCTTCGAGCGGCGTGAACGGCGATTCCGCCACCGAGCGGCGCGGGTGAATCACGATGTCCCATCCCTGCGGATACTCCGATCGATTGCGTCGCAGAATTTCGCGAATGCGGCGCCGTATGCGGTTGCGTACCACCGCGCTCCCCAGCGCTTTTTTCACGCTGATGCCGTAACGGCTGCGCGAGAGACTGTTCGCGCGATAGAAAATTGCAAACTGCGGACTGGAACGTCTTTGGCCGCCGCGATACACGGCCTCAAAATCCGAGCGACGCAGCAGGCGCGCGTCCCGGGGAAACCCGAGTGCGCCGCCGGAAGCCCCTCGCTCAGATGGGAGTAAGCTTATGACGTCCCTTCTTGCGGCGCGCCGCCAATACCTTGCGTCCGCCCACCGTTTTCATGCGGGTGCGGAAACCGTGCGTCTTGTGACGGCGGCGCACTTTGGGTTGAAAGGTACGTTTCGGCAAGAAGGCCCCCTCGGTCCGCCTCAGCGGACCAAATCAAAACCATGAGTCTATGCGACCACGCCCGAGCGGTCAACTTGAGCGTCCGCCGCTCAAGGAAAGGAGGGAGCGTCTGGGTATATGGCCATCGATGGCTTGGGAAAACGACAATTCAATCCGCGCCCGCAATATTTCGTTTGGGGGATGGATCGGGGCGTGACCGCAACAATAGTTGCGTGTCGCGGCAAATTACGATGCCGCGACACGCGAATCGGCGAACTGTCTACTCGAACTAGTGGTGATCAGGCGCCGGATGGCCGTTCCCGTGGTCCGGCTGACCGTGGCGATAGGTCCAATACGCCTTCTGATCGTCTTTGCTCAGATTGTTGTATTTCACGTAAGACCGGTGGTTGGTGGAAAGCCATCCGCGGTAATACACGTCTTCGCCGTTATCCCACGTGTGATAGTCGCCGTAGTACGGATCGTAAACGCTGTAACCAACGCGCGCCGCGCAACCGACAGTGGTGATGACGGGCAGCGTGATCGTTGACGCCAGGAAGATCAATCCAAGAATTCGCTTGGCACGAGTCATAGTGCAATTCCTCCGTCAGCAAATGTAGCCTCGCCGCTGGGTGCGGGCCTCAAGCGCATCGATACGTCCGTCGGACCCTGAGTACAACCCGTACCGGACTTCCCCCTATGATGCGCAACGCGCTCCGTTCGTTTCGGCGCCGCACCGCTTCCCAGTTCATCGAACTGCCTGCTGCAGATCGGCAATGGCCTGCTACAATAATTTCAGACAAACATGTTCGACAACCTCACAGACAAACTCCAGCGCGTATTCAAGAATCTTCGCGGCCAGGGAAAGCTGACCGAAGAACACATCGATCAAGCGCTCGCGGGCATCCGAGAAGCTCTACTCGAGGGCGACGTCAACGTCGGCGTGGCCGACGAGTTGCTCGCGCATATCCGCGAGAAATCGCTCGGCGCGGAAGTGTTGCTGCAACTTTCACCCGATCAGCACGTCATCAAAATTGTCCGCGACGAACTGCTCCTCCTGCTCGGCAAGCACGCGAAGCCGCTCTTCGCGTCGCGTCCGCCATCGGTTTGGATGATGGTCGGCTTGCAAGGTTCGGGCAAAACAACCACCACGGGAAAACTCGCCAAATGGTTGGGCAGCCACGGCCACCGGCCGATGGTGGTTTCCACCGACGTATATCGCCCCGCCGCGCGTGAACAATTGGCGCAAGTGGCGAAAGCTATTGGCGCGCCTATCTGGCCTGGTGCGGGAACCAATAAGCCCCTCGAAATTGTGCGCGGCGCGATTCGCGAGGCAAAATTATCCGCATCTGACGTGATCCTGGTGGATACCGCGGGCCGCCTGCACATCGACGAAGATTTGATGGTCGAACTAAGCAACCTCAAGCGCGAATTGTCTCCCGCGGAAATTCTTTTTGTCGCCGACGCCATGACCGGACAAGACGCCGTGCGCTCGGCGGGAGAATTCCATCGCCGCCTCGGCCTCACCGGGGTTGTGCTCACGAAGCTCGATGGCGATGCACGCGGCGGTGCTGCGCTTTCAATCGGCAAGGTAACCGGCGCGCCGGTGAAATTCGTAGGCACGGGCGAAAAATATGATGCGCTCGACGCTTTTTATCCCGACCGCATCGTTTCGCGCGTGCTGGGCATGGGCGACGTGCTTTCCCTGATCGAGCGCGTCGAGCACTCGGTCGACGAAAAGCAAGCCGCCGAGATGGAGCGTAAGCTCCGCCGCAGCGAATTCACGCTCGAAGATTTTCGCGATCAATTGCGCCAGGTCCGCAAAATGGGCCCGCTCGAACAAGTTCTCGGCATGCTGCCGAAGATCGGTCCGCTGGCGAATCTGCCGAAGGACACGCAGATCGACGAATCGCGTTTGAAGCGCGTCGAAGCCGTCATTAATTCGATGACCGCATCCGAGCGCGCCGATCACGGCTTGCTCGACGGCAAGCGCCGCAAACGCATCGCCCGCGGCAGCGGCACCACTGTGCAGGACGTCAATCAGGTCGTGAAGCAATACCTGCAAATGCGCCAGATGGTGAAACAGTACGGCGCGCTGGCCGCCAAGGGCCGGCTGCGCGGAATGGGCGGCGGAAAACCCGTCGCTTAACATCGCATCAAAAATACCTTTCAGCGCATCCAATGCAGCGTTGCGGGGCGGCCGTCTTTTAACCACACCAGGTTCTGCGGAGACGAAAAAATGAAGAGGTTTTTCGCGGCGTTGTGCCTGATGGCCGCGCTGGCGTTTCCGTCGATGGCCGCCACATCTCGGTGGACCATCGATTCAGCGCACTCCACCGCGCAGTTCCTGGTGATACACCTCGAAGTTTCGGACGTCGAGGGAACCTTCACAAAAGTTACCGGCTCCGCGACGATCGATGATGACGATCTATCTAAGTCGCGCGTCTCAGCCTCAATCGACGTGAGCACCGTAGACACTGGCATCGGCATGCGCGATGACGATCTGAAGAGCGCCGACTTCTTCAATGTCGTCAGCTATCCCACCATGACTTTCCAATCCACGAAGATTTGGAAAACCGGCGACGGCGACGCCAAGATGACCGGCAATCTGACATTGCACGGCGTCACGAAAGAAGTCACCTTCGACGTGAAAATCCCCGCGCCGCCGGCCAATCAGACGCCCGCTCGCCGCACTGCGGAAGCCACAGCGACGATCAGCCGGAGAGCCTTCGGCGTCTCCGGCGACTCGATGATGATCGGCGATGACGTGTCGATCACACTCGAGATTCAATTGGTAAGGACCGGCAACGCGCCCGGCAACTGAACCGCGCGCCGCGATTCTCTTTCTGATAGCGCTTCGGGAAATAGCC
>JBAQYV010000096.1:0-2325 GCA_049790315.1 Candidatus Acidiferrales bacterium | reverse complement strand
GCGCACGCGCGTGCGATGTCCGGCGAATTGGCGCGCGTAGACGGCGTCATCGAGATAGCGGCGCTCGCGGAGAAGCGAGAGTACGCGCGCGGCGGCTTCGGGATCGGCGGCGCGCTGTTCGAGATATTTGCGCATCTCGAAAACGGAGTAGGCGCGGCGCATCAGCGCGCGCATGGCGGCGGCGTAGAGAGCTTCGTCGGATTCGTGTTTGCGGGGGCCGCGGGACATTGTGCGAGAAGCATAGGTGCGGGGCGGGCAAGAAGCAAGAAACAGCCAGCCTGGGTGTGGGCCAATTGCGTGTTGCCGAGTCGCGTCCATCCGACGCGCGCGTTACGCCGCTATGCTGGCGAGCATCTTCGCCGGCACAAAATCGTAAGGATAACGCAGAGGAGCAGAGGGCGCGGAGATACGCAGAGATAGGCCACGGAACTCGCGTCGCAGAGTATGGCGCCCCCCTGGCCCGAGCGCTGCCAGCAACACCAAGGTTAGCCCACTACCCCAACCCGAGAGTGGGTGTGTTCGGGACGATCTGAATACCGGATTGAGAAAGCCGCATCGCGACCGGCTGTTACCAAGCATTCCAGGCTGCAATATCGGCCTCGGCGGGCAGGAACCTGCTATTCCGGATAGGAGGGGGCTATCCGGAACGGGTTTCGCTACTGTCGGGCGGTTCTATTCGCTGCTCAGTGTTTGCCGGGTGTTGCGTGGCCCTTGCCGTCACGGGTTTCATTCGCTTTGAAGTGGGAAGGATTGCCAGCGGGCTTTTTCGGATCGGGCTTATCGCCAGCGTGCGGGGTTGCGCCTTTGTAGCCGTGCTGAGGGTCGTAATGATTATTCACGTGGCCTTGGAAATTATCAGGGCCATGGAACCACGGACCCGCGCCGATGAACACGCCGCCGGTAAACCATTCCGGGCCGTAGTAGGCGTAGGGAGCGCACGCGTAGGGAGCGTAGTCGTAATAACCGTAGGGGCAGTCGGGGGCGGCACCAATGTTGATGTTAACGCCGACCTGGGCCTGTGATTTGGGAGCGCCGACCATGAAGCAAAATGCGGCAACAACTGCTATGACAACGTATTTGAGTTTGCTCATCATTATCCTCGTCTCTCGAGATTATCGCAGGGCGTACGATGGGTGTCCCCACGGGCGACGCGTGATGCAATGGCTGGCACCGTCTAAGGTAAGTACAGACGGCTCGGATCACAATACATTGATTGCGGTAGTCGCGATTTGCGCGCTCGACGCGGGATCATTTCCTTGTGTTTGTAATCGTCCGGAGGCGGGCTTGGGCGTTGAGGGGATCGATTTTCAGGATCTTGGTGTACAACGCGCGGGCATTCAGGGGAAGCTGCAAGTCTTCGTATAGCTCCGCGAATTGAAGCAGGACTCGGACGTTCCAAGGATCAAGTTCGGCGGCGCGCTTGTACTGCTCGACGGCCTCATTGCGATATTGCGGAATTGTGGCGAGGCTGCGGGCTAGCAGCGAGCGATATTTCGCATCGTCCGGCGCCAGTTCGACACAATTGCGCAACCAGGTGATCGATCCGACGAAATTGCCCGCGCGCAGGCATTGAGTGGCGTTCAGGAAGCAATCCTCGATACTTTTCTGCGCGGCTGTATGCGTGCGGCGCAGATTGTAAACGCTCGAGCTCGCAAGGTGCGCGTCATAGGCGGCCCGTTTGTCCCGGTGCGAAAGAGTTTTATAGGCGACGGTGACCGCTCCCATCAATTCCTTCAGCGGTTCGATGCAGCCGCTTTTTGCCATGTGGTGGTCGGGGTGGAATTTTCGCGCGATGGCGTAGAAGCTTTGCTTGATCTGCCCGGTTGAACTTTCGGAAGGTATTCCGAGAAGCTGATAATGAGTGCCTTCGCGGGACATCTTCAGCTTTTCATCCAGCTCGCGCACCCACAGAAGCGTTTCGGCCGTCTCTGCCGACACGCTCTTGTAATTCTTCGTGGATGCCTCGGCGGCGGAGGGGCGGCGGTTCGGGGGTTTGGCGGCCGCGGGCACTTGGACCTTTGCGTACTGCGCCAAGAATTGATCCAGACGCAGGCGATCCGACGCCTCCATTTGTACGAACTGCACGCCCATACCATCGTCGGGCCTGGAATCGCGCACGATCGCGCGAGCGCGGATTTCTCCGGACTGCAAATCGAAAAGCAATCTGATCTGAGATCCATTGGCGGGCGGATCAGGAGTGTGGAAAAACAAACCGCCCATGCCAACCGTCTCGGCGCGAGAAACTGTTCGATGGCCCGCAGCTTCCCAGGCGACAAGCATCCATTTTGGCGCAGTGTGCCGGGGATACCTTCTCTGCGTCTTCGG
>JBAQYV010000095.1:0-38503 GCA_049790315.1 Candidatus Acidiferrales bacterium | reverse complement strand
CCCGCGCCAAACATATCTCCGCCGCCCGTCGCTCCCACTCCCACCGTGCCCGTCATCAAGAACGCGTCGGAGGAAGATGCTTGCCCGAGCGCGCCCTGATCGGCCGGAGCCTCAGTCGCTTCCGCGCCGGCGTCGCCGCCATTGTCCGGCCCCTGCCCGTTCAACCCGAGCTGCTGGAAGCCGCCGCGCCGGCCCGCGCCGCTACCCGGCCCCCCGCCGCCCGGTCCATTGCCGCTGTTTCGTCGCTGCGAGTTGTTCGCGCTTTGCGTTTGCGCGCCCGCCGAATTGTTCGCGCTCGAATTCGCCGCCGATTGCGGGGTTGATCCTGATGTGGATTGCGACGCCGGATTCGGCGCGCCCGCAGCCGGTGCCGGCGTCACGCCGGATCCAGCCGCGGCGCTTGGTTGCGCATTGGTCGTGCCAGTTTTCGCCGCGCTCGCAGTGGAGCCGCCATTTGGTGCAGCCATGCCGGCGGCGGCCGCCGAAGACACCGCGCTATTCGCGGCGTCGATTTCCGCCAGCGTATCGATCGCCAGCGGCAAATCGATTGCCGCGGGATTCGCCGCCAGATCGAATTCCTTGCTGAACGCGCCGAACCCCAATTGCGAAGCCTCAATGCGATAGTGTCCCGGTGCCAGAGGCGGCAATACAAATTTGCCGTTCTCGTCGGACCACGTCAGCCACGATTTACCCGACGAAGTCTCGATCACGCGCACCGTAGCGCCCGGAATCGCGGTCCCCGCCGCCGTGTGCACAAGGCCGCTCGCTTGAACCGGAGGAATCGGCGCAACTGGCGCTGGTGTGGGTGCCGGTGCAGGTGCCTGCGCAGCGGGTGTCGAATTGGAAGTGTCGGGCGCAGCGGACGGCGACGGCGAAGTTGACGGCGACGGCGAAGTTGAAGGCGACGGCTCTTGCCCTTGTTGGGGCGGAGCTTGCCTCCGCCCGCTCTCTGCATCCGAAGTGGAGGATGATGATGTCCGCGATTGCGAAGAACTCGATGACGAACTCTGTGATGTGCCCTGCGTGGACGGTGTCTGTGCTCCGTGCGCAGGGGAAATCGCAATCGCGCACGTGAACGTGGCGCACGCGATCGTTGTGCGCAGCGTGCCGCCCGCGCGTCGCGCAAAGCGCGCCTTCAGCGAAGATACCTCGGTGCCTTTTTCCAACGCGCGATCCACGGCAGTGCCATCCACTCGGTCGGTCGTTTCCGCGGGAGGGGAAGCCGCAGGCACCCGTCGGCTCAAATTGTTTCTATCTCTGCTGCTCGTGAAACTTAGACGCGGCCTTGCCCGGAAAGGTTACCGCACTCGCCGCCCGAGCTTCGCCCCGCCAGCCTCACGGCTTTTTCACTGCCGCGAGCCAGTTCGTAACCAGCGTGACCGGCTCCGCGCCGCTCGCCGCCACCGGCACGGCCACCAGGAATTTCTTCCCATCGCTCGTCACATCGTATGCCGGCGCCGTGCTCGACGCAGGAGCCATCTGAAACAAGGTTTGTGTATTGCCTATCTCGATTGAGCCGCCTGTCTCCCGAATATCCACCGACATCAGCTTGTTGTCCCCGGAAAGATAAAATAATTTCTTCCCATCCGCTTGCCACCTCTCATAATCTGCACCGCCCGACGAGACTTGCCACTTGCTGCTCGCCTGCGGCAGCGACGTCACAAAAACCTCGAACCTGCCGGACTCGTTTGAACCGTAGGAAAGCCATTTGCCATCCGGCGAAAACGCCGGACCTAGCTCGTTAAACTGGCTTTGCAGCAGCCGGATCGGTTTCTTATCCCCAAAGAGCGGCAGGATCCATATGCCCATTCCACCTCCCCCTTCTTCGTCTGGCCGCCAATAGGCGATGAAACGTCCGTCCCTCGACCAGTCGCCTAGAAACGCGCCTATACCGTTCTGTACCAAGGGCTCGATCGTCCCGGTTCCGTTCGCCGCCTTCTCATAGATGTTCACGTTTCCTGCGCTCGTTGAAGAGAACGCGATTTGCGTTCCATCCGGCGACCACTCTGGGTATAAGTTGGCCGCCGCGTCGAACGTAAACCGCGTGCGTACCCCGCGAGCCAGATCCACCAACCAGAGATCGAGGTTTGACGACGCGGGATCCTCGATTGCTTCGACCAATGTCTTCCCATCCGGCGAGAGCCGCAAGAATGCGACGACGCCCGGCTCGCCCACAGTGCCCAGTTGTTTTCCGCTCGCATCCATCCAGGTGACCTGACTCTGATCTTCGTCAGCCTCGTCGTAAACAAGTTCGCCGTGTTGAGAGACGGAAAAATGACCTAGCCGATACGCCGCCGGGTTCGCAACGTGCTCGGCAAGCGGAAAGGCGTCGCCGGTTAACTTCAATCCATTCGCGTCGAAGGGCTGGGCCATCAACGTTCTTCCTCTTAAGAAAAGCACATATCCGGGAGGCGCATAAAGAGCGTCGCTGTCAGCCGCGAAAAGGAATTTCCGGTCTTCGCCATTGAGCGATCCAACATAGATTCCACTGGCGCCCGCGGAGCTCACGGAGTAGGGGTTGCCCCCGAAGTATAGGAAATGGTTGCCGTCAGGCAGAAAAACCGGCCAGCGAGCCTGGAGATGATGGCTCGTCTTATCCGCCGTTGCGAGTGCCGTGGCGTTTCCCCCAGCCGCAGGGACCTGCTCTAGCGTTCCTGACGTCTTTGGCGCGAAAACAATTACGCCGTCCGCACTCCATGTGCCCCCGCGTCCGCTCGCAGCGTCGCAAACCGTCTGCGCCGGCCCGCCGGAAGCATTGATTTTCATGAGCTTGCCGGGTACGAAGTAGCCCACGAAAAGGCTGTCCGGCGACCAGAAGGGAAACGACGCGCCTTCTGTGCCTTCCAGCGGCCCGCCACTCAGGGAATCGAGATCGCGCAACCACAGCGTCTGCTTTCCATCGCTGCCCTTCGCCACAAATACCAGTTTTTCGCCATCGGGAGAAATGACTGCGGTCCCGGCGTACGCGGCGAAAGCGAAATTGACTCCCTCGGGAGGAAGTATGTAAGCCTGCACCGGCCGCGCAGGAACCGAAGCCGCGCGCCAAAATAGAGCCGCGAAGATTGCGCTCGTGATCAGCAAAATCGCCGCCGCAGCCCACGGCAACGCGCGGCGCCACGCCGGCAGTGCCGCTCGGGGGTCACCAACGTCCGCCGCTGGCGACGCAAAATCCGTCCCGCTCGTCGCTGCCGATGGATCGAGCGCCTGTCCGATCGTTATGCGCGCCTCGCCGATGGCCTGCAATCGCTGCTTCGGGTCCTTCACCAGGCAGCGCCGCACCAACCTCTGAACGCTCGCCGGCGTTTCCGCCGGCAACGCATTCCAGTCCGGATCGAATTTCAGCACTTCCGCCAGCGTGTCCGAAACCGTCTCGCCGTTGAAGGGCTGCTTCCCGCTGAGCATCTCGTAAAGCACGCAGCCGAACGCCCAGATGTCCGACCGCCGGTCCGCGGGCCTGCCCTTGGCCTGTTCCGGCGACATGTACGCCGCCGTTCCCAGGATCATTCCCGCGCGCGTCGCGCCGATCGTGAGTGTCGGCGAATTGGAAATGTCCGCGCCGGAATCTTGTGTCTCCAGCGCCTTCGCCAATCCGAAATCCAGAATCTTCACCGCGCCGTCCGGCGTCACCTTCAGGTTCGCGGGTTTCAAGTCGCGATGAATGATGCCCCGTTCGTGCGCGAATTCCACTCCCTCGCAGATCTGCTTGGCGATGGGCAGAGCTTCTTCACGAGAAATCGCGCCTTGCTTGATTCGATCCGCCAGCGTCGGCCCTTCCACCAGTTCCATCACGAATGCATGGAAGTTTCCGGAATCCTCAAAGCCGTAGATCGAAGCGATGTTCGGGTGATTGAGCGAAGCCAGCACCTTCGCTTCGCGTTGAAATCGAGAGAGCCACTCCGGATCGCGCGCAAACGTATCCGGCAGGACTTTGACCGCCACCTCGCGCCCCAGCCGCGTATCGCGCGCGCGATACACGATCCCCATTCCGCCCGCGCCCACTTGCGCGGCAATTTCGTAAACCCCGATGCGGTCGCCTGCGGTCAATCCCATTTGGCGCTAGATTATACGCGCGTAACGGAACTGCTTCTCACAACTTATCCCCGATTTTCGCTCGGGCCAAATAGGACCGCCCCGCGCCTCAACCGCGCAGCGCTCGGCCGCCCCCACGCTTGGTAGACGAACCGCGGCATGCGAAAATGGCCGCCCGTGCAGCCGTTTTCCGATTTTGCGTTATCGAGACGTTTGGCACGCGCGCTCCGAAAGTGACTCGCATAGAAGCGCAACTAAACGGTTGCCTTTTAATCGGCCGCGCGCTAACATGCAACTCGGAGGTTGCGCAACAATGATTGGTCGAATTGAGAAACGCATCGAACTCAAAGCCCCCGTTTCCCGCGTCTGGCGCGCGCTCACCGACCATCGCGAATTCGGCGAATGGTTTCGCGTGAAACTCGAAGGCCCGTTCGTGCCCGGCCAGGTATCGCGTGGCCACGTCACCTATCCTGGGTATGAGCACCTCAAATGGGAAGTCGTCGTTCAGAAGATGGAGCCCCAGCGCCTTTTCTCCTTCACCTGGCATCCCTATGCCGTCGATCCGGAAATGGACTACGCGAAAGAGACGCCCACGCTCGTCGAATTCAAACTGGAGAAAACCGCGGCCGGCACGCTGCTCGTGCTCACTGAATCCGGCTTCGCCAAAATCCCCGCCGCCCGTCAACTCGAAGCCTTCCGCAAGAATGATGGCGGCTGGACAGAGCAAATGAAAAATATTGAGGCTTATGTCGCGCAGAAGCCGTAGCGCCGCGGCCGTCAAGCGTCAAATTCACGCGCCCGTCTTCGCCGCGCTCGGCGACGAAACGCGCCTGCGGCTGGTCGCCCAACTCTCCGTCGGCCAACCGCGCTCAATTTCTCAGCTAACCGCGGGATCGAGCCTCACCCGCCAGGCCATCACCAAGCATCTTCAAGTTCTCGAGCGCGCAAAACTTGTCCACAGCATCCGCGCAGGCCGCGAAAGCCTGTTTGAATTCGATCCCCAGCCGCTCGAGAAAATCAAAACCTATCTCGATCTTGTCTCCGAGCAATGGGACGAATCCCTATCCAGGCTAAAGTCGTTCGTCGAACGTTGAATATTCGCGTCCGCCCTTGGTGAGCAGCGCGCAGCATGCGAAAATGGCCGCCCGTGCGAACCTTTTTTTCTCTCTGGTCCGCGCAATGTGGCGCATGAACACGCTCGACATCGCGCTGGCCTCAGTTCCAATCGCCGCCGCTGGCGTGGCGGCCTGGGGCGCGGTATATCCCGGTTCTCAATTGTTCGGACCAACGCTGCACCATACAACGACGAGCGATTCCATCGCGCTGACTTTCGACGACGGCCCGAACCCGGCCGTCACGCCCGCGTTACTCGATCTTCTCGATCGCCATACGGTCCACGCCACGTTTTTCGTAATCGGCCAGTTCGCGCGCGAATGTTCTGATCTCCTGCGCGAGATCGCCGCGCGCGGCCACGCCATCGGCAATCACACGGACTCGCATCCGTCGCTCGCTTGGCGCGCCTCCAGCCGCATCGGCGAAGAACTCAATCGTTGCCAGCAAGCCATCGCGGCGGCAACCCATTCGCAGCCCCCGCGATGGATGCGGCCGCCCTACGGTTTTCGCGGCCCGCAGCTTCGCGGCGCGGTGCGGCGCGTGGGACTCTCGGGCGTCGCGATGTGGTCGCTCACGTGTTACGACTGGAAACCGCAGCCCGCCGCGCGCTTGATCGCCAGACTCGGCCGTTTGCGCGGCGGCGATATCGCTCTGCTTCACGACGGCGATCATCGCGCTCTTGGCGGCGACCGTGCCCACGTTGTAACCGCGCTCGAATATTGGCTGCCCCGATGGCGCGATCAAGGCTTGGAGTTTGTTACAATCGACCAAGTGGGTGGGCACACGGCCGAGGCGCACTAATGGACGAACGCCAGTTCTACATCGAGAAGCAAGACACGAAATCGCTCCAGCTCGTTTGCCCGAGCTGCCATAAAGAAGACGCCTATCCGATTCGCTGGATCGTGCGCTCCAAGAAAAACGAATTGCCGCGCGGCGCCGGTGAAGAAGATAAGAAGCGTTTCGCCGCGGCGCGCTCTTACATGGTCCGCGTCGATGAAATGGTCGCCTGCCGCAAATGCCGCAAGCGTTTTGAGCTTACGGGACAAAGCGTCGTGCTGGTTTCTTCAGCCATGCCCGCCCCCGGCTCCCCCGATTTCGATCCCGAAACCTTCGGCAACCGCTAAGCCGCGATGCCGCCCCGAATTTGTAGGGGCGGAGCTTGCCTCCGCTCGTGTTTTTTGGTGCGAGATCCCCCGCGCTTGGTCACGACGAAACTAGCCGTGTCATTCTGAGCGGAGAGGCGGCTCTCTGTCCTCTCGTCCGCGTTGCGCGGACGAGCCGCCTCGCAGTCGAAGAATCCCTGCTCGAGGTCGCAACAGGCGTGCATGAGCGCGGCACTCCACGTCTTAAATCTCCGGATACATCCGCACAACGCGGAAACCCACGCGCCGGATTCTGCTATCGTACCCCCAAGGAGTGGATGCAGTAGCCCAGGGAAGCCACAAGCGGCGGGGGTTCTAAATTTCCGGATACATCTCAAAAAACGCGTCGATCGATTGCCCCAGCGTATTCTGAATTTCTTCCTTGCTGCCTTCGATCACGTGCATCGTCACGTGCGCCTTCCGCCCATCCTTCAGCGTCAGCGTCGCTTCCTGTATTTGCGCCACGTCGTCGGCCGGAAATAATCTCATTCCGTAAACCAGCGCCAGCTTTGCCATCTTCGTTTCCTCCGCTAATTCAAGCCTATGCTGTGCTCCCCATTCGATGCAAACCGCCGCGATTCCGCCAGCGCTTCGTCTTCCGGCCGGCCAAATTTGGCAGCTCGGTTCCAAACTTCGGTTTTAGAGGCGCGTTCGAATGATCCGGCGCCCTGTGGATATCATTTCGAATGCTCACTTGGTAATTGACAGTACTATACACAAATGTTATGCTTGCTCATGTTCTCGATTCGCGGTATCGAGCCGTCATCCCATTGCCCCGCGGACGTTCGCTTCCGGCATTCAGGATGCGTTTTCTCGACGGCTCAAGCACCCCCGCAAATCCTTTGGTTTCAATTAATTGACAAAAGAGTGCGCAACGCACTGAAAATAAGCGTTTTTAAGTCCCCGCGTTTTCAAATTCATGCGCACTCTTTTGCTGCAAACTATTTACTTTCAACACTTTCGCAAAAACGTACCGGGGGTGTATACCCCTGCCTCGCCCGTGACGGTATGCCCGCAACCTTAAAAAGGCCGAACTCCCATGCAATCATTTACTTCTGCCCGATCCTGCCGGAAACGCCGCCGCATGATCTCCACGCCGCAACGTGCTCGGAATGTACGGAACCGCCGCGCGAATCTTCTGGCGTGCGATTCCCACGGCGCTATACTCCGGGCATCCGTCCCTTCTCCTGCGGCATCGAACCGCGCACTGGCGTATGGCAAGGAGGTCAGTCGATGCGAATCGCTTTCCAAAATCTCCTGATAATGTGCGCGTTGCTTGCGTTGGGCGTCCGGGCAAACGCACAGCAGATCGGGCCGCAGACTTCTTCGCCTCCCCCGGCGGCGGATCAATCCGCGCCGGCATCGCCCACAGCGTCCGCACCCGCCCCTTCGCCTGCGCCGTCCGCATCGCAGCCCGCCACAGCAAGTCCTGCCGGCTCCGCTCCGGGCGCAACTGCTTCGACTTCCGCGCCAACCGCGAACGCAGCGCCGGCATCGCCAAACTCCGCGACGCCCTCAACTCCAGCGAGCGCCACGATCATCGTTCCAGCCGGCACGCGTTTGCCCCTCGTCCTCCACAACGCCATCACCACGCGCAACGCCCAGCCCGGCGATCCCGTTTATCTCGAAACTTTGTTTCCCATCGTGCAGAACGACAAAATTCTGATCCCCGCTGGCTCTTACGTGCAGGGCGAAATCCTCGAAGCCAAGCGTCCCGGCCGAGTGAAAGGCCGTGGCGAATTGCGCCTTCGCCTCACATCGATGATTCTGCCGAACGGCTACACCGTCAGCTTCACCGCCGTTCCGCAAAACGCCGGTACCGGCGGAAATGAATCTGTCGACAAGGAAGGCACGATCAAAGGCGATTCCAATAAAGCCGGCGATGCCGGAACGATTATCGGCGATACGGGCGTGGGCACCGCCATCGGCGGAATCGCCGGACGCAGCGGCGCGGGAGCCGGCATCGGCGCGGGCGCTGGATTAGCCGCCGGTCTGATCACAGTGCTGCTCACGCGCGGCCCCGAACTAGAACTTCCGCGCGGCACCACGCTCGATGTCGTGCTCGACCGCGAACTTCATCTCGATCCGAGCAAAATCACGTTCACCGATCCCGGCAAAGCCTCCACGCTAGCCGGCCCGCCCAATCGCGAGCCGCAGCGCAGCACCTGGCCGTTCTAGCCCGGTGCTTCAGCCTGTGCCGTTCGTAGCGGCCACCTTCACGTGGCCAGATGCTTGATTTGAATTGACCGGCTGCACCGCGGGGCAGCGCTAGAAATTCAGTGGGTTTGTTCCGCCTCGCCAAAGCGCAGCGGACTAAAAATGTCCCAGTCGAACGATGTGCGGCGCTCGGTGACCCAATCCGCGATCAGTTTCGCCGTGATCGGCGCGAGCAGGATGCCGTTGCGAAAATGTCCCGTCGCGATTGTCAGACCGTCGATATCGGTTGGGCCGAGAATCGGAAGATGGTCGGGCGTGTCGGGGCGCAAGCCGCACCAGGTCTCGATAATTTCCGCGCAGTCGAGGCCGGGCACGATCTCTTGCGCGGCTTCGAGCACGTGCGCGATGCCTTCTGGAGTAACGCGCTTTTCGTAGCCCGCGTTTTCGAGCGTGCTGCCGGCCACCAATCGTTGTGGACGCGCGTCGTCGCGCGGAACGATGTAGCCGCGCGCGGATCGCAGCACGCGATTTATCGGCGCCGCCGATGAACGCAGCGCGACCATCTGCCCGCGCACCGGCCGCGTTGGCGCGTAGCGCCGCGCGGATTCCAGGCGCGAACAAAATGCGCCCGCGGCAAGGATAACGTGGGCCGCTTGGTATCGCTGTCCCGCGGCGACCACACCTTCGACGCGCGCCGTGCCCGCGCCGCTGGCAACGGAGGCGCGGCTGGAGTTGGCCGTACCCTTGATGTCGGGTTTGACTTTGACGTTGGGTGTGTCTTTGATGATGAGCGATTGCACTTCTATTCCCGTTCGCACTTCGGCGCCGCGCGCTACGGCGGCGGCAAGAACCGCGTCGATCAACGCGCGGCTATCGAGCGCGCATTCTTCCGGCAGCAACGCGGCGGCTTGCGCATGTCGCGAAATCGCGGGCTCCATTCTGAATGCCTCGTCGAGCGGAATCGCTTCCGTGTGCAAACCGAGTCCGCGATGCAGGGCCACAAATGTGCTGAGTTCGCGCGCGGCGTCGCTCGAAAAGAAAATCTCCATCGCGCCGGTTCGCCGCAGACCGGCCGTGTGCCCCGAATCGGCTTCGACGCCGGCGACGAAATCCGGATACAACGCGAGGCTTGCTCGGGCCAGAGGAACAAGAGGGAAGCTATCGGCATTATCCGGCGCGGTCTGCAACATTCCCGCGGCGGCCCACGACGCTTCGCGCCCCGCTTCCTGCCGATCCAGAACGAGTGGATGCAAACCGCGGCGCGCGAGTTCCCACGCGATCGCGCCGCCAATGATGCCGCCGCCGACGATCAAAACGTCGGCCAGAACATCTGCGGAAGCGCCGCGCGAAGTTTTGCTCGTGCTCACGCATTTATTCTATCAGCGGCGAAGCGGGGGTGCTGGAGTTGCGAACGCAGCTACAGCAATTTCACAAGTTTGTCCGAGTTGGTGTTTCGCCAGCGCGCGGCTACAGCGATTTCACAAGTTCGTCGGAGAGGACGCGCGCTTTGTCCGCGAGATTGTTGGCGCGAACCCAGTCTTCCGCGTGAATGGCTTCGTGGGCTTGCGCCAGGAAGTCGCGCACTTTTTCGACCAGATCGTGTTGCGCTTCATCCAGTTGTTTGCTCTCGGCGGTTTGTAGATTGCGTTCCGCGCGCTGGATGTTCGCATTCGTTCGCTGTTCGGCGGCGGCCTGCGCTTGCGGCGTCAGTTGCGGCGAAATCACCGGCGCTTCCGGACGCGGAGTTTCGGTGGGTTTTTCGGGCTCGGTCGATGAGGGCTCGGACGGCTTCGGCCGCGTTGGAACCGGCTGAGGCGCGGGAGCTGGCGGCGGCGTCGGTTCGGAAGCGGTAGGGGGCGCCGTTGTGGTCTGCGGCTCGCTTGGCGGCGCGGTCGAAGGATTCGCTTCGGGTGGCGGCGGCGTGGAAACGGAAGGCGGACTGGCCTTCACGATGTTGCGCTGGCAGCCCGCGCCGAAAAATACGCAGGCGGAAAGCGCGAAGGCCAGCGCGAAAATCGCGGAGCTACGAATTTTCGTGCTCGGCATCGTTTTTAGCATTCGCGATTTTCCGGGCAACGGGCGCCGCGCGGACCGGCGATATATGTTTATGATGTTCATCACGTTCATGCGCGCCGCACCGGTGAGTGGCTGTGTTCGTGCGCGTGCGCCGCGGCGTTTGCGTCTGTCCCGCGCTTCAGCGGGAGTTCGATGCGAAATGTTGTGCCATGGCCCGGCTCCGATTCGTAATCGATCGAGCCATCGTGCATTTGCACCGTGCGAAACGCGCTGGCCAGGCCGATGCCGCTGCCGCCCGGCCGTGTGGTGAAAAAAAGTTGGAAGATGCGCGCGCGATGTTCGGGTGCGATTCCTTTGCCGGTGTCGCGAATCCGAATCTCCGCCGCATCGGCGCGGCGCTCGAGATCGATCGCCAGCGTTCCGCCGCCGGGCATGGCGTCCACCGCGTTGAGTATAAGGTTGAGCAGCGCTTGGTGCAGAAGTTGCCGATCCACCCAGGCGGGAGGCACGGACGGCGCGAGGCGCGTTTCGATGCAGACGAGTCCGCGCTCGATTTGCGGGCGCGCGGTATCGAGCACTTCCTGGATCAATTCGGCAAGCGATGTTTCGACAAGATTCATTTCCACGGGCCGCGTGAAATCGAGGAAGCGCTTCACCACAGTATCGAGGCGATCGATTTCGGCGTCTAGAACTTTCACGGCCTGCTGCGGCTCCTCGCCCGCGGGGATATATCCCTTTAAGTTTTCAAGCCAGAGCCGCATCGAGTTCAAGGGATTTTTTACTTCGTGTGCTACGCCGGCGGTCACGCGGCCCAGCGCCGCAAGACGCTCTGAAACCAGCAACTGCGTGCTGATGCGCTCGCGCGATTCCAGATCGGTGAGCGTAACCAGCGCGCCCATGCGCGTGCCGCCTTCGTCGATGGCCTGCGCGTTGACGCCGACGATGCGCGCGGGATGATCCGGTCCGGCCGCCGGCAGCTCGGCTTGCGTTGAGACCGCCGCGATTGCGCCGTCATCCAGATGCAACGCGATTCGTAACGGATGATTCTCTGGAAAAATGTCGGTAGCCTCGCGTCCCAGAAGATCGTCGGCGGAAATACCGAGAAATCGTTCGACGGCGGGACTGACCATCACGGCGCGTCCATCGCGCGTGAACAAAAGCAATCCGTCTTCGAGTCCGCCCAGAACTTGATCGAGATTTTCGCGCAGCGTGCTGAAGATTTCGCGGACGCCGCGCAATTGCTGGCCGATTCGGCTGATCTTGGTGCTGACTTGTCCGAATTCGTCGGCGCGCTGCAAAGGTTTTTGATCGAATTCGCCGCGCGAGATGCGATCCAACTGCGCCGAGATGCGTTCGAGAGGCGCGAGCGCAGCGCTCGAAACCACGCCGGCGAGCAGCACAGACAACAAAACGGAAATCAGCGCGAGCGTGCCCGCTCTGCGCATGCTTGGCGCGATTTCGCTGCGCAGAAGTCCGGTTTGCACGGCCACGCGAATTTCGCCGAAGGGGACCTGATGCCCGGCCGGACCGAGATTGAACGGATAGGCGACCTCGTAAGCGCGCGGCGGTCCGAACAGCACGCGCCACTGGCCGATGAAACTGCTGTTGGCAAGCTGATCGAGCGGAGTGCGCGGCAGCACCGGCCGGTCGGTGAGCGAAGCGTCGCTTGAAACCATCGCGGTTCCGTTGTAATCGACCACGGTGACTTCATACACCAGGAACGAGTAGCCAACTTCGGCGTCGATGAGCGAGGAAAGGGCGGCGTTTTGATCGAGAGAATCGTGCACGTACTGGCGCAAATCGGCCGGACTGTTTGACGCGGGCGCGTTTCCTTCGGATGCGGAGTCGGCCAGCGCGGTTTGCGCCTGGAAGAAAACTTCCTGCGTAACCTGATGAGCGCGATTATCGGCTTCGCGAATTACTTGCTGCGTGAGCGTGGCCATATAGAGCCACGAATTTACGGCGACCACGGCCAGCACCAGGCCGGAGATGATCAGCGTGATTTTCGTTTTGAGGCGTAGATGCATGGGCGGTTGAAAAGCGTCAGCTGCCCGAGGGTTTCGCGGCTTCGTACTCTTTTAATTTGTTGTGCAGCGTTTTCAGACTGATACCGAGCAATTCCGCGGAGCGCGTTTTATTGTTTAGCGTCGCGGCCAAAGTTTGCATGATCAGCTCGCGCTCGGCAGCGTCCACCGTTGTTCCGATCGGGAAGCGCAGCGCGGAAAGCTCGGCGCCGCCGGCGGGTGCGCCGTGTCCGAATTCGGCCGGCAAGTGAGCGCGGCCGATCAGATCGCGGTCGCACACAATGGCCGCGCGCTCCATCACATTGCGCAATTCGCGCACGTTGCCGGGCCACGTGTAGCTCATGAATTGATCGAGCACATCGGCGCTGATGCCGCGAACGTGGCGCTGGTGCTTGGCGTTGAGGTCGCGCAGCATGTTTTCGACGAGCAGGGGGATGTCGTCTTTGTGTTCGCGCAACGGCGGCAAGTGAATGTGAAAGACGTTCAGACGAAAATAAAGGTCCTGACGAATTTCGCCTTTAGCCACGGCGCGATCGGGATCTTTGTTGGTGGCCGCGAGCACGCGCACGTCCACCGGCGTTTCGCTCTTGCTGCCGAGGCGGCGCACCTTGTGATCCTCAAGCACGCGCAGCAGCTTGGCTTGCGTCGGCGCGGGCATTTCGCCGATTTCATCGAGCAGCAGCGTGCCGCTGTCGGCGAGCTCAAAGCAGCCGAGGCGCCGTTCTGCCGCGCCGGTGAAGGCGCCGCGTTCGTGTCCGAAGATCTCGCTTTCCATCAGCGATTCCGGAATTGCTGAACAGTTGATCGCAACAAAAGGACGCGCGTTGCGCGGCGAAAGTCGATGAATCGTACGCGCGAGAACTTCCTTGCCGGATCCGGTTTCGCCGGTGATTAAAACGGACGCAAGAGACGGCGCAACCTGTTCGACAACGCGCATCACGTCCTGCATGGGCTTCGATTGGCCGACGAGATCGCCGAGGCGGCCGGCCTCGCGCAATTGCCGGGTGAGTGCGTCGACTTGACGGCGGTCGCGCGCGCGAGTGAGCGCGCGGTCGAGAAGCGCGCGGAGAATGGAGGCCTTGAGCGGTTTTTCGATGTACCAGAACGCGCCGGATTCGATCGCGGCGACCACGCGTTCTTCGCTGCCTTTTCCTGTGATCAGGATGGCGGGGATATGCGCGAGTTCTTCGCGCAGGCGCTCGAGCAATTCGAGGCCGTTCATCCCGGGCAGCTCGACATCGGCGATCAGCGCTTCGGGAGCGAATTCGGCGAACCGCGCAAGCGCGTCTTCGGCGCTGCCCACGCCCAGAACTTCGTAGCCCCATTTGCGCAGCAGCGCTTCGTAACCCTGCCGCGCATTCACTTCGTCTTCGACGATGAGAATGCGTTCGGCGGCGGGGGGCGCTTGCAAGTCGGTTTTTGCGGGTTCAGGCATGGGAGCGCGCCACGCGCGCGGCACAACAGATGAAATCTACCAGTAGCGCGCGCCGATGCCAAGTTGGACGCGAGCATGTGCCAAGATTTGCAACCAATGCTATACATTCGGAATCGGATGGATAGACCAGTCAGTACGATCTCGAAAAACACAAATGCCAGGCCGCCGGCAAAGGACGCCGATGAATTCCCGGCAGACACTGAAATTCCGAAACGGAAACTATAAACATCGGAGAGACGCAATGAATAACAACGCACGGTTCGAGCGCGGCGCGGCACTTCGATGGATACCAATTCTCGCGGTAATTGCGATAGCCGCGGGGACGATGGGAATTTCTGCGCGGCATGTGGCGGCCGCGCAGGATAACGTGCAGGAAATCGCGGTCAGCGCCAAGAAGTTTGATTTCACTCCCAGTGAGATTCAGGTGAAGCAGGGCGCGCACGTGCGCCTGAACGTTACGCCGACGGACAGGGAGCACGGTTTTGAGTTAGAAGTATATCCGGAGGGTTCCGACAAGAAAGGCGATCCGGGCCTGAAAGTCTCCGGCGACAAGCCTAGTTACAAAATTCCACAAGGCCAGACGCAGGCGATCGAGTTCACCGCGGTCCAGGCGGGGACGTACGATTTCAAATGCATCGTGTATTGCGGCTCGGGCCACCACGGAATGAAGGGCACGCTTGTCGTTGCGCCCTAAGAGTAAGACACAGGAAATGCATTTCGCCGCGCGCGGCGCATTATTTATTAAGGTTGCGCGATATACAGCGGGCGATCGAGAACCAAGTCGATCCTGGTTCCCTTCGATAGATGAATTTCCTGAGCGTAGTTGCGGGAGGCGAGAAACGCGATCGCTCCGCCGGTGATCGCGCCCACGGCTACGCCGCGGCCACCGCCGGCAGCGCCTCCGACGGCGGCACCTACTGCGGCGCCCGCGCCGGAGACTTCGGCTTCACGCGCGGCGGAACCGTGACGCGCTTCGATGTCGCCTTCCTTGCCCGCGTCCGGTTTCACATTTCCATCGCCGGGAACACCGCTAACCTCAGCGACGATCGCCTGGCGCCCGCCCGGGGCATGGATATCGTCAAAAGTGAGCCAGAGTCGCGCGCGTCCCGTGACGCCCGCGGACTCCACGCGATTGATATGGCCCGTGATTTTGCTGCCCGGCGGCAGGACCGCGCCACCTTCGGTTTCGAGCGGCTCGATAATTGTGACGGTGAATTTTCTGCCGGCTTTGTCTTTGGCGGTGTTCAAGGCATCGTCAAGGCGCACCAGAAAATGCGTGCCGCTGGGCACGGCGTCGCTGGCATTGAGCGCGGCGGGAGCCTGCGGCACGGGTTGCGCCGGCTGTTCGGATGGCTTCGCTTGCGCGGCGCCGGCGGAATTACTTTGCGGTGCGGCCTGCGCGACCGCGAGAAACGCGGTGAGTGTTGCCGCGGTAAATAGGCAGGCGATCCCGAATACGCTGACGCGTTTCATAAAAGCTCCCCAAATCTCCGATTCGCGCCGTACCGATGATCCCGCTCATAGCATCTTATGGAGGTCTCGGGCGGCGAAGACGCTGGCACGGTATCCGGGTTCAGATGTTGAATCTGCGAAGAAGGTGGCCCGTGTGGAACGTCTCGTAAAAGGCCGAACTCTTGGGTTTTCAGCCGCCTCCCGGTACATTATAATGTTCGCGTAGTTGGGCCCGCTTTTGATTTGCTTCCGGGGGAGGCGCCCGCAGGCGCCTGGGGATCGATTGAAAGCAATAGACAATTCCGTGTGGCGGAAGGGTCGCCGTGCGAGTTGCTCCGAAGTGTCTCCCCCCAAGCGATAACGCCATTTTCCATATGAGGGGTGCAGTGTGGAGGTAACGATGCGAGCGTCAAGATTATCATTCCGTACCGCCGGGTTATTGGCGCTGAGCGCGATGTTGTTTGCGCTCGCGCCGGCCAGAGCCGCCAATGATCCAAGCTCAAGCGACAGCGCCAAGAAGAATGCGGGCAGCAACGCGAGCGCCAGCACGAATGCTGGCGCGGCTTCGTTGCCGGCCGCGGTTCCTGCGAGTTCAGCAAACAGCGCGGCGGTCGCGGAACCGGCGCCCGCAGCGTCGCCACTGTTTGCGCCAGCTTCCGCGATCATGCCGGCGGCGGCGGATCCAGTTATGAGCGGAACGGCCTCGGTAAGCGAACGGTCGGTGGACAACTACGGCTTGCTTCCGACCACCGGCGGCACATTAGGCCTGTTCACGGTCGCGAGCGGAAACGTCCTGCCAAAATATGGGATTTCCGTTTCCGCCTACGCCAACCGGTTTGGCCGGATGCCGGGCGACCTGGTGATTACGGATTACGGCGTCAACGTGGGTTACGGCGTGACCGACTGGCTTGAGCTGTATGTGAACGACATCGCGGCTTCGCACATTCACGTGGGCGATCCTGCCGTTCTGACGGATTTGACTCCCACTGGCCTCGACACGACACAAGGTCTAAACACCGTACCCCCGGTCTATTCGGAGGACTACCCGTATGCACGAGCCTCCGCAACCGGACCGGGACCGCTGACCATCGGAGCAAAATTCGGGTTGGTTTCCGAGGATCGCGGCGACCCGGTGAGCATCGCGATCAACGCGGACGTGGTGATTTCCACGCGCCAGAATTTCAGTTCGTTGGCGGCTGACGGCACCCAGAATGGCAAAGCGAATTTCGAGTTCGGGACGTCGGTCAGCAAGAACTTCAACAGTCTATTTGCGCTGGATTTCGACGCGCAAATTGCTCTGGTGCGCAGCCCGACCTACATAGGGGCTACGCTGCTGAATCAGGCCAAGACATTTACGGTGGGCGGCGGAATCCTGCTGTTCCCACACAAACGCATCCAGCTCATTAACGAATATACGGGCGAAATGTACTATGGGGATTCAACTCCCACGGAAACGTTTGGGCCGCGCGATCCGGTCGATGCCATTTGGGGAGTGCGGCTGTTTCCGGCTTCCTGGCTGGGCGTTGATCTGGGCTACCGCTACATGATCAATTTGCCGTTCTTGCAGGATCGCAACGGATTTGTGATCAAAGTGGGCGCCGTACACGCGCCGCGGAAGGCGGCGCCGGTGGATCATCCGCCGACGGTTTCCTGCACGGCGAATCCGACATCCGTTTATTTTGGATCGGGCGATCAGGTTGCGGTCAACTGCCCGGCGAGTTCTCCGGACAACGATACGCTGACGTACAACTACACGGCGAATTGCGGCGGCGTCGATGGCACGGGTCCCGAGGTGCACTGGCTCTCGGCCGGAGTGCCGATCGGAACCTGCACAGTAACCGTTCATGTGGATGATGGACACGGCGGCACCGCGACCGGTAGCGTAGACATTCAAGTGATCGCCAAGCCGAATCATCCGCCGGTGATATCGTGCTCGGCCGATCGAAGCTCGGTGTTCATCGGCGAAAAGGTGCACATCACGGCGAACGCCAGCGATCCCGATGGCGATACGCTTACGTTCACGTGGCAGACCAATGGCGGACAAATCGTCGGCACAGGCTCGACCGTGGATCTCGATACCACGGGCGTTGCAGCCGGCAACTACACGGTCACCGGACGCGCGGACGATGGACGCGGCGGAGCAGCCGATTGCACGGTCGCGGTAGAAGCGAAGACGCCGCCACCGCCGCCACAGGCGAGCAAGCTCGGCGAGTGCTTGTTCTCGCCGGCGGGATCGCCGCGAGTGGACAACGTCTGCAAGCGCATCCTGGACGACGTCGCGTTGCGGTTGCAGAACGATCCGCACGCTTCGGCCGTAATCGTGGGCTACTCCGATCCGAAGGAAATGCACCCCGACAAGCTGGCCACACTGCGAGCGCAAAATGCCGTCAAATACCTGGGCGAAAAGGGAATTGACGCGTCGCGCATCACTACTCGCGGTGGCACCGGCACAATGGGCGCGGGCAAGGAAAACCGGCGCATCGACGTCATCTGGGTGCCGGAAGGCGCGACGTACTGACGTGACGCGCTGAGCGTCAATTGTTACTCTAGCTTCGGGCTCCGCGTCGGCGTGCAATGGCCGGTGCGGAGCCCGAACTTTTTTGCGCCGGCGATGTTGTCAGACGATGTCGCGAGATCATATCGCGAGACGAAGTAGCGGAACGATGTTGCGCAACGATATTGAGGCGCGAGCCGCGGCGCAACAGCCAACTGCGCGCAGTCTCATCCGCGAGGCTTGTTGTCTGGACGATCGACCAGAACCTAGAATGAAATCATTGAACATGAAGCCGATTGCCGCCGCCCTGTTTTGCTTGTGTGTTTTTATCGCGGCGACCGCTCACGCGCAAATCCTGCGGCCGCTGGGGCCTGAGGGCGGCGACGTGTTGTCGCTCGGTCAAGACCCGGAAAAACCGCAGCGCGTTTATTTGGGCACGGCGGACGGGCACATTTTTGGCTCCGACGATGGCGGCGAGCATTGGGAATTACGCGGGCGCGCGGGATCGCGCTTGGATTCGGTGGTGACGGCGATCCTGGTGGATCCACGAGATGGCGGAACCCTCTACGCCGCGACGTGGACGCGCGATCCCGCCGCGGGAGGCGGCGTTTTTCGGAGCGCGGACGGCGGACGAACGTGGTTGCCGGCGGGACTTGCGGGCAAGGCCGTGCGCGCGTTGGTATTCGGGAATTCGGAGGCCGGCGATGCCGCGATCGATGCTGAAAATGTTGCAGCACATGCCACGGCGCGCGGCGTCACGTTGGTCGCGGGAACGCTCGACGGCGTCTATCGCACGCGCGATGGCGGCAAAACTTGGACGCGAATTTCTCCGCAAGACGATCCGGAGCTGCGCAACCTCGATTCCGTAGCCGTAGATCCGGCGAATGCCGATACGATCTATGCCGGCACATTTCATTTGCCGTGGAAAACCACGGACGGCGGGCTGCATTGGAGCCCGATTCATGACGGCATGATCGACGATTCCGACGTGATGAGTCTGCTCGCAGATCGCGCGCGCCCCGGACGCGTTTACGCCAGCGCGTGTTCGGGAATTTATCGCAGCGACACCGCGGGCGCGATTTGGCAAAAAGTTCAGGGGATTCCTTACACCGCGCGGCGCACGGTCGAGATTCTGCAGGACCCGGCGCGGCCCGAGATTGTTTTCGCGGCGACCACTGAAGGCTTGTGGAAGACGACCGATTCAGGGTCGACCTGGCGGCGAATCACGCCGGCCGATTGGTCCGTGACGGCCATGGTCGTGGGGGCAGGCGCGCCCGATCGAGTGCTGATTGGCGTCGAGCAACGCGGCGTGCTGGCCAGCGACGATGGCGGCGCGAATTTTCACGAAGCGAATGGCGGCTTTTTTCATCGCCAGGTCTTCACCGCGGCCTTCGATGCAACGCACGGCGGCGCTTTTTTGATCGCGCTGGCGAATGCGCCGGATTTTCTTTTGGGCTCGGACGACGCTGGGCACACGTGGAGGCCGACGGGGCAGGGGCCGACACAGGCTACGCTCGGCCGGATTTACGCGTCGCCGGATGGCTGGTGGGCCACGCTAACGGCCGGAGGCCTCGAACGTTACGACGAATCGAAATCTATGTGGATTCGCGCAGGCCGCGCGCCGGCCACGGTATCGGCAAAGCCGGAACGCCGCGCGGCGAGCGGCCATCCGAGCAGCGCGTCGGCAGCCTCATCGAGGCAGCGAGATGTCAGCTTTGACGCGCAGGTGAGCGACATGGCTTTCGCGAGAAACAAATGGTACGCGGCGACGCCCACGGGCTTGCTGGCTTCCGCCGACCGCGGCGCGAATTGGACCGCGGCTCATATCGGCGCGCTCACCAAAATCCCGGTGGAATCCGTGCGCGTCTCAAGCGACGGCAAGGCGATATGGATTGGTTCACTGATTTCCATCGCGCATTCCGCGGACGGAGGAGCTACCTGGAAATGGATCGACTTGCCGCCGTCGCTCGGCGTGATTCAGAAATTGGAAGTGGCCGAAAACGACGTGGCTCATTCGGGGGGATCCGCGCCTACGCTTTTGGTGGAAACCTACAAGGGGCTTTTCATCTCGCGAGATGCCGGCAAGACCTGGGGCGCGCCAGGTCACGGGTTACCGGAGGTTCCTGTGCAGGACGTGGCGATGGCCGGCTCGTATTTTCTGGCAGCCATGCAGTTTGGAGGGCTCTATCTGTCAGACGACGCCGGCCGGACATGGCGGCGTCTGGACGGCAGCGTGGCGGAAGGGTTGTTCTCGGCGGTGATGACCACGAGAAATTCGATGGGCTCGTCAAGCGTCACAGGAATGCCCAGTTCGCTTAAAGCCTCAGATTCGCCGTCACCAATTTCTTACATAATCTTTTATGCGGCGTCGGTTACCGAAGGACTGTACGCGATTGATGTCGCGCCGAAGCTCCATGTGGCACCGGGAGGTGACACCGGGCACTAGAGCAACGTCTATTCGATTTCCGGCCACTCCCATCACACTGATCGGCAATTTGAGGTGGCATCGGCGGGAGAAGGCGAAAAATTCCCATTTAAGTTCTTGGCCCCGTTCCATTCTTGTAAGTGATTCTTTTTCAGCGTGTTTGAAGGCATGAGGGCATGCTTTGCTACTCAGTTCTGGCCGATTGATCCACAATGGGACTTGATGAATTTGAGAGTTATGTCACTCTTTCTGCACTAAGTCCTTTATTTTTCGCAGATGCGCGTGGGGTCCGAAATGGCACCGCCCTTGCTTTGTCTTTTGGCACAGGGGGAATCCACTGATGGGAACAGCAGCGCGCGCGGAAGCACATGCATCGAAGGTTGTGCCATTGAGTCTGTTGGTTGTGGATGATGAAGTGGTGACGCGCAGTTTGTGTGCCGAAGTTGCCTCGCAAGCGGGACTGGAGGTTCGTTCCTCGGAGACCACCGAACAGGCGCTTGAGATCCTAGAGCAGTATCCGATCGATATCCTTGTCACCGACCTGAAGGTGCCGCAGCTCGGCGGTCTCGACCTGCTGAAACGCGTGAAGTCCACGTATCCACAGATCGCGGTGATGGTGCTTACGCAGTACGGCACGATCGAGACGGCCGTGGAAGCCACGCGCCTCGGCGCGCTCGATTACGTCACCAAGCCGTTTCACGTGGAGGATTTTCGGTCGAAGATCGAGCGCGTGGTTCGATCGATCGAACTGGACCAGGAAAATCGAGTGCTCCGCGAAGAGTTGCGCAGCCGCCCCGGCTTCGGCGGCTTGATCGGCGTCTCGCCGAAGATGCAGCGCGTCTATCGGCTTATCGAAAAAGTATCGCAACACGCCTACCCGGTGCTGATTCTCGGCGAAAGTGGGACAGGGAAAGAGCTGGTGGCGCGCTCGATTCATTTCTGCGGACCGCGCCGCGCGCGGCCCTTCGTGCCCGTGGATTGCTCGGCGCTCGTGCCCACGCTGATCGAGTCCGAATTGTTCGGCCACGTGAAAGGCTCCTTCACCGGGGCGCAGCAGTCGAAGCAGGGATTGCTCGAGGCCGCCGGCGACGGCACGCTCTTCCTGGATGAGATCGGCGATTTGCCGGTGGATTTGCAGGCCAAATTGCTGCGCGCCTTGCAGGAGCGCGAGATCAAGCCCGTGGGCTCGAACGATCGCGTGGCGATTCGCGCGCGCGTGATTGCCGCCACGAACCGGGATCTCGAATCCGCGGTGCGCGCCGGAACTTTTCGGCAGGACCTTTTCTTCCGCTTGAACGTCGTGCAGATCAAGCTGCCGCCGTTGCGCGAGCGCAAGAGCGATGTTCCCGTGCTGGTCAGCGCGTTCCTTGAAAAATTCACGGACTCGAAATCATCTGAGCGCACCATTTCGGAAGACGCCATGCGCCGCTTGATGATCTACGATTGGCCGGGCAACGTGCGCGAGCTCGAAAATGCCGTGGAACGCGCCGTGGCTCTGGGTTCGGGGCCGGTTCTGCACGCGGGCGATTTGCCCTCCAACTTGCAGTACGCGCAGCCGGAGCGATTTCCGGAGCATGGCGAGCTGGTGCCCCTTGAAGAACTGGAGCGCCGCGCGATTTTCAGCGCCCTGCGCGAGACCAGCGGCGACAAGCTGGCCGCGGCGCGCCTGCTGGGCATTGGCAAGACGACGCTTTATCGCAAGTTGAAGCAGTACGAAACAACGGTCCAACCGTAGCGAAGCATCACGCGCGCGATCCGAAATCGCGATTCTTCCGCCCGCTCATTTCCCGAGCGTAGATTCTTGATTGGGTCAATTTCTCGTCGATCGATTTCGCGCCGTTCGGTTTCCTGCTGATCGGCGTACCTCCGGGAACGGGAAGCAACCGTATCTAGAGTATCGGAGTGGGAATTCGGTTTGGCTCCGATCCCCGCAACGTGCACCTATCCTATTTATTAGGAAGCACTTAGCTATCGCCATGCGTTGGCGACCGCGATGCATGGGACTTTGCGGGGGATTCAAATCGTGACTTCAAATAGAAGGCCGTTGCTTTGGTATCGCGGCGTCAGGCAGACCATTGAAGTGGTGGCGTTCGTCGGTGGTGCGGTATTGCTGAGCTATCTGGTTCTTCAGTCGCGTTGGTAGATCCGGATCCGATGACGGCCGACTTCTGGAAACGCATGTGGCGCGCAGGCCCGGCGGGTGACCGAAGTGCTTGGCGATCACCGCCTCGCGGCGGCATCGTCGGCGCCGCCACGCGTGGCGAGCCGGTGGAAGCGCTGCTGGAATTGGGGGCGCACTCGCTACTGGCGGCGAGCAAAGCGCAACGCGCTGGAGTCTGGCTTCTAAGGGGAAAAGAAACCGAATCGGCGCCCGGTGCGGCGCGCGGCCGCGTGGTTGACTCGTCAGGCATTCCCCCGCCGGCGGAATGGAATCGTCTCGATCTGCCGCATGAGTTTCTAAGCACTTTGCTGCATAGCAAGGAATCCTTGATCGTAGCGACGAATCGCGGCGGCCGCGATTCAGCCGAATCGTTCCCGCCCGTAGGACCGTACGCCGGCGCGAAGCGTGTGGTATGGATTCCGCTGCGCGTGCACGACACGCCGCTGGGGCTCGGCATGGTTGCGGACGGCCGCGCCCGGGCGCTGGCGAACGCTTCCGTCGTACGCGCCATCGCCGAAGAGTTGTCGCTGGCGCTGGCGCTGCGCAACGAGAGGCTACGCCGGGCCGCCAGCGACGCGGAACTCGAAACGCGCGCGCATCTCGAACGCTCGATTCAGCGAGGAGTTGCCATGGATACGATCCTCACGGAGATCGCGCACGCCATCGAGCGCACGGGGGATGTGGAATTCGTGGCCATTGGGCGGAGCGGCAACCCCGCCGGGGCTAGCGCGGGCTGGGCCGGTTCGTCTCGATGGCGCGTGCTGCTGATGCAGGAACCCATGCGGCAACTTTGGGTTACCGCGCTCGAGGAAGGAAGAATGATCGAGACCGAAGCCGGATCGTTGCGCTGGCGTCGCCACGATCTGGCGTCGCAACTGGAGCCCGCCGAGAATCCAGAGAGCGGCGTCGCGCGCATTGTGACGTTACCGCTGATCGCGGGCGGCGCGCGTTTGGGAGTTGTGATGGCCGGCCTTCGAGATTCCGGAACCTCGGGCGAGGCAGCCACTCGCCTGGAATCGTATGCGGCGCTGGCGAGCATGGCGCTCGATCGAGAAGCGTCGCTGGCACATACGTCGGTTCTGACCGCCTCCGTGCGCCACTGGCTTGAAACCACGCCCGAGCGATTGCTGCTCGTCGATTCCGACGGGCATATTGCGCAGGCCAGCCGCACGGCGCGCGGCGCTCTACAACTCGGGCCGTCTCTTCAAGCTGACGCCCGCCTGGAGGACCTTTTCGTCGAAGGCGCGAGCCGGGCTGTCGGGGAATGGGTTGGATCCTTGGGCGTGAAACGTCTCGACCGTTTCATCGGAACGACCTCGCCCGATCGTGAGCCGTCGCCGGCTCCGCCTGACCATTCGTTTACAACGATGCCGTCCGGCCGGACATCGGCTCCCCCGCTCGACGCGCTACTGCGGGTGGGTTCGCCGGTGCGCCTTAGCGTGCGCGCGCAGTTGCCCGGGACGCACCACGCGGGACAGTGCTGGCTCGTGGCGCTTGAGGAGTTGCACTTGCCGCCGGCCACTGCCGTCGAAGAGGATCGCGCCGCGTCGGAACTAAGCGGCCTGCTCGATTCGCTCGATAGCGGTGTGCTCGTGTTCGACGCGTCGGGGCGAATCCGCGCCGCGAACGACCGGTTCGCGCAAATGATGGGACTGGATGCGCGCGCGACCCGCGAGTTGGGCGGATTTGAGATTCTTGTGGAAACCTTGTCGGGGCGCTTTGCGCACCCCGCCGGATTTGCCGCGCGCTGGCGCGAGCGCACGAATAGCGCCGACGAAGCCTCCTGGGACGAACTCGAACTCACGCTGCCCGCGCGCAAAATCGTCGAGCGGTTCGTGCGCCCCGTGCGCGACGCGCATGGCGGCCGGCTCGGATGGATTGAGGTGTACCGCGACATCACGAGCCAGCGCCTGATTCAATCGAAACTCTTGCAGACCGAGAAAATGGCCGCGCTCGGCCAATTGGTCTCGGGCATCGCGCACGAGCTGAACAATCCGCTGACCAGCATCCAGGGATACGCGCAATTGCTGCTCAGCCGGAGGCCCGGTTCCGATCGACTGGCGGACGCCAAGCGCATCTGCCAGGAGGCCGAGCGCGCCGGACGCATCGTCAAGAACCTATTGCTGTTCGCGCGAGAAGCCAAGCCCGAGCGCCGCTCGGTCGACATGAACGAAATCGTCGAGCGCACACTGGCGCTGCGCAGCTACGAATTGAAAGTCGAAAATATTCAGGCCGAACTCGATCTCGATCCACGCTTGCCAGCGATTTTGGCCGACGCGAGCCAAATGCTGCAGGTCGTGCTCAATCTTGTGGTGAATGCCGAGCAATCGCTTGAACAGGGCTACGAGCTTGTGCCCGATCGCGGCCTGGATCGCACCGCCGCCGTGCGCGGGCGCATCCGCATTCGCACGCGCCGTATCTCCGAGCACAAGCTTGCGGTCGAAGTTTCCGACGACGGGCCGGGCATACCGCCCGAGGCTATTCCGCGCATCTTCGATCCGTTTTTCACCACCAAGCCGGTTGGCGTAGGCACGGGCCTGGGTCTCTCTATCGTGTACGGCATCGTACGCGAGCATGGCGGCGAAATTACGGTTGAAAGCAAGCGCGGTCACGGCGCCACGTTCGTCGTCGAACTCGCGGTGCGCGCGACACCGGAGCTCGATCTGCAAGGTGTTTTGCCCGGCACGCTATCCGAGCTCGCGGAAGATGCGTCCGCCACCCGCGCTCCGATGGCCGTTGCTTCCGGCGGCCGCGCGCACAACCACAGGTCTCGCGCGAATCACGAACGCGTCCTGGTTGTCGAGGATGAGCCGACCGTTGCGCAGTTGATCGCCGACGTGCTCACCGAAGAGGGCTATCGCGTGGACAAGTTGCTCGACAGCCGCGAAGCGATTGAGCGCGTACGCACGCAGAGTTATGACCTTGTTGTTTGCGACCTCAAGATGCCGCACGTCGATGGCCGCGCTTTTTACCGCGCGTTGACGAACGCGGCCAACCCATTGCAACACCGTCTGATCTTCGTCACCGGCGATACTCTTAGTCCCCACACGCTTGAATTTCTGGAATCGAGCGGATTGCCGTACCTCGCCAAGCCGTTTCTGGTCGAGGAGCTTACGCAGGTGGTGCAGCAGGCAATCGCGCGCATCCATGCCGAAGTGCCTCACGGCGGCGGTGGAGGAAATTCCTGGCCGCGAGCCAATGCGAGGAAAAAATGAGCACAAGCGGCCGCGTCATCTTTATCATTTGCGCCGATCCGGGGGTCACGCGCGGCTGCATTCGCGAGATCATCTCCACCGGCGGCCAATATCAGCTTCGCCTGGCCGGATCGGTGGAGCAGGGGCGCCGCGGATTCGTGCGTACGCCGCCCGCCGCAATTTTTCTTGACGAATCCGCCGTGAATTTCGAGGGCCGCAACGAAACGCTGTTGTCGACGATCCCGCTGCTCACGAAATTCGCTCCGGTGGTAGTGGCCGCGGAACCGGAGCGTCAATTCGAGCTCGCATTTCTGATCGCATCGGGCGCCGTGGATTTTGTCGCGCGTACAGAGCCGTTCCTGCCGATCGCCGCGGGCTTGCTCGAGCGGCGCATGCGCCCGGCAGAGACAACTGCCGATGGCCGCGTCCGCTTTCCGGGCGACAGCGTCAATGACGATTTCGGCGAAATCCTCCGCCACGAAGTGAATAATCCGCTCACCGGCATTCTCGGCAACGCTGAATTGCTGCTGGCTCGCCGCAACAAATTGCCTCCCGCCACCGTCACGCGGCTGCAAACCATCGCCGAGCTCGCCGTGCGCCTTCGCGAAACCGTTCGCCGCCTTTCAAACGCCTGGGACACCCGCCCTGATCGCAATGAAGGCGTCGGCTCCGCCAAGACCGTTCGCTCGGCCTAACGCCCGCGCCGTTTCTCCCGTCATTAATTCCGTCGACCCAGCAGTCAGGCCTCGCGCATCACCTTGCATTCCCCACTCAAGATTCGCTTGGCCGGAATGATATGCTACGGCCTCGTCGAGGTGGCCAGAGTCGTCCATAGTGTCCGGCGCCGTCACCATGCAATCGATATCGGCGTGCGAATAGGAGGCCGCGTGAGGATTCTGGATGTGCGCGAGATCACCAAGCCTATCGCTTCGCCGATCCGCAACGCCTACATCGATTTCTCGAAGATGACGCTCAGCCTGGTCGCCGTCATCACCGACGTGATTCGCGACGGCAAGCCCGTCGTCGGCTACGGTTTCAATTCCAACGGCAGATACGGCCAGGGCAGTCTGATTCGCGAACGATTCCGTCCGCGCATTCTCGAAGCCCAACCCGAAAGTTTGCTTGACGCGAGCGGCGGCAATCTCGATCCGGCGAAAATTTGGGCCTGCATGATGACGAACGAGAAGCCCGGCGGACACGGCGAACGCTCCGTCGCCGTGGGCACAATCGATATGGCCGTATGGGACGCGGTTGCCAAGATCGCGCGGAAGCCGCTGTTCGAGTTACTCGCTGCGCGCTACGGAAACGGGAAACCGGACAAGCACGTGTTTGTTTACGCCGCCGGCGGTTATTACTATCCCGGCAAAGATCTCGAGGCGTTGAAGCGCGAAATGCGCGGCTACACTGATCGCGGCTACACGGTTGTGAAAGCGAAAATCGGCGGTGCGCCGCTCGACGAGGATTTGCGGCGCATCGAGGCCGTTCTGAGCGTCCTCGGACCGGGCCAGCGTTTGGCTGTCGACGCAAACGGCCGTTTCGATCTTCCAAGGGCGTTGGCCTATGGCAAAGCGCTTTCGCAATTCGATTTATTTTGGTACGAAGAGGCCGGCGATCCGTTGGATTTCGCGTTGCAAGCGGAATTGGCGCGCGAATATCCGGGCAGTCTCGCCACCGGAGAGAATCTTTTTTCCATGCAGGACGCGCGCAATCTAATTCGTTACGGAGGCATGCGTCCGGACCGAGATTGGCTGCAATTCGATTGCGCGCTGAGCTACGGCCTTGTGGAATATTTGCGCACGCTCGCCATGCTGCGCGAAAACGGATGGCCGCCCGCGCGCTGCATTCCCCACGGCGGGCATCAAATGTCGCTGAACATCGCCGCGGGCCTCGGACTCGGTGGCAATGAATCGTATCCGGATTTATTTCAACCGTATGGCGGTTTCCCCGATGGCGTGCGCGTTGAAAATGGTTTCGTCACCATGCCCGATCTCGCGGGCATCGGCTTTGAGGGCAAAGCCGATCTCTACCGAGAAATGAAAGCCCTCAGCGATTGAGGCGCACGCGCCGCGTCGCGGCGAACCATCCATGAAAAGCCGCTTTCCAAAACTCTATGTCCAAGTCTTCATCGCCATCATTCTGGGGATCCTCGCCGGCTATTTCTTCCCGCACGTCGCGCCGAAGTTCAAGCCGCTCGGCGACATTTTTATTCGCCTGATCAAGATGCTGCTTGCGCCGGTGATCTTCACCACGGTGACGGTGGGCATCGCGAAAATGGGCGATATCAAAGCGGTTGGCCGGATCGGCGTAAAGGCGCTCTTGTATTTCGAGATTGTCTCCGCGTTCGCGCTCGTGATCGGACTCGTGGTCGTGAACGTCGTGCGTCCGGGCGCCGGGATGAATATCGATCCCGCGACGATCGATGCCGGCGCCGTGGCCGCCTATACGTCCGCAGCGCAGCACCGCACGGCGATTGAATTCATCATGAACATTATTCCTTCAAGCGCCGTCGGTTCGCTGGTCGAGGGAAATATCCTGCAGATCATTTTGGTGAGCGTGCTGTTCGGGATCGCGCTCTCGCGCCTTGGCGCCAAAAAGCGGCGCGTCATTGAGGTGCTCGAAGGCGTGCTGCAGGCGCTCTTCGGAATGGTGCGCATCGTGATGTACGTGGCGCCGCTCGCGGCATTCGGCTCGATGGCCTTCATCGTCGGCGAATACGGCCTGGGCACAATGGTGTCGTTCGGAAAATTGATGGCCTGCGTTTACCTGACGTCGCTGGTCTTCATCGCCGGCGTGCTCGGCACGATCGCGTGGCGCTGCCGCATTTCGCTCTGGCGTTTTCTGCAATACATCAAAGATGAAATCCTGATCGCGTTCGGCACCTGCTCCACCGAAGCCGTGATGCCGCAGATGATGGAAAAGCTCGAGCGGCTCGGTTGCGAGCAATCGCTTGTCGGAATGGTTCTGCCCGCCGGATATTCGTTCAATGCCGACGGCTCTTCGATTTATTTAACGATGGCGGCGATTTTTATCGCTCAGGCCACCAACACCCATTTGTCTCTCCGCGATCAACTCGTCGTGCTCGCGGTTTTGCTGCTCACCTCGAAAGGCTCGGCGGGTGTGGCCGGCTCGGCTTTCGTGACACTCGCGGGCACTCTCGCTTCGATGGACAAAATTCCAGTCGCGGGCCTCGTGTTGCTTCTCGGCGCGGATAGTTTTTTGAATCAAGCGCGCGCGGTCACCAACCTGATCGGCAATGGCATCGCCACCGTCGCGATCGCGCGGTGGGAAGGCACGTTTGACGAAAGCGCCGCCGATCGCGCGCTCGCCGGAGCCGCGCCGGCGCCAATCGCCGATCAAGAGCCCGTCGAAGAGTAGTGCCGCACGCCGCGCTCCCAGAACCACAATGCCACGACGATGCACACCACGGTGACCACCGGCACGAATGGCGCGTAGTAGTGAAAGCGCTTGTGATGCAGCAATCGCACCGTCGGATAAAACGTGGCGAATCCGAACGGCACGATCCAGCTCAGGAAAAATTGGATATACCCGGAATAAATCGAAAGTGGATAGCGGCCGAACGCGATCAGATTCCATACCGGCGCCGAAATTCCGATGCGATCCTCAAACCAGAATGAACAGGTGCTGAGAATCAGAAAGATCGCCAGATAAATGGCGCCGCCGCACAGCGCGAACACCACCAGAAGCACCACATCCAGCACCGTCCAGTGATAGTGCAGATACCATCCGGACCAGATCACGATCGCCAAGCCCGTTACAATTTCCTGGAACGATTCGATTCGGAAATTCTCAAAGATCACCTGAAACAGCGACGCCACCGGCCGAACCAGCACGCGGTCGAATTTTCCCTCCATGATGAATTCGGCGCCGAAATCGTAAAGGTTCGGACTAAGCACGTTGAAAATGCCGTACGGGATGAGCGAGAAACCGTAGAGGAAAATGATTTCGTTGAAGCTCCAACCCACGAGACTTGGAACGTTGCGGAACAGAATAAATACAAACGCCAGCGCGAAAACCGTCGCCGCGAAACTCGTCGCCAGCCCAATCCAGAAATCGCCGCGGTAGCCGACGCGCACCTTCAGATATTGCGCGAAATATTCGCCCAGCAGCCCGAAATGGCGTTTTGTTTCGCCCACTCTAGCCGCCATGAATCGTGATTTTGCGCGAGGCGCGCAGCCACCAGACGTGCCCCAGCGCCAGCAGCGCGATCACCCACATCCAGGCGATGCCAATTGCCCGCCACGCGGCGCCCCCCGACAATTTGCCAAGATAGATTTGCAGCGGCGTCGAAGCGATATGCTCGAATGGCAGAAACGCGAAAATCGTTTGCGACCAATGTGGAAACAGCGCGATGGGAATCAACAGGCCGGAGAGCAGCTCGATCAGCCAGAATTTAGCGCGGATCAGCGAAAGAATCGACTTCAGCGGAATCGCGCACGTGCCGATCATGAAATTGATCGCGGCCATCAGCAGGAAGCTCGCAACCACGGCGATAAGGAAAAGCCCGAACTGTGCGGCCGAAGCGGGCGCACGCATCGGAAAGATCAGCGCGACGAGTACCGCCGTGGGCGCCGTAAGCAGCAGCAATCGAAACGCCGATTCGCCGGCGGCGCGCGCCACCCACATCCATTGCACGGAAACGGGCTTGATCAGGTCCATGGCGATCTTGCCTTCGATCACTTCGTAGGCCATTTCCTGATCGATGGTGTTCCAGTAAAACGACCGGATGATCCATCCAACCGCGACGTAGGTGAGCATTTGCGGCAGGTTGTAACCCGCAATCGTTGCGCCCGCGTGGCCCGCGCTCGCCGCCGGTCCGTAAATCGCGCGCCAGATGAAGTAATAAATCGTAACGTTGAAAAGGTAAGTGAGAATTCCCGCGTAGTAGCGCAATCGAAACGCGAGAATATTCACGAAGCCGATGCGCGCGAATTCGCCGTACGGCGCAAGCGCATGGGCGCGCGCGGACATCAGGTGTGGACCTCGTGCAAAGCCTCGCCGGCGTAGATCCGCTTGATAAGTTCTTCGATGGGCTCGTCTTCGATCAGCAAGTCGCGGATTTCGACGGTGCCGAGAATCTGGCGGATCAGGTCGGCGGTGGAAATACGCGTGCGGTCGAACGAAATGCGCCAAGTGAGTTCGTCGACGCGTTCGAGTTTCAGGCCTTCGCGTTCGATCGCGGCGAGTTGCGGCAACTGGTCTTTATCGCGCAGCGCGAACTTCACTTGTTTCGTGCGCAGGAGTTTTTGTTTCAGCAGCGCCAGCGGACCGTCGTACAGCAATCGGCCGTGGTCGATGATCATGATTCGGCGGCAGAGTTCCTCGATGTCGTCGAGATCGTGCGTGGTCAATAGCACCGTGGTGCGGTAGCGCTGGTTGATCGCGCGCAGGAAATGGCGAATGTGATCCTTCGCGACGACGTCGAGGCCGATCGTCGGCTCGTCGAGAAACAGCAGCGGCGGATTGTGCAGCAGCGCGGCCGCCAGATCGCAGCGCATGCGCTCACCCAGCGAAAGTTTGCGCACCGGCGTATTCAGATAATCGCGCAGCCCAAGAATTTGATCGAAAGTTTCCATGCGCTCGTCGAAATCCCGCTGCGACACGTCATAGATACGCCGCAACAGTTTCAACGATTCAATCACCGCGATGTCCCACCAAAGCTGCGTGCGCTGTCCGAAGACCACGCCGATCGTGCGCACGTAAGCCGTGCGCTCGCGCCAGGGAACGAATCCGTTTGAAATGAGTTTGCCCGAAGACGGCACCAGAATGCCCGTGAGCATTTTGATCGTGGTGGATTTCCCCGCGCCGTTTGGCCCGATGTAGCCGACCATTTCGCCCGGCTCGATCTCAAACGAAATGTTGCTGACGGCTTCGACGGTGCGGTATTCCCGGTGGAATAGATTCACGACTCCGCCCCAAAGTCCTTCGCGGCGATGGAAGCTGCGAAAATTCTTGGTGAGATCGCGGACGGAAATCAGTGGGGAATTCGGCACAGGCAGATAATTTTAGCACGCGGCCGCCAGCGCGCGCCTACACTCGCGTTGGCGTCAAGTTCTGAACAGGACGTCTTCGCGCTCGAACAATTTTACGGCGATGACCAGCGCGATCGCGGCATACACGCACGACGAGATAAAGATCAGCGCGATGTAGTGCCAGTGATACGTGCCCGTCAGAATTTCTTTGCTCACCAGACTGGTGTTGAGTATGGGAATCAGCGCGAGACGCGCGTTCAATTCCACGCCGGGCAGCAGTGAAACCACTCCGGGAATAACCACGATGATCGTCAGTGGCTGCAGATAGCTCTGCGCTTCCTTGTAACTTTTGGCGTAAAGCGCCACGGCCAGCAGCGCCGCGGAGAAGAGCACCGCCAGCGGCAGCACCATCGCGAATACCGCGGCTACCGATTCCGAGCTGATCGAAAGCGCGAAGCCGCTCGCTTGGCCGGAGTTTGTCAGACTCATCAGTGCGCCTTTGGCGATTCCAAACGACACACCCATCGAGATCACGGCGAGGAATGCCGTCGCCAGCGACGCGGTAAGCACGGTAAGGAATTTGCCGAACACGAGATCGGTCCTCGACACGGGGCTCGAGAGAATAGTCTCCATCGTGCCGCGCTCTTTTTCGCCGGCGGTCAGATCGATCGCCGGATAAATCGCGCCGGTCAGGCACAGCAGAATCACAAAGTACGGCACGATGCCACCCACCAACTCGCCCGTGGCTTTTTCCGGCGACGCCACATTTTGTTCGTCAACGTCGAATGGATGAATCAGCGAGTCCGGAAGCCGCTGCGCTTCCAGACGCTGGCGCACAGTTCGGTCGCGGAGATCGCGGAAGAATTTTTGCAGGCGATCCGCGGCGATGCTGGACTTCAAATCGTTCTTGTAGTCGTACACCGTGACGGTCGCCGGCGTTCCGGCGGAAAGCGAAGCCTCAAAGCCAGGCGGGATTTCCACCGCCGCGCGAATCCGCTTGTCTCCAATTTCCTGTGCGTAGTCCGGCGCGGCCGGAACAACCTGAATATCGGATTGCGCGCGCAGACCCGCCACAACGCCCTGCGAGTCCGCTCCGCCCAAGATCATCACCTTCGGCACTTCTTCCATCGCGTGGCCCACAATATCGGCGGAGAGCACTCCAATGCCGATGGTCAGCAGCGGCATCAGCAAAATTGGAACCGCGATCATGGAAATCAGAGTGCGCCGGTCGCGCAGCGAATCCTTCATCTCCTTGCGGTAAACAATTCCAATATCGCGCAGTTTCATGGCTGCACCACCGCCATGAAAATATCTTCCAAGTCCTGGTGTGCGTAGCGCGCGCGCAGGTCGGCGAGCGTTCCTTCGGCGAGAAGCCGCCCCTGATGAATAATGCCGATCGTATCGCAGAGTTTTTCGGCTTCGCTCATCACGTGCGTTGAGAAAACCACGGTTTTTCCGCGCTCGCGGCATTCGCGGATGAAGCCGAGAATTGTGCGCGCCGCCATCACGTCCAGGCCGCCCGTAGGCTCGTCGAAAATCATCACCGGCGGATCGTGCACCAGCGTTCGCGCGATCGAAACCTTTTGTTTCATTCCCGTGGAAAGCGCGTCACAGCGCCGCCGGCGAAATTCATTCATGCCCAGCCGCTCGAAAAGTTCATCGATGCGGCGTCGCAGCACAGTTTCGTCCACGCCATGCAAACGCCCGAAATATTGAACCATTTCTTCAGCCGTCAGACGTGCATACAGAGCGGTCGCGGTGGAAAGAAATCCGATGTTGCGGCGAACTTGCTCGGCCTGAGTTTCGGCGTCGAAACCTGCGATCGTGGCGCGGCCCTCCGTCGGCGCCAGTATCGTCGCCAACATGCGCAGCGTGGTGGTCTTGCCCGCGCCATTCGCGCCCAGCAGTCCGTAGATTTGCCCCGCCTCGCAGCGGAAAGTCACATCCTGCACCGCGCGCAATTCGCCGCGCTCGGCATCGTGAAATCGCTTTCCCAGTTGATGTGTTTCGATCATCGAAGCAGTGCGCTCCGTGCTGATGCGCCAAACGTCGCGTCTCGCGCGATCGATCCGGGTGACGCGGTGGGTGCGAACGCGATGCTAATCTTGCGCAGCCACTCCGCGCTTTCCGCTTATTCTCCCAGAATCTTGATCACTATTTTCTTGGGCCGCAATCCGTCAAGCTCAGCGAACACAATACTCTGCCACGGCCCCATCTCAAGTTTTCCACCGGTGAGCGCCAGCATCACCTGTTGACCGAGCAGCAGCGCCTGCAAGTGCACACTCGCATTGCTCTCGGTTCGCGTCGCGTGTTTGTAATCCGCGCGAAACGGCGCGATCTGCTGCAGCCAAGTTTCGATATCGGTCTGCAATCCGGCTTCATCGTCATTCACGAAAACCGCCGAATTCGAGTGCAGCGAGGTCACCAGCACGATGCCGTCCTGAAATCCGCTTTTCTCCACGGCGAATTTCACGTTCGACGTGATCGTAATAAATTCGCGCTGCTTCGTGGTATTCACTGTCATGTAGTCGGTATAAATTTTCATGGAAGCGTTGTCCTTTCAGCTTTCACTTGTAATGAGCGCGGCGCAACTCATCATTTCGCGGTCCGCCGTGCGCAGCACGTTTCCTGCGACGCGGCGCGCTACGCGCAGTCCGCCCTCGGCGGCGCAAATTCTAACGAAAAATAGTGGTGTATGAAAAGCCGCCGCAGAGCGGCAACACCCCGCGCGCGTCAATCCTTGCGGCACACGGGGCAATGCTTCGCGTCGTAGTGGTCGGGCGTGACGCAGAACACGTTGTTGCATTGTATGCAGATGCGATGCAGCGTTGCGCCGCTTGCCGGTGGGTGCTCGGCCGCCTGCCCGGACCCATGCTCCGACGGCGATTGGTTGGTCGCGGCTTCTGGACTCATTCCGCGATTCTAGCACACAGCGCGGCTCGGCACTCGCGCCGGCGCGGCCAAACGCGGGCGGCGAATTCTGCACTGGCGGCAGCCTCGCAAGCCGGTATAGCATCACCTCAATACGGCCGTCGGACGTCACGCGCCGGAAGCTTGCAGGGTCAGCCAGGTTCGGCTGCTCGCGGCGAATTTGCTAAAATTTTGCGCTCCTGTTCGCGCGCCGAACGGACGAGCGGAGGCCTACGCTTGGCTCTGAAAAGGCGGCTCTGGCTGGTGCTGGCGGCGGCCGTCGCGCTGACGGTTTTGCTCCTTATCTTGAACGCGCGCCGCCCCGCGCCCCGCGTTGCCGTAGTCCCGATCACGCGCGAAAATCTAAGCACTTCAATTTCCAGCAATGGCAAGGTAGAGCCGATTTCGCCGTACTCGATGCGCGCTCAGATGGATACGTTCGTCACAAAAGTTTTGGCGACGGAAGGCCAGTCCGTGCATCGCGGCCAATTGTTGCTCGAGCTTGACGACGCCACCGAACTCGCAGCCCTCAGCCAGGCCCGCGCCCAATTGGCAACCGAAGAAGACGCTCTGCGCGCCGCGCAATCCGGCGGCCGCGCCGACGAGCGCGCCAAAGTCACGGGCGACGTAGCCGCAGCCGATGCCCGCCGCGACGAGTTGCGCCAGCAAAATGCCGCGCTCACCAAACTTGTTGCGCAGCAGGCCGCCACCCCGGCCGAGCTCGCCGACAATCGCGCCGCGCTCGCCGCCGCCGAAGCCGAAGCGCAGCGCGCCGAAAAAGCCCTCGCCGAATTTCAACATCGCGCCGTGCTCGATGCGCAGCAGAGCGCGTTGCTGGTCGAACAGTCGCGCGATCAAATCCGCGATCTCAGCGACAAGGTAAATTCCGCGCGCGCCATCGCTCCAGCCGACGGCACTCTTTATTCCTTGCCAGTGCATGCCGGCGATTTTGTCCACGCCGGAGACTTGCTCGCCGAAATGGCCGATCTCCACCAGGTCCGCGTGCGCGCTTTCATTGACGAGCCCGAACTCGGCAGCCTCGAAGCAAATCAAACCGTCGAAATCACCTGGGACGCTCTCCCCGATCGCGTGTGGACCGGCCACACCGAGATGGTGCCGAAGCAAGTCGTAGCGCACGGCACGCGCAGTGTCGGCGAAACGCTTTGCTCCGTCGACAACGCGAAGCTCGATCTAATCCCCAACATCACCGTGGATGTTCACATCCACCTGCGCGAGCGCCCCAATGTTTTGGCCGTGCCGCGCGGCGCCGTCACCATCGACGGCACTCACCATTACGTTTTCGTCGTGGACGACAATCGCCTGCGCCGCCGCGAGATCCACGTTGGAATCGCCACGCCCGTATCCTACGAAGTTGTCTCGGGACTGCAAGAGGGCGATCAAGTCGCGCTGCCGGGCGAGGTTGCCTTGAAGGACAAGATGAAAATTCGGCCCGTGACTCCCGAATGATCCGGCCGATCTCGCGCGCGGTATGTGCGGCGTGTGCGCTGCTTCTCACCATGGCGGTCGCGTCCGCGGCGCAAACGTCGAGCCCGCCGCAAACCAGCCCGCTGGCCGACGCGCAACGCCTCTTCGACGCCGGTCAATACAGCCAATCTGTGGATTTATTGCGCGCCGCCGCCGCGAAATCTCCCGACGATCCTCAAATCCCGATCCTTCTCGGCCGTTGCTACTACGAACTTGGCGATTTCAACCGCGCGATTGAAACTCTCGAGCACGGTGTTGCTCTGGCGCCCAAGGATTCGCAAGCCCACGATTGGCTCGGCCGCGCCTACGGCCGCAAAGCCGAACAGGAAATGTTTCTCACTGCTTACTCCTTCGCGCGAAAAACGCGCCACGAATTTGAGACCGCCGTCCAGTTGCAGCCGTCGAACCTCGAAGCCCAGCGCGACCTGATTCGCTTCGATATGAACGCCCCGCCGGTGGTCGGCGGCGGCGATGAAAAAGCTCTGCACGAAATCGATAGCTTGGCGCAAATTGATCCCGTGGAAGCCGATCTCGCGCACGCCGAATTTTTCGCGACCAAGAAGCGCTTTAACGACGCCGATCAGCTTTATCAAAAAATCCTCGCTGATCCCAAGCGCGTCGGTGTGTGCCTGGAAGCCGCCGATTATTATCGCGATAGCGGCGATGCCGCGCACATGTCCGCGGCCGTCGCGGCCGCTGCCAAGCTTGATCCAAACGATCGCCGCCTCGGTTACTATCGCGGAGTTTCCGACGTCATGTCCGGACAGCGCCCCGCCGAAGCCGAGCAGCTTCTGCGCGCCTATCTCACCTCAACACCCGAAAATTCCGCAATGCCTTCGCACGCCTCCACACTCGAATGGATCGGCGCGCTTTATGAGAAGGAAGGCCGAAACTCGGAAGCCGCGCAGGAATACAAAGCCTGTCTTGAAATTGATCCGAAGAATCGTGCCGCGCGCGACGGCCTGCATCGCGTGGAAAAAAATTAATCGCATCGCGCCGCCGCGCGCGATGCGAGCCGGAGCCTGAACAGTCGCCTCAATGTTGACGGGCCAAATCTGGACGGTCGCTCTCGAAGCGCTCTGGGCCAATAAGCTCCGCGCGTTTCTCACCACGCTCGGCGTGATTATCGGCAGCGCCTGTATTGTGCTGGTCTTCACCATCGCGCTCACCGGCCGCCGTTACGTTATCGCGCAGATCGAAGGCGTCGGCTCGAACCTGGTCTACGCGCAACTCGAAGTCAACACCGAACATCCTTCGGAATTAAGCGATGAACTCACCGTGGACGATATGGACGCGGCGAAACTCGCCATCACCGGCTCTGCCGCTGTGGCCGGCACGCGCGGCGTTGAGGAAAATGTTCTCACCGGCGACGAAGAGCGCTCCGTCAGCATGGTCGGCGTCACCGAGGGCTTCCAGACCATTCGCAATCTGCTCGTCCTGCAAGGAAGATTTTTCGATTCCGAAGACGCCAGCTCGCGCAGCAAGGTCTGCCTGATCACCAAGGATCTTGCCGCCAAGGTTTTTCCCAACCAAGATCCGGTCGGCAAAAATTTGCGCGTCGGCGAAGTCAGCTACACCGTGCTGGGCGTTTTTGTCGAGCGCACCGCGACGTTCGGCCTCTCCGAAATTCAGCAATACACCGTGCTCGTGCCGTTTCCCCTGATGCAGTACTACACGGGAGACAGCGGCCTCGATGTCCTCTACGTGCAGGCCGTCACGCCGGAGCTCGTGCCCTCCGTCACCTTGCAGCTTGAGGCCCTCCTTCGCGAACGCCATCCCGGCCGCGCCAGTTATGCCGTGCTGAATTTAAGCGCGATTCTTGACGCCGCGCGCAAAATCGCCTTGGCGCTCACGATCGTGCTGCTGCTCGTCGGTTTTATCGCCTTACTCGTCAGCGGCATCGGCATCATGAACATCATGCTCGTCACCGTCACCGAGCGCACCCGCGAAATCGGAATTCGCAAAGCGATTGGCGCGCGTCGCAAAGAAATCTTGTCGCAGTTCTTGCTCGAAGCGTTTCTGATCAGCGCTTTCGGCGCCGTGGTCGGAGTCCTTATCGCCCTCGCGATTCCTGTCGCCGTTCGTCCCTTGCTGCCCGGCAATTTGCGTGTGCCCGTCCCTTGGGAGTCTGTTGTCGTGTCGCTCGTGGTCTCCTGCGCCACGGGCGTGCTCTTCGGCTATTTGCCGGCCAGCAAGGCCGCGCGCTTGCAGCCCACCGAATCGCTGCGCTACGAATGAGCCGCGCGGCGGAGTATCATTCATCTCGATGAGCGAATACATAAGCGAATCGATATCCAAATCGATGTGCAAAAGGACGCGTCGGAAACCAATGGCATGGGATGCGAAGCTTATGACGATGACGAATAGCGCGAGATCGGTGATCGTTGCCGGCGTTGTCCTTGCCCTTGCGATCTTCGCCTGCGCCGCGGCGCGCGCGCAGCAGTCTCCGCCGCCCACGCCCGCGCCAACCGCGTCC
>JBAQYV010000094.1:0-3098 GCA_049790315.1 Candidatus Acidiferrales bacterium | reverse complement strand
AATTTGCGCGGCCGGCAATTTTCAAGTGCATCGGCGCCAAAATCGCGCTCTTTCGCCACTATAGTCTTCGCCGCGCGCCCGCGTCAACGCAGCGGAGCCGCGATCGCGCGCGGCGCCGTCGTCGCATCGCCTGCGTGTGAACGCGTAATTGTGCTACTCTGCGTTTTCGCCGTGCGCTGATTCGCGCGGCGTGCAAATCGCGGATTGCGTAACGAACCACCCGATCGGCGGCGCCGTATATGACTCGACCTCGCATCTTCGCCACGCACGCGCTCTACGAAGCGCCGCGCGCGCTGCTCAACGCTCATTGCCAAGCCGAGTATTGGCCTGGCGTTGACCGCCCGTCGCGCGAAGAATTGCAGCGCGCCGTAGCGAACGCCGAAGGCCTCATCTGCGTTCTCACCGATCGCATCGATGAAGCGCTTCTGGCCGCGGCCCCGCATCTGCGCGTTGTCGCCAATGTCGCTGTCGGCTACGACAATCTCGATATCCCCACGCTTACGCGCCGCAAAATCGCCGCCACCAATACGCCCGGCGTGCTCGACGAAACCACGGCGGACCTGGCGTGGGCGTTGCTTCTCGCCGTCGCGCGCCGCGTCGTTGACGCCGACGCGCTCGCGCGTTCCGGCAAATGGCGTATGTGGAATTTCGATCAGTTTTGCGGCGCCGACGTTTGGGGCAAAACGCTCGGCGTCGTGGGATTCGGCCGCATCGGCCGCGCGGTGGCGCGCCGCGCGCAGGGTTTTCGCATGCGTGTGGTTTATGCCAGCGCTCATCGCGCTTCCGCTGATGTCGAGCGCGAATTGGGCGCGGAGTATCGCTCGCTTGATGCGCTGCTCGCCGAGTCCGATTTTATTTCGATCCATACTCCATTGAACGGCGCCACGCGCCATTTGATCTCCGCGCCGCAATTTGCCGCGATGAAGCCCACGGCTTTTCTAATCAATACCGCGCGCGGCCCCGTCATCGACGAAGCCGCGCTGATCGAAGCGCTCGCTGCCGGGCGCTTGGCTGGCGCGGGTCTCGACGTCTACGAGCGCGAGCCCGAAATTCCCGATGGCCTGCGCCTTCCAAACGTGGTCATGACGCCGCACATCGGTTCGGCCTCCATCGAAACGCGCACGAAAATGGCGATGATCGCCGTCGAAAACATCGTCGCGTTTTTCGATGGACGCCGTCCGCCCACGATCCTGAATCCCGAGGTCCTTCCAAAAAAATAAAAATGCGGCCGGGCCACGATGCCGGCGGCGTGAAATCCATGAAATAAAATCCATGAAGTGCGCCGGCTCCGTTTGGAACCGGCAAGAAAGAGGATCTCCAATGCCGCACGTCACGCACAATCATCCGAAGCTCACGCTCGAGGGAGCGAAAGCCGTTCTGGCCGCCGCCGAACGCCGCGCCGCCGAAATCGGCGTGCCCATGAATATCGCAATTGTTGATGATGGCGGCCATCTCGCCGCCTTCAGCCGCATGGACGGCGCGAAACTTTCTTCCGCGCGCATTTCCATCGCCAAGGCGCACGCCTCGGCGATTCGTCGCATGCCAACCGGCCCCGCGAACGATGATCCGACGACTGTGCTGATGTCGCTGAGTCTTGCGATCACCAGCCGTGGGCATCAAACTCCGATGCGTGGCGGCCTGCCGCTGATGGTCGATGGACAATGCATTGGCGCTATCGGCGTCAGCAACGGTTCCGAGGAACAGGATCTCGACGCGGCCCGCGCCGGCGTGGCTGCGCTTCTGGCCCGCTAGCGCGCGCCCAGCTAAATATTTCCGCGCATCGTTGCAATGTCTGGCTTGAAACATCTCGCGCGCACAATTTTCGCTCGAACGCTTGGCGCCATCGACATCCCCGCCGCGTTCGAGCGAAAGCTCGCGCGTTCCGGCACAACCGTCGCTTGCGGCGACGATCGCTTCGACCTCGCGCGCTTCAAAAGCATTCGTGCCGTGGCATTCGGCAAAGCCGCGGTCACCATGGCGCGAAGTTTGGTAGGTGTGCTCGCGCCGGATTTTCGTGTGCAAGGAATTCTCGTCGCGCCTTCGCTCCCAAGCGGACCCATCCTCGGATTTCACGCCATCGCCGCGGGACATCCGCTGCCCGACGCCGGAAGCCTTGAAGCCGGCCGCGCAATTCTCGATCTGCTCTCGGGCTGCGACGCTTCAACGCTAATCTTTTTTCTTCTCTCCGGCGGCGGCTCTTCGCTCGTCGAACTTCCGCTCGATTCCAGCGTCACTCTTAGCGACATCCAGACACTCAATCGCGCACTCGTCACCTGCGGCGCGTCCATCGATGAAATCAACATCGTCAGGAAACACGTTTCAGCCGTAAAAGGTGGCAGACTCGCCGCTGCCGCTTCTGACGCTACGAAAATCACGCTGGGAATCAGTGATGTGCCCCAGGGCAGGGAATCGGCGCTCGCTTCGGGGCCCACGCTGCCCGATCCCTCCACCGTCGCCGACGCGCATCGCATCGTTCGTGAGTACGCACTCGCGGCGAAATTACCGGCGTCGTTCGCGCGAGTGCTCGCACCGGGCGGCGATTTGCAGGAGACGCCGAAACCCGGCGATCCCGCATTTCACAGCGCGCATTTCGCCCTCGTTCTCGGACTCCACGATTTAATTCATCCCGCGCATTGCGCCGCCGAAGCCGCAGGTTGCATCACGATCTGCGACAATTCCACCGATGATTGGCCCGTCGCTCGCGCCTCCGATCATCTTCTGCGCCAGCTTGCGCACCTACGCGATCTGAATCCCGGGCGCCGCGTCGCCGTGATCGCCGATGGCGAAGTGTCCTCGCCCGTTACCGGCAATGGCATCGGCGGACGCAACGCCGCGTTCGTTCTGGATTGCGTCTCGAAAATTGCCGGCCGTTCGATCGCCGTGCTCAGCGCCGGAACTGACGGCATCGATGGCTCAAGCCCCGCCGCGGGTGCGGTCGCCGATGGCCAAACGCTCGCACGCGCACGAGCTCTTCGTCTCGATCCGCTCGACTCCCAGCGCCGCAGCGATTCGTATTCGTTTTTCAGCGCGCTGGGCGATGCGATCGTGACCGGGCCCACCGGAAATAATCTGCGTGATTTGCGGATTTTGATTGCGGA
>JBAQYV010000093.1:0-18246 GCA_049790315.1 Candidatus Acidiferrales bacterium | reverse complement strand
CGCGTCCACACACGACATAGATCGCGCTCGAGGAAGAAACAATCGTTCCCGCCGTCTCCGTCGAACCCGCCGCAGCGCCCGGTGCCGGCCGACCCCAGATCTGCCACGTTTGCCCGCGCAATGTCGTATATGCGCCCGGCCACGGCGTAAATGCTCTTATTCGGTTGTGAATTTGCTCAGCCGTTTGGTTCCAATCGATCCGCCCATCTTCCTTTTTCAGTATCGGCGCAACCGTAGCGCAAGCCGGATCCTGCGCCTGCGGCGTGCAACTACCTCGTTCAAGCAATCGCAACGTTTTCAAAACCACCGGCGCGCCCGCTGCCGCCATCCGCGCCGCCAACTCCGGCGTGGTCTCATCCACGCCAATCGGAATTTCCTCCTGCAACAGCATCGGACCCGTATCCATGCCCGCGTCAATCTGCATCGTTGTTAATCCCGTCATGGTTTCGCCATTCGCAATCGCCCATGCGATCGGGGCCGCGCCGCGATATTTCGGCAATAGCGACGCGTGTAAATTGATCCAGCCGAATCGCGGGAGGGGAAGTAGCCGCGCCGGAATAATGTGCCCGTAAGCGATGATCACAATCGCGTCCGGCGCGATCTTCTTCAGAAAATCCGAAGGCGATTCTGATTTGAACGATTCCGGCTGATAAACATGTAGATCGAGCGCGAGCGCCGCTTCCTTCACGGCGCTCGCGGCGATTTTTCCGCCGCGCCCGCGCGGACGGTCCGGCTGCGTGATCACGCCGTCAATCGTGATTCCCGGCTCCTGAGCGAGCCGCTGCAATGAGGGTACGGCGAATTCCGGAGTGCCGCAGAAAACGATGCGCATCGGAGAAACTCGGCGCTACCAGTCGCCCGCCTTACGGAGCTTGCGGATTCTGCGCTTGATCAAATCGCGCTTCAGCATGCTCAAGTGCTGCAAAAAAAGCGTGCCATTCAAATGATCGATCTCATGGCAAAACGCGCGAGCCAGCAAACCTTCGCCGCGCATTTCATACTCTTTTCCGCTCGCGTCCTGCGCGCGCAGCGTCACGTATTGCGGTCGCAAAACATTCCCGCGGAATCCCGGCACCGAAAGGCACCCTTCATCCTCGCGCTGTTCGCCTTCGATGTGCACGATTTCCGGGTTCGCCAGCACAAGTTTCGCGTCCGGATGCTTGCCCGCGCTCACGTCGATCACCGCCAGCCGCTTGTCGATTCCGATCTGCGGCGCCGCCAATCCCACGCCCTGCGCCGCATACATCGATTCAAACATATCCGCGCACAAGTTCCCGAGTTCCTCGTCGAACTGCTCGACGGGCCGCGTCGGCGTTTCCAGCACTTTCGCCCCATACTTCACAACCGGATGAATCATTGTTTAAATTGGGCCTTTCCGTCTTGATCGCTCAAATAAACTGCGCGCCGCCGAAGGGTTTCGTAGCGGCGACCTTAAGGTCGCCATCTTTATTGTGACTTACGGCTTCGCCCGGCCTTAGCTCTATCGCTCAAAACTCGTCGAGCTGCCGCTGATACCCCTCGAAATTTCGCCGCGTCTCGCCAATCCAATCGCCGCCGAATTTTTCCAGAAACGCTTCCGCCAGCACCAGCGCCACCATCGCTTCTCCCGCCACGCCGCCCGCCGGCACCACGCACACATCGGAACGCTCGTATGCAGCGCGCACAGTTTCTTTCGTCTTCAAATCCACCGTCGAAAGCCCGCGCCGCAACGTCGAAATCGGTTTCAGATATCCGCGAATCACCACATCTTCGCCGTTGGTGATCCCGCCTTCGATTCCGCCAGCGCGATTCGTCGGCCGCGTAAATCTGTGCCGCGCCGCATCGTATCCAATTTCGTCCCCAACTTCCGAGCCATAAGACTGCGCGGCCGAAACCCCTGCGCCAATCTCCACGGCTTTCACCGCTTGTATGCACATCACGGCGCGCGCCAGCTTCCCGTCGATTTTTTCATCCCACTGCGCGTGCGATCCCAATCCCGGCGGCAATCCGTGCGCCACGACCTCGAAGATTCCCCCCACTGAGTCGCCCGCGCGCAAAACTTTATCCACTTCCGCCTTCATTCGCGATTCCGTCTCCGCATCCACGCAGCGCAACGGCGATTCCAAATTTGCGCAAACCGTTTCAATCTCGCTCCAGGCAACCGCGCGTTCCATCCGCACTTTTCCTACCGCCACAACATGACTCAAAATCGTCACGCCAAATTCACGCAGCAAGAGTTTCGCCAGCGCGCCCGCCGCCACACGCGCCGCGGTCTCCCGCGCTGACGCGCGCTCAAGCACCACGCGCGCGTCATGCACATTTAATTTCAGCGCGCCCGCCAAGTCCGCATGTCCCGGACGCGCCGCCGTCAGCGGTCGCGATGCCGTTTCCGCGCCATCGACATCTTCAGGCGCTTCCACGGGCAATATCTTTTCCCAGTTCGCCCAGTCACGATTTTCGATTCGCAACGCGATCGGCGCACCGATCGTCTTTCCCAAACGAATTCCCGCGAACGCCTCCACGCGATCTTTTTCGATTTTCTGCCGCCCGCCGCGTCCATACCCGAGTTGCCGGCGATGCAATTCGCCGTGAATAAATTCCAGATCGACCGCGAGACCGGCCGGTAGCCCGGAAATCCAAGCCAGCAAGGCTTGCCCATGCGATTCGCCGGCAGTGAAAAAGCGCAACATGATAAGGATTCTCCGACCCTCGCGGCGCGCGATGCTTCGAGCATCCGCGCGAAGCGCTCACTTCCCAATCTTCGCGCGCAACGCGGACTTTGGATTGTATCGGAGCGCTCAAGGTCGGTAAAGCTCCGTCGAGTCGCGGTGGTGGACTAACGTTGTGTTGCTGGCGGCGGTCGGGCCAGGAGGCGTCGCCACAGGTCCCACGACGCAAATTCCGTCGTCTTTCTCTGCGTATCTCCGCGCCCTCCGCGCCTCTGCGTTATCTTCAGGATTTTGTACCGGCGAAGATCCCGCCTGCATAGCGGCGTAACGCGAGGGGTCTGATGGACGCAACTCGGCAACACGCATTTAGCCCACTACCCGAGTCCGGCAAACTTTGCTGACGCGCGCCAGCAGTCTACGGCGTACGCAACGCCCACCGTCGCCCGCACCCGCGTTCGGTCCGCGTTCCGCGCTTGACGCAATCGGGACCGGACGCTACGCTCAGCAGACTTGAGACGTCGGGGGATCAGCGCCTAACGCGATGTCCGCCACTGCACCGAAGCTCCCCGTTCCCGATAACTTCGGCCTATCAGCACGATTGCTTGACTACGCGAAGCGCTGGATTCTGGCGGTACAAACCTACGCGCTGCTCGCTTACCGTTCCGTCTCGAATCTCTTCTCTCCGCCGCATTACATTTCGGATTTGCTCGAACAAATGGACGTGATCGGAGTGGGCTCGCTGCCCATCGCCATCTTCACGGGAGTTTTCATCGGCGCGGTCACCGTTCTGCAAACGGCCGCGCAATTCGCGCGCTACGGACAGACGCAACTCACCGGCGATGTCGTCGCCGTAGGCCTCGTGCGCGAGCTTGGACCCACGATCACGGGCCTTTTGGTTGCCGGCAGAAACGCATCCGGCATCGCCTCCGAACTCGGCTCCATGCTCGTCACCGAGCAAGTGGACGCCATGCGCGCCATGGGCACCGATCCCACGCGCAAACTTGTCACGCCGCGTGTAATGGCTACCGTGCTCATGCTTCCGTTGTTGGTGGCGGTCGCCGATTTCTCCGGCCTCGTCGGTGGTTTCGTGATTTCCTATACCTCGCGCCATCTCGGCGCCGTGCAATTCTGGTCGCGCGCGATCAATGCGCTCGATTTTTCGGATTTGATGCAAGGCATGGTGAAGCCGATTGTTTTCGGATTCATCCTCGCGACAATCGGCTGCTATCACGGCTTGAATGTCCGCGGCGGAACGCAAGGCGTCGGCCGCGCGACAACGCAAGCCGTTGTCTCGTCGTCGATGCTGATTCTCCTTGCTGATTTTTTCCTCGACAAACTGTTGCTGTTTCTTTCCGGCCATGTTTTGTGAGACGCCATGAATGACGCGATGCCAACCCTTACGCCGGCCGCGGCAACGGTCGATACTTCCGCCGCCGTCGTCTCGTTCGACAACGTGCGGCTCGGCTTCGATGAAGGCGAAATCCTTCGTGGCCTTACTTTTCACGTGGATGCCGGCGAAACGAAAGTCCTCGTCGGCGAAACCGGCGCCGGCAAAACTCTCGCGCTCAAACTCGCCGCCGGCCTCATCCATGCCGACGCCGGTTCCGTGCGCGTGCTCGGGCAGGATCTCGGCATATTGACCGAGCAACAGCTCTACGCGTTCCGTCGCAAAATCGGTTTCGTTTTTCAGGAAGGCGCGCTCTTTGATTCGCTCACCGTCGGCGAAAACGTTGCATATCGTCTGCGCGAAGATCAACTCGAGGAGGACGAAATCGAAACGCGCGTCCGCGAAGCCTTGCGTTTCGTCGAACTCGAACACACCATCGAAAGTCTTCCGTCGGAACTTTCCGGCGGCATGCGGCGAAGAGTTGGCATCGCGCGTGCGCTGGTCGACCGCCCCGCCATCGTGCTCTACGATTCGCCCACGGCGGGCCTTGATCCAATCACGTCGCAGATCATCATGACCATGATCCTGCGCCTGCGTGACTCGCAAGGCGTCACCTCGCTGCTCGCGACGCATCGCCTGCAAGATGCCTTTGGCTTGGCCAACTATCGCTTCGATGCCGCCGCCAATCGCGTGGTGCGCGACTCGGCGGCCGTGGAAGCGAGCGCTCACGGTTCGAGCGCGCATGACACGCGATTCGTCGTCCTGCGCAACGGCGAGACATACTTCGAGGGCGAGCCGCGCGCGCTGGCCGAATCGTCCGATGCATACTTGAAGCAATTCTTGGTGTGAGCGTTCGTCTCCGTGCGAGAATTCGTCGTGCTTGTGTTCAAGGAAATCGGAACGCGAAGGAAAGTTTTTGCTTGAGGAGGGCCGAACATGCCGCAACAGAAACAATTGACATGGTCCGAACTGCGCGTCGGAGTTTTCGTCCTCGCGGGACTGCTCCTGATCGCGCTCGCGATTTTTTACGTCACCGGCGCGGGTTCGCTCGGCGCGAAATATCGTCTGCACACGTTCCTTCCTGAAGTCGAAGGCCTCGTTGTCGGCGCACCCGTCAGCCTCGACGGCGTCGAGGTCGGCAACGTCGAAACCATTCTCGTTGCGCCGCCCACGCCCGGCCAGCCGCTCGACAAGGATCGCAGCATCGAAGTCGTGATGCGCATCCGCCGCCACTATCAAGATGATATCCGCACCGATTCCGAAGCGACGCTGGTCACCGAAGGGCTTCTTGGCGACGTTTACGTCAACATCAACCGCGGCTCGACCGGCGTCGTGCTCACCGACGGCCAGGAAGTCGCCGGGCATGAAGCGCCCGCGATGAAAGAAATCGTCGAGCGCAGCGCCGACGTGATGGCCAATCTCAGCGCGCTCTCGCAGCAAGTCGGCGAGATGGTCAGCGATCTTAAGAGCGGGCGCGGCACTCTGGGCGCGTTGCTCGAGGACAAAACGCTCTACAACAACATTAATTCAACCGTCAGCCACGCCAACGATATGCTCGCCGCGATCCAGAACGGCCAAGGCACCCTGGGCAAGCTGTTGACCTCGGACACGCTCTACACCAAGGTCGATTCCGACACCGCGCGCCTGGATGACATCCTCGCCGCCGTGCAACAGCAGAAGGGTTCGATCGGCAAGCTCGTTTACGATCCCTCCGTTCACGATGAAGCCAAAGAATTCCTGAACAATGCGAACGGCCTGCTCGCCGGCGTGCGCGCCGGTCAGGGAACGCTCGGAAAACTTGCCACCGACGACACGCTCTACAATGAATATCGCGACGTCGGCAAGAACCTGACGACCGCGACCGCGAAGCTCAATTCCAACGAAGGCACCGCGGGCAAACTTTTCAGCGATCCGCAACTTTACGACAACGTGACCGGACTGGCCGGCGATATGCGCCTGCTCATCGGCGACTTCGAGAAAAATCCCAAACGCTTCCTGGCGATAAAGCTAAATATTTTCTGATCCACACGGCCATCGCGCCCCGCCAGATGGCCGTTCCGGCCGCGCCGGAGTAATCCTCTCCGCGCAGTGCGCGGTGCAGCGCAGTCAGGCCGCCTGAGTGGGCGCCACGCGAATCGTTACCGCTTCACGCCATCGCGCGCCACGCGCCGTTCGTTCGTCGACATCAATGTGCAGACGCGGCGCGCCCGCGTGTCGCCATGACGACATCGCGTTCGCAACGATGCACACAACATCGCCGGAATCGAGCGCACGATCGGCTCTCGCCTCCGCGTCGGCCGCGCCTTCCGGAATCACGCTCATCAACCGCCTGATTCCACCGCCGTGCATCCATGCAGGCGTTGCGTTTCGCGCCGACCAGTCCTCCGTCTCCTCGGGACCGTCCTTTCCCGGGTTGACGGCGGCGTTTTGCGGCAGCGCCATAAAATGCACGGGTCGCTCCATCGCGGATACGATCAGCAAAGCATCGCGCCGGCTTATCCCGTCCTCAACCAGCACCACGCCGCCATGATCCGGCAAAAGTTCGCGCCCTTCCAACGTCAAGCGGTAGCGCGTATGAGTCCACGCCCACAGCCACAGCCGCAGCAGGGAATCGGGACGAGCCAGCACGGCATAGAGCAGCGCCGCTATCGTCATCACGGCGCCGGCGAAAAAAATCTGCCGCGCGCCCAAGCCAAAACCTTGCGCCAGCGCGTAGTACACGCCCGCCGCGATAAAGATTCCGGCGAACGAAAATAAATTCGACGCCGCGATCACCCCGCCCTTGGTTTCCGCGGTGGGCCGATGCTGAATCAGCGCGGCCAGCGGCACGGCGTAGAATCCGCCGAAGAATCCTAGCAGCGCGAGTTCCGAGCGCGCAGGCCACACGCCGAGTCCCGGCCGCGAAACCATAAACGAAAATACCGTCATGCCCGCGGCGCCCAGCGGCACCAGTCCATATTCGATTTTCGGTCCCGAAAGATATCCCGCCACCACGCTGCCGATACCGATTCCGATGGCCACCGCCGCTTGCAGGTAGCTGGTCTCCGTTTCGTTGACCTTCAGAACGTCGTGACCATAAATCACGATCACAAATTGCAGCAGCGCTGCCAGCGCCCACAAATATGTATTGCCCACCACGGCCCAGCCCAGAAGCTTGTCTTCCCGCATCCGCCGGACCTGCACCCACAAATCGCCCAGCGGATTCGCGTGCAATTTCGCCGCCGGATTCGCGGCGGGCACGCGCGTAATTCCGTAGCTCGTCACCAGACCGAAGAACGTAGCGGCCAGCAGCACCAGGCCCGCGCGGCCCGGCCGCGCCGCAAAATGAAACGCTAGAAATCCCGCGCCCACCGTCCCCGCGATCGACGCGAGAAATGTGCCCAGCTCGATCACGCCATTGCCCCAGGACAATTTTGTTTCCGGCAGAATCTCCGGCAGCAACCCGTACTTCGATGGCCCGAATAGCGCGCCCTGCGTGCTGATCAAAAACACGCCGGCGCACTCCATCGATAAATTGCGCAGCGCCAGCGCGGCGGTCGCGAACAGGATTACAAAAATCTCGAAATATTTCGTGCCGATGGTTACTGTGCGCTTGCTGTAGCGATCCGCCAGATATCCGCCCGCCATCGAAAACATCAGAAAGGGAAGCGCGAACAGCGCTCCGATGACCAGCACCAGAATATTGCGTTCGGAATCGGCCAAATCCATGGCCACGACGAGATAGATCACCAGGAATTTCAGGCAGTTGTCGTTGAACGCTCCCTCGAACTGCGTGACGATTAGCGCCCAGAATCCGAATAATCCATGCTTCGCGGCGCGCGCGCGATTCGATCGCGGTTTGTCGGAGTTTTGATCGGGCGGCATTGGGGCTGGGAAGCCTGGCGGACCACCAAGAGGTCGCGCGCGTGGCAGGCAGTCTATCAGGGGGATAGCCGGTAACGTCAATGCCGCAGTTCGGTGCGCTCCGCTGGCTATGCGTGTACCGCCCCCTCCTCCCATGGTGTTTTCTGGAAGTGTTGATTCCAGGAGGTTTTAAGGCTTTTGCGCCAGAACTGGCGATTCCAGACGGTTTAAAATCGCATTTCCCAGAAGTGGGGAATCTATGAGGGTTAAGTGCGAAAAGTGCTGCATGATGGTGCGTCGAAGCCATGCCTGTAGAGCAGCACAATAATACTATAACGTCAATATATCTGTATGCGCCATTCGAATACAAGGGTAGAAGTGTCCCGGAGTTTCATTCGTGAAGGAAGGGGTGGTGTTAGCGGTGCGGCCATGAGGGTGGACAGGACGATTTGCGATTGATTCATGCCGAAGATGCGAAGTCCGCGACTGTGCGAGAAATCATCGCCGCGAACGTTAGCAGTCGGGTCGAAGTATTTATGACCGACGAGTTCCAAATCTATTCTTGGGCGCTCGCCAAGATTCAAAAGGGAAAAACCTGTGACCGCCTAGTATTGAGGAAGTGTCTCTCTCAGTACCTTTCCGTCTGAGGACCGCTCGACTCTGAGGTGAATGAGCCACTTGTGGCGGGCGTCGGGTCTCGGATTGGGCCAAATTTCAAACGTCTCATCGAATCTCTCATACCGCGTTTGTATTTCCACCTGATATGCTCCCGGCAGGATCGATTGGTCGGCCAACTGATACACGTTGTGAGCGAGCGTGCCGGGGTTAATTTCGACCCGCTTAGCCAGCATTTTCCCCCAATCCGCATTGGAAGCGCTACGATCCGGTCGCTCAAACAGACTCATCCGCACATCGAAGATCGGTCCGTCGTTGGGATTGACCTCCCACAAGGTCCACTTTGGACCGGGGAAATAGCTGCTCGGTTCTTGGGGCTGCAAATAGCAATAGGCCTGTTGAGAGCGGACGTTTTCCAGTTTGTCTTTCCCGATCTGATAGGCCGTTGACAAGCCTCCCAAAGTCGCAACCAGGCCGAACGCGAAAATCCATAGCCCGCGGTACAAAGTAGATTTGGGGGGACTAACGGCCACGATTACCCCCATGACCGCTAAAATCGCCGGTGTCGCCAGAGCGGCCCAGTCCCAGCGATTTAGCGCACCGAACGTGTGGGTCATGGCCGCAAAATTCATGACCACGCATTTTACGCTTTTCTGGCGTGAAGCAGACAATCCAGGATCCGAAGGATTGGGTGTGGAGCAACTTATCCAAACTATTCGAGGAGGGAGACGCCCATCATTCCCGTGGACATTGGAGACTTCGGAAGTGACCGCCGGGCGTTAGGAGACGAGAATTAAATTCAAGGACCCTGCATTCTCCCTAAAAGGCGGGCGGACATCGGGCGCCCAACCGTTCCCCGATCCTTGTCCTACGTTGGGTTGGTGGCGGGTATTGATGTTATGGGTTGAGTAGATGGAATATGGGGCCGCCAGATTGGAGGCGAGATGATTTTGTCTCACGAGGTTGCGCATTTTTTCGGGGGGATGTTTTTTGTGAATGGGATTCCACATTTTGTCAGAGGGGTGTGCGGGCGAAAGTTTCCTTCGCCGTTTGCCTCGCCGCCGGGGAAAGGGTTGTCGTCGGCGATGGTGAATGTTTTGTGGGGATCGCTGAATCTGGCGATTGGATATTTTCTGGTGTGGCGTGTGGGAATGTTCGATTTGCGCAGCACGCACGATATGGTGGTCGCGGGCATCGGCGGACTGGCGATGGGAATGCTATTGGCGCGGGCGTTTTCGCAGGTCAAGCTCGACGCTTGAAACGTTCGACTGTATTTTCGCGGCGATCACGTCAAGCCTCAAAACCGGGATGGGGGGCTAAAAGCCTCGGCACATAGACGGAATACAGTGTCACTTCCCGGAATCGATGGGGAGCTGTTGTTTGGCCCACGATACAAGGTCGGGCAGATCGGCGATGTAAATGCGTGCGGTGAAATCGGCGCTGGAGGTGACGAGTCGTTTGCCGTCGGGAGAGAACGCGACGGTGTAAAGGTGGCTGGTATGGCCCGTGAGTGTGCCGAGTTCGAGGCCGGTTTCGGAATCCCAGAGGCGCGCTGTGTTGTCCTGGCTGGCGGTTGCGATGCGAGTGTCGTCGGGCGAAAACACGGCGGTGGTGACTAAGCCGGTATGGCCGGATAGCGTGTTCAGCAAGGCTCCGGTGGAGGCGTCCCAGACGCGAGCGGTGTGATCGGAGCTGGCGGTTACGATGCGTTTGCTGTCGCGCGAGAATTCGGCGTCGTTGACCGCCGCGGCGTGGCCCGCGAGCGTCAGCAGCAATTGGCCGGTGGCGGTGTCCCACACGCGCGCGGTTTTGTCGTAACTCGCGGTGACAATCAATTTTCCGTTCGGCGAAAACGCGGCGCGGGATACGCCGCCGGTATGACCGGAAAGAGTGTGCAGCAATTGGCCGGAATTGGCGTCCCACACACAGGCGGTGCCATCGCCGCTGGCCGTGACGACGAGTTTGCCATCGGAAGAAAACGCCGCCCACAACACGCCCGCTTTGTGACCTGAAAGTGTCGCGAGCAATTTGCCGCTCTGGGCGTCCCAAATGCGCGCGGTGCGATCCTGGCTGGCGGTGACGATGCGCTGGCCGTCGGGCGAGTATTCGGCGTCATACAGCGCGTCAGTGTGGCCGGTGAGCGTGGCGAGCAATTTGCCGCTGCCGGCGTCCCACACGCGCGCGATGCGGTCAAGTGCGGAGGTGACGACGCGCTTGCCGTCCGGCGAAAACATCGCGGTGTAAACCCACAGCGTGTGACCGGCGAGCGTATCTTGCGATTGGCCGGTGGCGGCATCCCAAATGCGAGCCGTTTTGTCCTGGCTGGCGGTAACGATACGCGCGCCGTCGGGCGAGAACTGGGCATCGCAGACGAACGCTGTGTGACCGGTGAGAATCTCGAACGCGTGACCGGCGTCGGCATCCCATGCGCGCGCTGTGCCGTCCTGGCTGGCGGTGACGATGCGGGTGCTATCGGGGGAAAAAGTGGCCGCGAGCACCGCGTCGGTGTGGCCGGTCAGCTTCGCGACAACATTTCCGGATAGGGTATCCCAGACGCGCGCTGTTTTGTCTTGGCTGGCGGTGACGATGCGGCGGCCATCGGGAGAGAATTCGGCCTCGCGCACTTCGGCGGAGTGGCCGGCGAGAGTGGCGAGCGGATTGCCGCTATCGGCTTGCCACTCTCGCGCGGTGTTGTCGGCGCTGGCGGTGACGATCATCGTGCCATCTGGAGAGAACGCGGCATCGTATACGGCGGCGGTGTGGCCAGAGAGCGTTGCCAGCGCGCGACCGGTTTGCGCGTCCCACACACGCGCGGTGTTGTCCCCGCTGGCGGTGACGACGCGCGCGCCATCCGGCGAGAACGATGCGTTGTAGACTACGTCGGCGTGTCCCGTGAGCGTAGCGAGCGAGTGGCCAGTTGCCGCATCCCACACACGCGCGCTGTGATCGTCGCTGGCGGTGACAACTAACTTTCCGTCGGGCGAAAATTTCGCGGTGTAAACGGCGCCGGTATGTCCGGCGAGTGTGGCGACGAGCGCGCCGGATTGCGCGTCCCACACGCGCGCGGTGTTGTCGTCGCCGGCGGTGACGATGCGATTTCCATCGGGCGAAAATTTCGCTTTGCGAACTTCGGCCGTGTGACCGGTGAGCGTAGCCAGCAGATTACCGCTGGCGGCATCCCAGACGCGCGCGGTGTTGTCCTGGCTGGCGGTGACGATGCGATTTCCGTCGGGCGAAAACGATGCGTCGTTCACCGGGCCCGTGTGGCCGGTGAGCGTGGCGATCAAGTGTCCGGAGGAGGCGTCCCATACGCGCGCGGTTTTATCGGCGCTGGCCGTGACGATGTGTTTTCCATCGGGCGAGAACGCCGCAACGTACACGGGGCCGGCGTGATGCAAAATTAAATGTACAAGCGGTCCTTGCAGGACATTGCGCAGCGCGGCTTCGGCGGGCTCGGAAGGCGAGCGCCCGGCAGCCGCGACGGCGAGGCGTAGCGCGGAATCGAGTTCGCCAAACGCGAGAGCCTGCTGGGATTGCGCGGCGAGGCGGGTGGAATCGGCGACGGCAACGAGTCCTACGGCGCTGCGCCACCCCCAAATCGACGCGGCCATTCCTATTGCCAGCGCCACCGCCGCGACAATCGTGATTTTCTGGAAGCGGCGGCGGACGCGTTCGCGCCGCGCGGCGTCGGCTTCGTGATGCTCGACGCTCGCCTCGATGTATTTGCGTTCGGCGGCGGAAAGCTGCAACGGCTTGGCGACGAGCCAGGAGCGCGCGCGCGTGAGTTTCAGTCCGGTGAGCAAAGCGTCGGACTTTTGATCGGCCGGAGCGCGTTCCCAATCGCGCAAATCGTTTTCGAGCTGATCCTTGCCGATCAAAAATTCGCGTTCTTCGTCAAGCCAGCCGCGCAGTAACGGCCACTTTCGCAGCAGCGCTTCGTGCGCGACTTCCACAATCGTGACGTCGCGTTCTTTTTCGATGATAAGCAGGCGTGCTTTCGCCAGGCGCTCGATCAGCGGGCGCGCTTTCGGAGGCAGCGCGTCAATGGGCGCGGGACGGCGCACGTATTCGCCTTCGGCGTTCACGCGAACCATCGCGGGGATGAACGCATCGCACAGGGCTTGCAAATCTTCGGGCGATGATTTCGCTCCGGCGATCACTTCGTCGGCTTTGCGGCGCACGGCGTTTTCGAGTGGTGAAAGATGCGCGATGTCGTCGCCGAGCGCGCGGTAGGCTTCGAGCGTGAGATGTTTCTTTGCGCCGAAGCGATCGTAAAGTTCGCGCAGGGCGAAGGCGAGAAGCGGGAGCGCATCGTCGGTAGCGGCGTCGTGCATGGCGGCCATGATCAGCGCGTCGTCGATGGTGAGCCCGGCGACGCGCGCGGGACCTTCGATAATGTCGCGCACGCGAGCCAGCGGCATGGGCTTCAGCGAAAATTCCTCGAAGGGCGCGGTGAGCGCGGGCGCTTCCTGAAGCTGGCCCAGATAATCGGAGCGCAACGCCATCACCACGAGGAAGGGAAGATGCTCGTCTTGCAGAGCGTTGAGCGCGTGAAGAAAATGCTCGGCTTCTATTTTGTCGGCGGCGCCGAATAATTCTTCGGATTGATCGACGGTGATCAAAATCTGCGCTTCGTTCGAGCCGTGCGCGGCGCGAAGGTCGCGAGCGAGGTCCGAAAGCGCGCGCGCGGGATCTTCCGTCGCGAACGTGTCGCGCCACTGGCGCCAATTCGCGCCCGGGCCCAGCGCCATCGCGATGGACTGCGCCAATTCTTCGAGCGGATGAAGTTGCGGACGAAAGGGCGGCAGCGTGATCCAATTGCGTTTATCGCGCTTCAGTCGCGGCAGCACGCCGGCGCGGAGCAGCGAGGATTTTCCCGCGCCGGACGCGCCGAGCACGGCGACAAGTTTCGCGCCGCCTTGCGCGCGGCGGGCATTCAGGCGCTCGATCAAGCGGCGGATATCGTCGTCGCGGCCGAAATAAATCGCGGCGTCGGCTTCGTCGAACGCGAGCAGACCGGGATACGGCGGGCGCGCGCGATCCCACTGAAAACCGCCGCGGGCGTTGAGAGTAATTTCGGTGAGGCCGGCGGCCAGGCGCGCGAGTCCGCCCTCGCGATCTTTCAGAAGATCGAGATGCTGGATGTCGGGCGATACGAGCGTTTCGCCGGTGGGCGCTTCGATCAGTGGGAATATGGCTTTGCCAAGGGCGCGGGCTTGCGTGAATTCCGCGAAGCACCATTTGCTGTCGATCCAATTTTTCGTGAGGATAATTATGACGGCGTCGGCGCCGGCGATTTCGCGATACAGCGTGCGCTCCCAATCGGCGCCGGGAGCGAGGCCGGCGTGTTTGTCGAAATCGAGAAACGTTTCGGAGAAGCCGTTCGCGTGCAGCCACGCGAGCAGGCGCGCGGCTTGCTCGGGATCGCGGCTCGAATGGCTGATAAAAATTTGCGACATGGTTGTGTGCGCGATTGCGTACCTCGGGAGGATACCGGCGGAAAGTTCGGCTGGCAAATATTTGCGCGGGATTTCAGCGCGCGCCGCGGACGCGTCCCGAGATTGCGCCGCGAGCGCCGTCCGAGATTGCGCCGCAGGCCAGCATCGCGGACTCGCGGGGCTATGCGGCGAAGTTCGGAATGGTGTAGGCTTGCCGCGATTCCGGGAATGGGAGTGATCGCATGACAACTTTCTCCGTCGTTTTATTTTTGCATCTGCTGGGTGCGTTGTTTCTTTTCATGGCGTTTGCGGTGGAGTGGGTGATTCTAGGACGTGTGCGAAGTTGCACGTCGCTCGAGCAAGCGCGGCCGTGGCTGATGGCCGGGAAGCCGGTGCCGCTGCTCGGCGCGATCGGCGGCATCGGCGTGTTGATTCCAGGATTGTTTCTCGCGGCGCATGAGGTTGTTTGGGCTCAAGCGTGGATTCAGGCTGCGATCACGACCAGCGTTGTGATCGCGTTGCTTGGCGTGATTATCACCGGACCGCGCATGCGCGCGCTGGCGAAAGCCGCGCAGGAAGCGGTTCCAGGCGCAGCGCAGGGAACCGGGCAAACGGGATCGAGTGCGCTGCGGCGATTGCGCGATCCGGCGGTGGTTTTTTCGCTGCGTTTTCGCGCGCTGATCGCGGTGGGAGTGCTCTATCTGATGGCGGCCAAGCCGGGTACGAAGGGCACGATTGTGGCGACGGCGATTTCGTATGTGCTCGGCGTGCTCATTTCTATTCCCGCGCTTTCGCACCGCGAAGCGTAAGAGCTCTACGCCGTGCATCGCCGGGTGCCGCTTCGGCCGCGGCGCCAAACGCCGTCCCAAACACGGCTTGAGCGTGGCTCGGCGGCGTGCTAATTTGCTTTAACGCGGGCCGGAGTGGCGGAATGGCAGACGCGGCGGACTCAAAATCCGTTGGTCGCAAGGCCGTGTGGGTTCGACTCCCTCCTCCGGCACCACCGTTTTTGCCGTGTTTTCATCTACATAACACGCACCCCATTTCCGCGTGTGTCAGGCGTGTGGTTCGCCTCGCCAGGGGACGGCGCGGCGCTCTCCATTAAATACAAAGGATCACGCGCCCAGCTTCGGCGCACATCGGCTTCGGCTTGTTCCTGCCGCTCGCGAGGATGGCGACCTGAAGGTCGCGGCTACAAAAAAATCGCGCTGCGAAGCGGATCACGGCGCTAACTCAATCACAACAAAAGTATCGGGAAGAATCGGCGGACGCGGGCGCGGCATGTCGGCGGTCGGGGCCGGCGCGGGTCCGTAGCTTGCGGTGACGACGAAGACGTGATGCGTTTTCAAATCCAATGCCATGGTGCGCGCGCCTTGTTGGGTCGCGACGTTGTCGAGCACTTGATACGTGTCAGGCGTTAGTTCGCGCGCAACGGTTAGCGTGCCCTCGCCATTGGAACTGAAGGCGAGTTGAGTGCCGGGATCGAAACCGTTGGCGTCTACGCCGTTGCCGATGGGAACTGTCGCCACGACTTTGCCGGAATCGGCATCCATGAAGGCCATCATCTGATTGTGGCAGCCGATGATCAGGCGGCGATGGGCGCGATCGATGGCCATGCCGGAAGGCGATTGGCAGGGAGCGAGTGGCCAGGTGTTGAGCAATGTGAGCTTTTGCGAATCGAGCTCGACCACTTCGCTTTTGTCCTCGAGATTCACGTAGACGTGGCCCGCGCCGTCGGCGGTGGGAAACTCAGGGCGCCCGCCGAGCGCGATGTTGCCGGCGGGGGTACCGGTGGCGGCGTCAATCGCGGTTGCGGTGCCGGCGCGGCCGTTCACTGTGAAGACGCGCTTGGACGCTGAGTCATAGACGATTCCATCCGGGCCGGTATCGGTTTTGGCTTCGCCCAGTTTGGCCAGCGTTTTGAGATCGAAAATAGTAACGGTGTTGGCGCGGCCGTCGCTGGTGAAGCCGCGGCCGAGTTCCGGCGCGAAGACGATGCCGTGCACGCCCTGAGTATCGGGGATGTCGCCGATCAGTTTACCGGTCGCGTCGTCCAACACCTGGACGTGGGTGCCGCGCGAGATGAACAGGCGGCCTGTTTCGCTATCGATATTCAGGTAGTCCCATCCGTCGGACCCGGCGACGGAAATTTTGCGGACGACGTGGTAGCCGGAGCTGGCTGCCGGCGTTTGTGGCCGCGGCAGAGCGGCGGCAGCGCCGGCGAAGATGACGGCTGCCGCGAGGATTCCGAGGGACCAACGGTTGAAGCAATGCGCTGTGCGCAAACCGGGCGTCGCGCTTGGCGCAACACTGCTCCGTGACCGACCGGAATTACTCATGACTGGTTTCCTCTTTGAAAAATGAATCGAGCGCAGCAATAGAATCTTCTTGCGCCACATCTCGCGCGTGCGTAATATACCACCGCCGCACGGAGAGCGGAGCAGTGCCGAAAGAAAAGCCGAAGGTAAATATCGGCCAAGTGATCCGGAACTACCGCGGCCAACGCGGCCTGTCGCAAGGCGACATCGAAAGGCGCACGGGTCTTCTGCGTTGCTATCTCTCCCGCGTTGAAAACGGCCATACCGTGCCGTCGCTTGAAACTCTCGCCAAAATAGCCGAAGCCATGGACATCGCGCTGGCCGATTTTTTCCCTGGCGCGGAAACACCGCGCGACCGCGACACTCAGAAAGCGCTCGGCGAACTCTCCGAAGACGAAATCCGATTTCTATCCGAGATCAAGAAGTACAGCACGACGTTGTCCGACGGCGACAAGCGATTGGTGTTGGCCATGATTCGCAAGATGGCCGTGATTATCCCTCCGCCTCCGATGCGCAAGCCGGCGCCGCGACGCTCGGCGTTTTAATTCGGCCTGTAATTCTCCAACGGAAAATGCTGGAGGCCTGAAGGCCTCCGCTACATAGATGTAAGGCCGATCCCGATGCGCAAGCCGGCGCCGCGACGCTCGGCGTTTTAAGCGCGCCTGTAATTCTCCAACGGAAAATGCTGGAGGCCTGAAGGCCTCCGCTACATAGATGTAAGGCCGATGCCGGAAGCGAGGCCGATGCCGGAAGCGCAGCCGCGATCGGAGTCGTAGGCGGCATCGAAGAGGGATTCTTCGACTGCGAGGCGGCTCGTCCGCGAGACGCGGACGAGAAGAAAAAAAGAGCCGCCTCTCCGCTCAGAATGACCGCGCGTCGATGGACGGCGAGAATGACCGCGTATCGGTGGACGGCGAGAATGACCGCGCATCGGTGGACGGCGAGAATGACCGCGCATCGGTGGACGGCGAGAATGACCGCGCGTCGGTGGACGGCGAGAAGAAACGTTGGCGTCGATCCCGATGCGCAAGCCGGCACCGCGACGTTCGGCGTTTTAAGCGCGCCGGTAATTCTCCAACGGAAAATGCTGGAGGCCTGAAGGCCTCCGCTACATAGATGCAAGGCCGACGCTGGAATCGAGGCCGATGCCGGAATCGAGGCCGATGCCGGAAGCGCAGTCGCGATCGGAGTCGTAGGCAGCATCGAGGAGGGATTCTTCGACTGCGAGGCGGCTCGTCCGCGAGACGCGGACGAGAAGAGAAAAGAGCCGCCTCTCCGCTCAGAATGACCGCGCGTCGGTGGACGGCGAGAATGACCGCGCGTCGATGGACGGCGAGAATGACCGCGCGTCGGTGGACGGGGAGTAGAAAGCTGTGCGCGATCCCGATGGGCAAGCCGGCGCCGCGACGGCGAGGAGCGCCGGTTGCGGGGGGTACATACACCCCCGGTGCATTTTGCGAAAGTGTTGAAAATAAAGGGCGTGCGGCAAAAGAGTGCGGATATATATGAAAATACAGGGAACTAAAAGTGTTTTGTTTGAACGGGTTACGCACTCTTTTGCTAATTTGCTGAAAACAATGTGGTTGCGACTGGGGTGAGGCAGGGGCAAAGGCGCGCTGAAGAAGTTTGAAATATCGCGGTCCGCGCTGAGATGGAAGGGAAAGGGACTCTGATCCGTTGGGCGGACGGAACGTGAGGCGCGAGGCGGTGAAATTTGAATTACGAATCGGGGACATAGGCCAGTATAGCGCGATAGTGTCATTGTGTCAATAACTAAGTGAGTATTCGAAATGACCGTTACCCGGGCGGGAAGAGCCGGACGGGAAGAGCCGGGGCGAGAAGAGCCGGGCGGGAAGAGCCGGGCGGGAAGAGCCGGACGGGAAGAGCCGGGGCGAGAAGCGCCGGGCGGGAAGAGCCGGACGGGAAGAGCCGGGCGGGAAGAGCCGGGCCGGAAGAGCCGGGCCGGAAGAGCCGGGCGGGAAGAGCCGGACGGGAAG
>JBAQYV010000092.1:0-10196 GCA_049790315.1 Candidatus Acidiferrales bacterium | reverse complement strand
TACGTTTGTTGGCTGCCCCCGCGGCTCCCGTGGGCCTGGGACCGGGTGACTATCTGGCGTTGTTGCGGACCGATGCACCGTCAGAACCGCCCAAACTGCTCAAGGCGGATTCGCACATGGCGGGGAAATTGCGGTTTACGCCCGACAGCAAAGGCATTGCTTATCAGTGGCTCGGCGACCAGGTGGGAAACATCTGGGTTCAGCCGCTCGACGGATCGCCGGCGCACGCGCTGACGCATTTCACAGCTGAAAGGATCTATGATTTCAGTTGGTCGGCCGACGGCAAGCGGCTCGCGGTGCTCCGCGGACACGACGTCTCGGACATTATTCTAATCCGTGATACGAGCGCGAACTCCCCGTCTCACTGATCGAGGGCGTATACAAAATCACAGGTATACCCGCGCTGGCCGGACATCGGGAAGAGACTTCGCCCGGCGCGGCCTTCACTATTTTTTAATGAATTCCACGCGCCGATTCGACGCTCGGCCGTCCGGTGTGTCATTCGAGCCTATCGGCTTGGCCGCGCCGAAGCCATTGGCGCTCAGGCGGCTGGCGTCGATGCCGAACTGCGACACCAACACAGCCATCACGGCCTGGGCGCGCCGCTTCGAGAGGTCGATATTGTGCGCGGCATTGCCGACGGAATCGGTGTACCCGTCGATTTCGAGTTTCAAATTCGGGTTCTTGTTCAGCCCCGCAGCAACCTGCTTTAGCACTGCGGCGGAATCCGGCTTCAGGACGTCGCTATCGGTATCGAAATTAATTCCGTGCGTGATGTACTTGCCGGTAGAATTGATCACGCTGGAAAAATCCGGCGCCGATTCCGCGACGCGTACCATGCGTATGCTATTCGGTCTGTACCCCGCCGGGTCGATCTCAACGGAAACGATCGGGGCGAACTCGACCTGGTTGGCGTCCTCCACTCGCTGGCCGTTCAGATAGGCGCGAATGCGGCCTTGCTGGGCCCACAGATCGAATTCAACGGGCTTGGATGTGTCGGTTTTGATTTGCGACCCGCCCAGCTCGTCACCCGCGGTAATCTGTGCGCTAGCTGTTTGGCCGTCCTCCTCTCCTCGGACCTGCGCGATGATCACTTGATTGCCATCTTTGTCGTGGAAGCGGCAAACGATCTGGCCACCGCCCGTCCAGATCATTTGGAACGTGAAGTTCGCTGGGACCTCAATCGTCCCGGACGTCAGCGTTACGCCGGTGTCGGCAGCAACGTCCAGCTCACTGATGCCTCCGCCGCGGCTGAGGGCGACGGTGCCTCCGCGCACTTTCCAGTGCGGAGGAGGCTCATCCGCATCCATGTCGCTGAAATCGTCGAAGAAGATTGTCCGTTCGCCAGGGACGAAATCGATCGGCGTCGACTTCAAATCAGGTTGCCCGCCGGTTGCGGCCGCTGCGGGTTGCGGCGAAGTCGCCGCTTGTTGCATCGCCGCTTGCGCGGACGGCGCCGCGGCGGAAGGCGCGGGAACAGCGGAAGCGCTACCGCCTGCGTTTGGCGGAAGGCTCGCCAGATCCGCGCCGCCATTCGATTTCACCGAGAGGCCGAATGTCGCCCCGGCTCCGAGTTGAAACCCCGCCGCCTGCGCAGCGATCTGAATCGACGGCGGCGTGGCCTTGGTGCCAGACGCGTCAGAGGCGTCCCCCACAGCCTCACCCGAGCGCCCGCCGATCAACCCTCCGATATTGCTCCCCCATCTCGAACCGTGGCTCGCATCTTTGCCGGCGAGTGTGGTGGCGTTGATAGTCGTGCCTTGGTCATCGACTCCCGCTTGGCCCTTGGAGTTTGAGATCGCTTGGATCGTGGACATAATGGCGACGTCGATGCCGGCGTGACGCAGCGTTTCAAGCGTAAAAACGACGACGGCTTGCCCGTGCGACGAACCCGTTTGACTCACTCTTCCCTGAACCGTGTCTCCTTGGAACGCCGCGGGGCTTGTGACCTGCGCCGTGACGACGTCGCCCTTGTGAACGGAGCCGGAGTTGAGCGAGCTTGTGAGTTGCACGGTCATCGGCGTTTCTTGGGCCGCCGCCGGAGCTGCGCTAACGGCGACAACGGCCGCCATCAAGCCTGCCGCCAGTGCGATGTTGGCGGCGCATCGTCCTAATCTCCGCGGCCTGCGGGGATCGATCAGATTTCGGAGCAGCGGCGAGAAGACGCCACGATTAGGCATAATCAACCTCTCTGGAATTGGTTGAGTTCAAAGTTTCGGCTTCGTGTTTCAGACTGCCGGAAGATTACGCTTGTGCGCCGTACGATGCAATCATATCGTACCGCGCCAGTGGTCGCGAAAGGCCGCGGACCGGGCGGACGGGAACACGCGGGAACTTGTTTAAGGAAGGCTAAAAAAGCTGGGCGCCATCGAACCGCGCGGTGAGAATTCGCAGCGCGGGATTCGGGCTACAACGCGTCGTCCACGGAGCGGCTTGCGAGCCACGCGTCCAGAACCTTCAACTTTTCAGCGGACGGATCGACAAACGCTACTCCCATCCCTGTCGCCTCACGCACGTAAATGACTTTTCCGTTGGTCGCGAACGTATCTTGGTCCGTGGAAATCACAAGTTTCAGGGGAGTGCCCAACGGAAGCGGGCAGGTCGTGTCCACGAAGCAACCTTTGCGGCTAAGTTCGGCGATTTTTCCGACAGTGCATTTCTGGCTGGCAGTGTCCGTGACTTCCGCCACGCCGACGAACGTGTATCGCGGTACCGTGCGCATCGTGGCGTAGGTCGTGCCCGTGCTGGAGGATGAACTGAAAGAGTCTGCCACCGCGGGGCCTCCTGAAAGGTCGATTTAAGCTTGTCATACACCCGCGCGTGCGGCAATAACGTTGCCACAGCGGTGCCGCGAAAGCGCAAATTCCGCCTGGAGAGACCGTATCTGACCGCGCCTCGCGATTTGACAGGGGTTTCGCCCGCCCCCATAATTTTTGTTTCACACCAAATGAGCTGGCTCGAACAGAAAATCCGGCGCTACGAGCATGCCCGCTGGACCACCGATGACAATCGGCGCGTCTTTCCGTTTGAGTGGGGTCTTGAGCATATTGGCGGCCGCGCCAACGAGCCCGATCCGCGCGGGTTCCTGCGGCGCTGGGTGCCGGAGACGATCGCCCACAGCGCGGAGTGGTACGGCACGACGCCAGCCGAAGATTACAGGCTCGTGACCGAGACCGACGCCAACGGCCGCAAAATTCAACTCCTGACATTTACCAGCCAGATCGAATCGCCCTGGGCCGAAAACAACCGGGTGACCGCAAGATTTTTCCCCGCGCGTAAATCGGGACCGGCTGTGGTCGTTATGCCGAATTGGAATGCCAAGTGGCATGGACAAGTAAATTTGTGCCGCTGGCTCAATCTCGTGGGAATTACGGCGCTGCGGATTTCGTTGCCATATCACGATCGGCGCAGGGTTCCAGGACACGAGCGCGCCGACCAGGTCGTGGCGCCGAATATTGGGCTCACGCTGCAATGCAGCAGGCAGGCGGTTACGGACGTGCGTCGCTGCTTGCGCTGGCTCGAGCAGCAGGGCTACGGAAAATTGGGACTGCTCGGCACGAGCATCGGATCGGCTGTTGGATTTATTACCCTGGCGCACGATCCGGCCGTGCGCGCCGGCGCATTCATGCACATCTCGAAGAACTTCGGCGACGTGGTGCGCACCGGCATCACGACGGCCCACGTATGGGAAGGCTTGCGCTCGAAGGTCACCGAGGAAGAGCTGCACTATTTTTGGGAACCGATTAGCCCGTTTCCGTATATCGGGCGCGTCGACGTCACGCGCCAGAAAATGCTGGCGATCACGGGGAAGTACGACCCCACGATGCTGCCGGAATTTTCAGAAGAAATCATCGGCGCGGTGCAGAGAGCCGGAATCGATATGGATGTGTTGCGCTTGGCGTGTGGACATTACTCTCTCGAATTGCCGCCGTTCAGTTGGTACGCCGGCGGCAGACTCGCGACGTTCTTGTTTCGTGAACTGGCCTAGGCGCCGGTCGAATGCTCAGTCCGTGCGTTTCTTTGCGGGGGAGTGCGCGAGTGTGGGGACGGCGGGCGCGGAAGTGTCGGCTGAATCGAAGTAGCGGCGATACTTGTCGGGCAGGGCTTTCGGACGCCCTTGGCGGTCGCAGATAACGTGCAGAGTTTCGCCTGCGGCGAGTAGCTCGCCGTCCGCATCGCGTAAAACCTCGTAGGAAAAGCGAATCGTGCGGCGTCGAAATTCCGCGACGCGCGTGCGTATGCGCAGCAGATCGTCATAACGCGCGGGACGCCGATAGCGGCATCGCGATTCCGCCACGACGATGAAGCTGTCGTCCGCGATTTCCATCTCCTTGTATGCCACGCCTCGCTCACGCATGTATTCCACGCGGCCCACCTCGAAATAAGTGTAATAGTTTCCGTAATAGACGTAGCCCATCTGATCGGTTTCGGCGTAACGCACGCGCAGTAGCGTGTCCGAGAAAGCGGCCCGCTCGGAATGTTTGGCTCGATCGACGTGATCGGATGCCGCACTCATTTCCCGGTCCAGCGCGGCGGACGCTTTTCCAGAAAGGCTGCGACGCCTTCGCGGAAATCGGCGGTCTCGCGGACTTCGGCGCTGGCCGTAATTACGGCCTCGATTTCGCGGTCCACTTCATCGACCGCGCCGGCAATCAGCAGGCGCTTCGTATGGGCCAGGCTGGACGGACTCGCGGCAACCAGCGTTGCGGCGAGTTCCTTCGCGCGCCCCATCAGTGAATCCGCTGCAACGACCATTGTCACAAGACCAAGTTCATGTGCTTCGGCAGCTTCTACAACCCGCCCGGAGAGCAGAAGATCGCGCGCCCGCTTCCCGCCGATCTGCCGCGACAGAAACACCGAAACGATCGCCGGTATGAATCCGATCTTCACTTCCGTAAATCCGAACTTCGCTTCCGGAGCCGACAACGTAAAATCGCACAGAGTCGCGAGGCCGCAGCCTCCGGCAATTGCCGCGCCATTCACTGCGGCAATCATCGGCTTCGGGAAACCCCACAAGCGCCGGAAGAGAAGGGCAGTGCGGCGCGCTTCTTCAACGTGCTGGCCGTGTGTCGCGGAGATCGTGGCCTGGAGCGTTTCAATGTCCATGCCGGCGCAAAAAGCTTTTCCCGCTCCGGTCAGAATTCCTACTCGCGCTGGACCATTTTCGATTTCACCCAGCGCGTCTTGCAATTCCTCCAGCATGCGCGGCGTGATGGCGTTGCGTTTGTCGGGGAGATTGAGAGTGATGACGGCGATGTCGTTTTCAATGGCAAGTTTCAGCGCTTCGTAGGCCAAGTGTTTCTCCCTGTTGCGATGCGGCGCGCTCTAGTTCACAGGCTTCTCGTAAGCGTACTTCGCGCGCATGCGATTTGTCATCTCGATCAGCGGCGTTATTGCGGCGCGGTCCGGTTGCAGCGCCACTCCGCGGGAAGCAAGCGCTTCAAGCAGCGTCTCGGTCGGAATGTTGCCCACCAATTCGTCCGCGGCGAAGGGGCAGCCGCCGAGTCCCGTCAGCGCGGAGTCAAATCGCCGGCATCCTGCGTCGTACGCGGCGAGGATTTTTTCCGCAGCGGATTCCGCGCGGCTGTGCAGATGAACGCCAAGCTCGATCCCCGCCACGTGGTCTTTCACACGCGCGAAAAGCTCGCCCACCTGCGCGGGTGTCGCTGTACCTACAGTGTCGGCCAGCGAAACCGTGTTGACGCGCAGATCCTTCAGCCATTCGAGCGTTTCTTCCACGATTTCGGCTCCCCACGGTTCTTCGTAGGGATTGCCGAACGCCATCGAAATATAAATCACCAGGCCGCGCCCGGCGTCCTTCGTGGATTTTTTGAGCTGCTCGACCAATCGGCGCGACTCCGAGCGATTCATATTCGCGTTGGTGCGCCGGAAATACGCCGAAATCGAGTAAGGATATCCGATTGTCGAAACGCCAGGAGTCGCAAGCGCGCGTTCCATGCCGCGCTCGTTCACGACGATGCCGATAATCTCTGGGCGCGCCGCGGCCGAAGGCCCCGATGGGAGCAACTCAATCAGCCGCGTCATCACTTCTTCGCTATCCGCCATTTGCCGGACGTGCTCGGGCGAAACGAAGCTCACAGCGTCGATGCTGCGAAAACCGGCGTCGATCAGCGATTTCAGGTACGTCGCCTTCTCCGCGGCGGGAATCAGTTGCGGCAATCCTTGCCAGGCGTCACGCGGGCATTCAATCAATTTCACGGAGTCCATGAGGGCCGAAAGTGTCCTTTTCTTTCTAAGTTTCCCAGCGATTGTTTACGTCTGCGCGAAATGTCTCAAGTCTGCCAAACGCCCGTGCGAAACTCGCGCACCTCGGTGTTCAGCGCAGCGGCTTCCAGCGCCCAGTCCAGCGCGCGCCGAGTCCCCGCCGGATCGATGATCGCATCGACCCAAAGCCGCGCTGCGGCGTACCGCGGATCGGTCTGCCGCTCATAGGAAGCGCGAATACTTTCGCGCAGCTGCTTGCGATCGCTTTCCGAAAGGCGCTTTCCCTCGCGCTCGAGCTGTTTGATCCTGATTTCGACCAGCGTGCTGGCGGCGGAATCCCCGCTCATCACTGCGTACCGCGCCGTAGGCCACGCGAACATAAAGCGCGGATCATAGGCCTTGCCGCACATCGCGTAATTGCCCGCGCCGAAGCTGCCGCCGCACACTACAGTGATTTTCGGCACAACGCTATTGGAAACCGCGTTCACCATTTTCGCGCCGGCGCGAATAATGCCGCTGCCTTCGGCTTCTTTGCCGATCATGAAGCCGTTCACGTCGTGCAGAAAAACCAGCGGCACCAGATGCTGATTGCAATCCAGAATGAATCGCGCGGCTTTTTCGGCGGACTCCGTATAAATCACGCCGCCGAATTCCATGCGACGCTCGCCGGTCGCGGGGTCAATCGTAGGAACGTTCTGCTTTTGATTCGCCACGATGCCGACGGCCCATCCTTCAATGCGAGCGTACCCGCACAGTAGCGTTTGTCCATATTCGGGACGATATTCGTCGAAGCGGCTGCCATCCACGATGCGCGCGATGATTTCGCGCATATCGTACGGCCGCGAGGGATCGGAAGAAAAAACGCCGTAGATTTCTTCGGCGGGGAAAAGCGGCTGCTCGGCGGGGATTCGATCGAATCGCGGCGCCGCGGAATGCCCGATTTGTCCGATGAGGATCCGGATGCGTTCAAGGCACGCCGCGTCATCCGGCTCGCGGAAATCCACCGTGCCGCTGATCTGGGCGTGCATTTTCGCGCCGCCCAATTCTTCCGCCGACACTTTCTGGCCAATTGCCGCCTGCACAAGCGCAGGCCCCGCGAGAAATAATCCCGAGCCTTCCGTCATCAAAATGTGATCGCACATCACCGGCAGGTACGCGCCGCCGGCCACGCACATCCCCATGATCGCGGTGATTTGCGGAATGCCCATCGCGCTCATCACGGCGTTATTGCGAAACACGCGGCCAAAATCGTCGGTGTCCGGAAACACGTCCTCCTGCAGTGGCAAAAATATCCCCGACGAATCCACCAGATATAGCGTGGGTATGTGATTCTCCATCGCGATATTTTGCGCGCGGATCACTTTCTTCGCCGTCATCGGGAAAAACGCGCCCGCCTTTACCGTAGCGTCATTCGCGATGATCATCACCAGGCGTCCAGAGACGCGGGCAAGTCCCACAATCGTCCCTGCCGCCGGAGCGCCACCCCACTCCTCATACATCTCAAAGCCGGCATAAACGCCCATCTCGAAGAAGCGCGTGTCGTGATCGAGCAAGCGCGTAATCCGCTCACGCGCCGTGAGGCGTCCCTTCTTGTGCTGTGCCTCGACGGCTTTCGCCCCGCCGCCTTCATGCAGTGCGATTTCCTGATTTTTGATCTCGGTTACAAGTTCAACCATGCGCCGCGCGTTCTTCTGATACGTGGGGGATCGCGTGTCGATGTGCGTGGCTATCGCGGAGGTCGTCATTTTTGAGTATCGCGCGCGCTCAGTTTGTCCCTTCGCGCCACCGCGACACGTCAGTATAAGCTGATTCTCGCGCAGCGCACGAGCTTCAGGGTGCATTCACTACGGCTTAGCTGGAGAAGGTGGGGGACCAGTCGGCGATGCCACGACCGTAAACGGGAAAATATTTACGTTCTGCGTTCCCAGCATCAGTGCATATTCGCCGGCCGGAAGCGCCTGCTGCGGGCGCACCAACCAGACACCCGCCTCGGGTTGCGTTATGTCCGTCGGAATCAAATCCGATTTGTCGGCCTGCTCAAGCTTGACCTGGAGCACGCGCAAATTGCCGGCATCGAGTTGTCGCAAGTCCTTTTTCGAGTGCAGCCTGACGATCGCCGGCCCGCCCGGAAGCGAAATGATGTGACAAATGCAGATCCACGGTTGCGTCGCTTGAATTTGCACTGCTGCATGCACGCCTGGATAGTCTGAGACCATCTTCGCCGGCACGGCGCCGTAGGACACCGAGTCCGCCAGCCCGTTCTTTACGTGGCTCTTTGAGGGATATATCCCATCGATCAGTTGCCAACCGGAATCCATAATCAACACGCCGGGCGGATTGCTGGAGTAGTCCGGCGTTTGCACAGTAGCAGCCGGCGAATTCGGAGCGGTCGAACCCTGGCCCTGAACGCACGGCCCAGAAACTAGCGCGCACCCCGAAACCATAATCGCCATCAGGATTGGCGATACTCTCATCGTTATCCCTCCGGAGAATTAATTCGCCGGAGCCTATCACAACTTGCTGCCGAATTGGCATCCGGAAACTTTCTAGGAGCGAATCGCGGTGTGCTGCTGAACAAACTTCACGATGTCTTGCGTGGATGCGCCTGGCAGGAAAACCTCGGCGACGCCCGCTTGTTTTAGCGCGGGAATATCCGCCTCGGGAATAATGCCGCCCACCAACACGAGAACGTCGCCCATCTGTTTCTGCCGTAGCAAATCGAGTAAGCGCGGGCACAGAGTATTGTGCGCCCCGGACAGAATGGAAAGCCCGATAACGTCCACGTCTTCTTGTTCCGCCGCCGATGCGATCATCTCCGGCGTTTGCCGCAGCCCCGTGTAGATCACTTCCATCCCGGCATCGCGCAACGCCCGCGCGATAATCTTCGCGCCGCGGTCATGGCCATCCAGCCCCGGCTTAGCAATCAAGACGCGAATCTTCTTTTCTATCATTCTCTGTGAATCTCAGCGAATCTCGGCGCCTCGGATTCTACCATCAAGCGATGGCCGCTTCCTGGTAGCTGCCGAAGACGTCGCGCATGGCGCCGCAGATTTCGCCCACGGTGGCATAGGCCTTCACAGCTTCGTAGATATGCGGCATCAGGTTTTCATCGCCCTGCGCCGCGGCGCGTAGCGTCTTCAGGCTCCGCGCGACATCCTCGTTCGAGCGTTCGGCGCGCAACGCGCGCAGTCGTTCGGCCTGTCGCGCGCCAACAGAGTCGTCGATCTGCAAAATCTCTATGGGTTTCTCGTCGCTTATAAAATCGTTCACACCCACGACAATCTTTTCCTTGCGGTCCACGGCAAGCTGATAGCGATACGAGGCTTCGCTGATCTCGCGTTGCGGATATCCACGCTCGATGGCGGCGACCATCCCGCCCATCTCGTCAATCTTGCGAATGTATTCCCGCGCGCCGCTTTCAATCTGATTCGTCAGCGTCTCCAGGAAATACGATCCGCCCAGGGGATCGGCCGTTCCCGTAACACCCGTTTCGTGCGCGATGATCTGCTGCGTGCGCAGAGCCAGTGTTGCGGCGAACTCGGTTGGTAAAGAAAAAGCTTCGTCGAGCGAGTTCGTGTGCAGCGATTGCGCGCCACCCAGCACGGCAGCCAGCGCCTGAATCGCCGTCCGTACCACATTGTTGTAAGGCTGTTGCGCCGTAAGCGAGCATCCCGCCGTCTGCGCGTGAAAGCGCAGCGCGCACGACCGCGAATCGTTCGCGCCGAACCGCTCGCGCATAATCGAATTCCACATCCGCCGCGCAGCGCGATACTTCGCGATTTCCTCGAAGAAGTCGCTATGCGCGTTGAAGAAAAACGATAGCCGCGGCGCGAATTCCTCGATCTTTAGCCCGCGCCGTAGTCCGCGCTCCGCGTACTCGATTCCATCGCGCAGTGTAAATGCCAGTTCCTGAATCGCGGTCGAGCCGGCCTCGCGAATATGATACCCACTGATCGAAATCGTGTTGAATC
>JBAQYV010000091.1:0-8967 GCA_049790315.1 Candidatus Acidiferrales bacterium | reverse complement strand
TCCGCGCCAGCCGGTTTCGCGGGGAGCAAGGGATTCGTGGTGCGTTGTTCGCGCCACTCGTTGAACTGCGCTGTGTTGCCGGTGAGGATCAGCGCGCCGCCGTTGCGCGCGTATTGCAGCAGAAGCGCGGCTTGCGCGTTCGAGACGCATTCCTGGCCAGCCAAGATCACCGCCGAATATTTTGCGATGCGATCGAGTTGTTCTTCAAAAAGCAGATCGAAGGGAACTTTGTGCTGGATAAGGACCTGCTCCATTAACGTGGCGGGAAAGTATGCGGCATTGATGCTGTAGGCCATGCTGGGCCAATTTCGCAGCACGGCAACGTCGGCGACGTTGTCGGTGTCGGTGAAATAGCGGTCGTTATATTCGCGGAAAAATTCCATTAGCGGCGTGAAAACATTGAAGGCCGCGCCACCGAACGGAGTGGGCGTGAGCCCCGGCTTTTGGTAGCCGAAAGCCATGTGCACGGCGGCGCGTACGTCGTTGTCAAAGGCATCTTCACAACTTGTGGGCAGGCGACGCGCGATTTTGTATGAGCGAATTTGCGAGACGAGCGCGCCGGTGTTGGGATCGATATGCTCGTCGTATCCAGTGGTGTCAAAAGACATGACGTCGATGCGGCCGGCGTACAGCGGGTGATAGACGGCGTTGGTCCAGTAGCGATTGAAACTGTAAACGCCCTTGATGTTGAAATGCACCGCGGCGCCTGGGTTCAAGCTCTTCACGCAATCGTAAAAATCGTTGGAATATTCTCCGAGAGTCTCGCACCGAAAGCGCGTCCACTCCTGAAGAACCGGATCGTTGAGTTCCGTCAGGGTGCCGGGCTGCTCATACGAGCCCCATTCGTTCGGGCGAATCCAATCCGTGTCCGGCAGACCGAATCGGCGCGTGGCGGCTTCGCTTGTGGGATAGCGCTGGCGAAGAAAATCGCCGAACGCTTTCATGCAGCGCGGGCATCGGCAGGACTCCGGCTCGGCTTGCAACATGATGTTGTCAAACGCGAGTTCATCGGCGCGCAAATCCTGGACGCCAATTTTTATGACGCGCTTGATGTAATCGCGATAGGCGGGCTCATGGGGGCAGGCGTAGTGCCGATAGGTTTGTATGCCGTAGGGAATCCAATGGTTCCACTGATCGCGCTGCTCCCAATTCACGGCTTCGGGAGTTTCGCGATAAAAAGTTTCGGTGAACATCGTGCCGCCGACGTAGAGGCTCACCTTCATGCCGAGCTGGTGCATCTGGTCGGCGACGACTTTGGCTTGATCGATGTGCGGCTTTTCGTACTCGAGGCCGAAACCTTTGTAGAAGAAAATCCGGCCCCATTTGACGCCGGCGTCGGCCATGCGCTTGATGTTGTCGGGATCGACCATGCGAGCGTAACGCGCGGGCTCGTCGTCACCGTGATCGCCGCGGCGCAGAAGGAAATCGAGCGGCTCGTGCGTGAGCCATGTGACGTCTTTGGTTTGCTCGAGTTTGCGCGCGGCACTGAGCTGCCAGCGCGTCTGGGTGGTTTGATTCGCGGCAATGTCGGCAAAAGCGGCGACGGGTGACGCGAACGGCTGCGCGGCGAATGCCTTGCCAGCACCGAGCCAGTGCGTGCCCAGCGTTGTTCCTCCGGCCAAGCCCATCCATCCCATGAATTTTCTTCGGTCGATTTTCATAACGTGATCGCGCGGCGAATCACACGCTAGCAAATGGCGCCGAGCGGAGCAAGGTGCGGCCTATACAAACGAAGGGTGGCGCTACGAACGCGCATAGTGCTTTCAGATTATGGACAGCCCCTCACTAAGCGACTAGAGTCCGCGCCAACCGGGGGCGGGAACAGACGTAAATTTTCGGAAACTGTTCATCGCTTGAACTCAAATGGGAGGCATTGGTAATGCGTCCACATGGTTTCGTGAGACTTATTTTTGCGCGCGCAGGCTTCGCGCTGCTGCTGCTTTTGGGTGTGGGGCTGCCCATGCTGGGCCAAAGCAATTATGCGGTTCTTAGCGGGACAGTGACCGACCAAAAGAATTTGCCGATTGCGGGGGCTACGATCGAGATCACGGCGCACAGTACTGGCGCTGTACGCAAGACGCTCACGAATCAAGACGGTCTGTTCGAGGCGCCGGCGCTGTCTCCGGACGATTATGACGTGCAGGTTCAGGCTTCCGGCTTTGCACCGGCCACAGAGTCCTTGCGACTGGAAGTCGACCAGAAGCTGGCGATTGAAATCAGCCTGAAAGTCGGTCCGATCGCGCAGGGAGTGAAAATCGTGGCTAGCACCGAAGTGCTGCACACGTCGGATGCCAGCGTGGGCGAAGTGGTGGAACCGCAATCCATCAACGAATTGCCTTTGAACGGGCGAATGCTGATTGACCTGGTGCTGACCGTACCGGGAACACATGTGGGTTTCGGCGCGCAAACGGGGGATACGAATCCATTGTACTGGCGTCCTGGGCAGAGATCCGCGGTGGTGATCGGCGGCAACCGCCCGAATGCCAACTTCTTTCTATTGGACGGCGCCACGAATACCGATCCGACGTTCAATACGCAGAACTTCAGTCCGTCTCCTGACGCGGTGAAGGAGTTCCAGGTGCAAACAAGCAGTTTCACGGCGGACATGGGAGGCGCGGGCGGCGGGCAGATCAACATCGTGACGCGCTCCGGTTCGAGCGAATATCACGGAACGGCGTACGAATTTCTGCGCAATGGGGCGATGGATGCGAGCACGTTCGATTCGATGGGGAACAACCATCTGGTGCAAAACGATTTCGGCACTTCCCTGGGCGGTCCGGTGCTACGCAGAAAGAAAACGTTCTTCTTCGTCAACTTCGAAGGCTTGCGTCTGGTTCAGGCGGACGCGCAGGTGTTGACCGTTCCGACGACGGCTGAACTTGAAGGCGACTTCAGCGGGAGCGCTGAAAATATTTACAACCCGCTGACGGCTGTGCCTAACCCGAGCTACAACGCAAGTCTGCCGACCGGAGCGTCCAATTATCCTTACACACGCGCGCAGTTCGCGGGTAACAAGATTCCGATTTGCACGAATCCGGGTCCGGCGCCGACTGGGGTGGCCTGCATCAACCAAGCGCTCGAAGCTTTCTTGCTCGCAGTGGTTCCGGCGCCGAATATGATGTCCGACGCGGGGCCGGGCGTGGACTCAAACAACTACCTGGACATCCGCGACGAGACACACAGCCAGGATCAGGACACGGTCCGCGTGGACCATGACTTCTCAAATGGGGACACGCTTTTCGCGCGATATTCACTAGGGTCCGAACTCGGATTTTCGCCGAGCAGTGGCGACACTTCGACGACGGAAAACCTGCCGGGTTTCGGAGCGAACTTCAACAATCTTTCGCAGCAGGCAGTCATATCGTGGAACCACATTTTCTCGAGTAATAAACTCAACACCGCTTCGATCGCGTTTTCGCGTCTTTCCATGGACCGCACCTCGCAAAATGACGGAGTGAACAATTACGTGACCCAACTTGGCATTACGGGCATTGGGTATGGCGGCTCGGCAGCTTCAGGCGCGCCGTGGTTCGCGGCGCAGGGTTACACGGGAATTGGGGATACGTATGCCGCCACGCCCATGCACTCCTGGGATACGACCGGCGAAGCCCGAGACATGTATTCGTGGCAGAAGGGGCGTCACGGAATAAAATTTGGCGGCGATTTCCAGCGCTATATCTGGCCGATGTGGGGATTCTTCGAGAATCGCGGCTACTACCAAACCACGGATGGATACACGACGCAATTTGGGTTCGATGATGGAAGCGGCTCCGGATTAGCCGACCTGCTGCTCAGCCTGCCCAGCGTGAAGCAACGTCAGGCGGGAGTTCCGCAGATGAACTTGCGATCATGGGGACTGGATGGTTTTGTGGAGGATAGCTGGCAGGCGAGGCCGACGTTGACGCTGAATCTGGGCCTTCGATATGAATACGCCAGCCCTCTGTGGGATAGGGACAACACAAACACGAACCTCGTATTCAATAATGGAGTGCCGTCGGTGTTCATTGGCGGCCAATTGGGATATCCAAAAGGACTGATGTACGCTAACACGCACAACTTTGCGCCGCGGATCGGGATTGCCAAAAATCTTCCGGGACAGAATCTCGTGTTGCGCGCGGCGTTCGGGATTTTCTACACGCCTGTGGACTTCAACACCTGGTGCAATGAGCGCCACAACGTGCCGTACGTGTTTCCGGAAACACAGCAAGCCGACAATTTCACTCCGTCAGCGGCACTGTTCGCCAGCGGTCTGAATTTTGGCACACCAGTGCTCGGCGAAGGGACTCTGACGCCGACAACGGTAAGTTTTACGGCAATGCAGCTTCATCCGCCGTCGCAGTATGTTCAGCAATGGAACGCCGCGGTGGAAAAGGGGCTGGGAAAAGACACGTCGATTGAGATCGGCTACATCGGATCTCGCGGCGAGCACTTGCAGCGCGCGGATTTGATCAACAATGCTCCTCCGGGACCGGGAGCACTCGGACCGCGCCGTCCATTCACGACACTCAGCTTTGTACCGGGCACGGTGTTGACGCCGAGCAGTACGACCGCCGTAATACAAAGCATGACGTTCCCCGTCAGCACCATCAACATACTCGAGAACAGCGCGCAGAGTTGGTACGACGCGGGCTACGTAAATGTGCGCCGGCGCTATTCGCGCGGGCTGAGCTTGCTGGCCAATTACACGTATGCCAAAAACCTGACCAACGCGCCAGATTTCCGCTCTCCGATGGACGAATCCGCAATCGCGCAAAACGACAACGATCTGGACGCCGAAAAGGGCCCGGCTTGCGACGTCCGCCATCGGCTTGCTCTGAGCAGTGTCTACGATTTTCCTACATACGGGCGCACCGAATTGACTCGATTGCTTTCGCAGAATTGGCATTTCTCCACTGTGTACCAGGTGCAGTCGGGGATGCCATTTACGATTTCCGTGTTTGGCGACACCGCGAATGCCGGAACCGTCCTTGGCGAGAATCCCATTCGCGCCAATTCGACGGGCGAACCCATCTTTGGCGCCGGTACCCATACCGCGAACGAATGGTTTAATCCGGCCGCTTTCGTCACGCCTCCGGCGTATACGTTTGGTGACGTGGGCCGGAACTCCGTATACGGCCCGCCTCTCCAAACGATGGACCTCGCGCTGGAACGCACGTTTGCCCTCAGGGAAAAAATCCGATTCCAACTGCGAGGCGAAGCCTTCAACGCCTTGAACAAAACGAACCTGGGGACGCCGAACCGCTACGTGAACGAGCCGCAATTTGGAACCATCACGATGGCCATGACGCCGGGACGTGAAGTTCAGCTCAGCGGGAGACTTTTCTTCTAGGCGGCTCCTGACAGCTTGGCGGGATCAAGTGCTTCGAGCGGCGCGCGCTTCCAGACGCAGGCGGACGCCGTTTCTGGGGCGCAATGTGATCGAGGGACGAGGGACGACTTCGCACGTGGGATCGACGTGGAAACGGAAGCGCTGCGCGAGGATCGCGAGAACGAGCGTGGCTTCCATCGTGGCGAAGCCGGCTCCGATGCAGAGTCTGGGGCCGCCGCCGAAGGGAAAATAGGCGAAGCGCGGAAGATCGCGCTCGAAGGATTCGGTCCAGCGTGAAGGATTGAAGAGCGCGGGATCGGTGAAGTAGCGCGGATCGTGGTGCATCACCCATTGGCTGAGAATCACGCTCGCGCGTTTCGGAATTCGATAACCCCCTAGAACGCACTCCGCGGGACACATACGCACGACGCCCCACGCGGGCGGGTAGAGACGCATGGATTCCTTCAAAACTTTACTCGTGAACGCGAGGCGCGGGACATCGTCGAGCGAGGGCAAGCGGCCCGCGAGGACGGACTCCAATTCCCCGGCAAGTTGATCGGCGACCTCGGGATGTTGCGCGAGAAGGTAGAGCGTCCAAGTGAGAGCCAGTGCGGTGGTTTCGTGGCTGGCGAGGAGTAGGGTGGTGGATTCGTCGCGGAGTTGAAGATCGGTCATGCGGCCGCCATCTTCATCGCGCGCGTTGAGGAGCATGGACAAGAGATCGTTGTCGCGCGCGGTGTCGATGCGCACCTCGCCGAGTTCGGCGCGGCGGCGGGCGATAATTCTGTAGACGACTTCATCGAGCTGGCGGACGGCGCGCGTGTAGCTGCGATTCGCGCGGGTGGGCAACGCGCGCAGCAGAGGAAATAGGCGGCGCGGCGATGAGTTGACGCGAATGAGCGTGTTCAGGGCTATTGAAATCCGTTCGGCGTCGGAATCAGAGACGTTGGTGCCGAAGAGCGTGGTGCCGGCGATTTCGAGCGTGGCGCGCATCAGGTCGGCGTGGACGTCGCGCGTTTCGCCATCGCCCCATGATTCGACTAGGCGACGGCCTTGTTCGATCATGGTGCCGGCGTGGGCGGCGATGCGTTCGCGATGAAACGCGGGCTGGATCAGGCGGCGCTGGCGCAGCCAGGAATCGCCTTCGCTGGTGAGCAGGCCGTTGCCGAACAATTCGCGATTGGCTTGCAGGCCGCGGCCCTTCATGTAATTGCGGCTTTCACTAACCAAAACTTTTTCGATCAAATCGGGATGATTGACGAAGACCACGAAGAAATGCAGCGTGCGCCAGCGGAAGATATCACCATACTGCCGCGCCCATCCTTCGAGCAGGCCGAGCGGGTCGGCGCGATTCATCGGCGAGACGCCAAATGGCCACGGGACTTTCGGACCTTTGGGCGGAAGATTCATTGCGAACAGTTTCGCATGATTTAGTAGCGCTCGCGCTCACGCGGGCACATTCTCGATTTAAGAGTGCCTCCCTGAAGCGTGGCGCGTTACGAATACAGGGGGTCTTGCTTTTACGCGGCTGGGGCATGCCAGGGTTTGACCGCTTTGCCGGCGGACGATAAATATTTTTTCAGCGGATCGTGTGGCAAACCCTGCAATCCTTCGATGATAGCTTCGGCGTTCATCTTCGCGCCACCTAGATTCGTGTGCGTGTTGGGATCGGCGAAGAATCCATTGACCTTGGCGGGGCCGAGTTGATCGTACTGGTCGGCGATGATCGTGTTGAGGTCGATGTAGAGAGCGTGATCCTGTTGCGCGGCTTGGCGCGACCATTCGGCATAGTCCGCGCGAACAATCTTCTCGCCATTTGAAGCACCATCCGCCGGGCGTACCGTCCAAGTTTTGCGCGGAATGAGCGAGGCGACAATCGGCGTTGCGCCGTGCGCACGGGCCTGCTCGATGATCTGGCGCTCGTACCAACCGAAGGTGTGGACCACTTCGTTTTTGCGCGTGATGGGATCGTAGATCTCTTTTGTTTCTTCTCCATTGCCGGAGAGAGTGCCGCGCGCGCGAGCCGTGTCGGCAAGAGGGCTAGAATCGTTGTGGCCGAACTGCATGATGACGACATCGCCGGATTTGATCATGCCGAGCACAGCAGGCCACAGAAAATTGTAAAACGTACGGCTGCTGCGCCCACCCAGCGCGCGATTCACCACGTTGATCTTCGCGGTGTTGAAGTACGGCGCGATTTCATCGCCCCATCCCCATTGACCATTCGAGCCATCTCCGATGCCATTGCGCACAGTGGAATCGCCAATGATCCAGAACGTGTGCAGCCTTGGATTTGCGGGAAGAGCGAGCAAGGCTTCATCGACGGACGGGACGGCTTGGCCCTTCGCCGAGAGGAACGCCGTGACCGGTGTGTCCGGCAACGATTTCAGGCCCGCGACAACGCTACGCGCGTTCAGAGCCGCACCGTCGGCGTCGGTGTGCGTGTGATCGAGCGGAAAAAACGCCGCGACTTTTTCCTGGCCGAGCTTTTCGTATTCGCGCACCACGATTCCGGTGAGATCCACGTAATCCGCACGTTCCTTCATTGCGATCTGTGCCGCCCATTCGCGAAATTGGCCGAGGCCGGGTTCAACTTTGCCGTCAGTCCAAATGTTGCGCGGGGTGACGGAAAGCACGATCGGGATCGCGCCTTTCGCGCGCGTGTCGTCAATATATTTGCGCGTGTACCAGCCGAAGGTGTGGATGGTTTCCTTCGTGCCATCGGGATGAGTGAAGTCTTGCGTTTCATCGCCCATGCCGGGCAGTGAGCCGCGCGCCGGAGGATCGGCCACGGGGCCGCCATCGTTATGACCGAACTGGATGAGCACGTAATCGCCGGGTTTGAGTTGCTCGAGAACGGCGCTCCATTTTCCTTCCTGCATGTAGGTGCGGCTGCTTCGGCCCGCGCTGGCCGCGTTCACAACGCGAATTTTCGCGCGATCGAAATAATCGGCGAAGGGCGCGCCCCAACCGACGCGTTGCTTCGCGCCATCGGCGGGAACGGCGGTAACGTTGGCCGTCGAGTCGCCCACTATAAATAGCGAGGGCAGAGCGGAATCGGCGCTCGGCACAGGCTGTGGTTGCGGCGCGCTTTGTGCCGCAGCGATGTTTGGAATGCCGAACAGAAGCGAGAAAGCAGCAGCGCAGGCGAGCGAGACCGCAATCTTGAAATTCACAATTGCCTCCGAAGAAAGAATTCTAACATCTTCGGAGCGACAGCTCTTCTAAAGGGATAGAAATCGAAGTCGCAAAATCAGTCGTGCGGATTGAGCTGTTCGCCTACGTTCCCGATTACTCGGGCGCGTCGTCCCCGCGATACTGAGCCCAACCCGCGAGATGGATAATCGCAATTGGACGCGGGCGCGGGAATAGTCCGGAAGCTCGATTCCGCCGGTACCCCGGTTGTAGTACCCTATGTGCGATTCCTGACGGAACACACGCCTGAACAAGATGCGCAAGAAAAGTACGAGTTCATTTGACGGAGGTGACGCGGTGAAGGCATCCGAGCGAAATCGCAAATCGGGAATTTTGAGTTGCGCCGGAATCGCATTGGCTGCGAGCCTGACGATCGCGATTGCGGCGCCCTGGGTGTCTCGCGCGCAGACTCAAGCGCCGCCTCCGGGCGGGCCTCCCGCCGCGGGTTCGACGCAAACCTCAGG
>JBAQYV010000090.1:0-28309 GCA_049790315.1 Candidatus Acidiferrales bacterium | reverse complement strand
GCGCGTCATAGGCGGCCCGTTTGTCCCGGTGCGAAAGAGTTTTATAGGCGACGGTGACCGCTCCCATCAATTCCTTCAGCGGTTCGATGCAGCCGCTTTTTGCCATGTGGGGGTCGGGGTGGAATTTTCGCGCGATGGCGTAGAAGCTTTGCTTAATCTGCCCGGTTGAACTTTCGGAAGGTATTCCGAGAAGCTGATAATGAGTGCCTTCGCGGGACATCTTCAGCTTTTCATCCAGCTCGCGTACCCACAGAAGCGTTTCGGTGGTCTCCGCCGACACGCTCTTGTAATTCTTCTTGAATGTTTCGGCGGCGGAGGGGCGGCGGTTCGGGGGCCTCGCGGCCGCGGGCACTTGGACCTTTGCGTACTGCGCCAAGAATTGATCCAGACGCAGGCGGTCCGAGGCCTCCATTTGTACGAACTGCACGCCCATACCATCGTCGGGCCTGGAATCGCGCACGATCGCGCGAGCGCGGATTTCTCCGGACTGCAAATCGAAAAGCAATCTGATCTGAGATCCTTTGGCGGGCGGATCAGGAGTGTGGAAAAACAAACCGCCCATGCCAACCGTCTCGGCGCGAGAAACTGTTCGATGGCCCGCCGCTTCCCAGGCGACAAGCATCCATTTTGGCGCAGTGTGCCGGGGATACCTTCTCTGCGTCTTCGGTGTGGGTTCGACCATCGTGACCTGATTTCAGAACAGCAGGGAAGAAGTGGAATCGCTAGACGCGGCGGCCGAAGCGCTCGAACTCGGTCATGGCGCGTTCCATTTCTTCGCGGGCGGCATCGGCGGCGCTGCGGACGCCCTGGACGCGGAGCTTGAAGTCGTCTGGGTTGGAGGCGCGCAGCAGGGCTTCTTCGTAGGAAATCAATTGGCGCGTGTAGAGATCGTAGAGCGATTGATCGAAAGTTTGCATGCCGTACTGACTGGTGCCGGCGGCGATGGCGTCGTGAATCAGGCGCGTCTTATCGGGATTGATGATGCAATCGCGAATGTAGGCCGTGGCGATCATCACTTCGACGGCGGGGACGCGGCCTTTGTCGTCGGCGCGGCGCACGAGGCGCTGGCTGACGACGGCTTTTAGCGTGGCGGCCATCTGCAAGCGAATTTGTTTCTGCTCGGGCGGCGGAAACACGGCGATGATGCGCTGAATCGTTTCGGTAGCGTCCAATGTGTGCAACGTCGAGAAAACCAAATGGCCGGTTTCGGCGGCGAGCAGGGCCGTGGCGATAGTTTCAAGGTCGCGCATTTCGCCGACCAGAATCACGTCGGGATCCTGGCGCAGGGCGGCGCGCAACGCGGTGGAGAAATTCGCGGTGTCCACTTCCACTTCGCGCTGATTGATGAAGCTGTGCTTATCGCGATGCAGGAATTCGATCGGATCTTCGATGGTGATCACGTGATCGGGGCGCGTGGAATTGATGCGATCAAGCATCGCGGCCAGGGTCGTGGACTTACCCGAGCCGGTGGTGCCGGTGACCAGCACGAGGCCGCGGCGCTCTTCGCAAATTTTTTCGAGAATGCGCGGGAGTTCGAGTTCTTCGATGGTGCGAATTTTCGTGGGGATTACGCGCAGAACCATGCCGACGTTGCCGCGCTGCTGAAATACGTTTACACGAAAGCGGCCCAGGCCGGCCACGCCGTAGGCCATATCGAGCTCGGCGGTTTCCTTGAATTTTTGCTTCTGCCGGTTGGTCATCATGGAGAAGGCCATCGACAGCATTTCTTCCGGCGTGACGCGGGGCACGTCGGCCAGGGGATTGAGCTCGCCATCGATGCGCAAATAGGGATGGTTGCCGACTTTTAGATGGAGGTCGGAAGCCTTGCTTTCGACGGCGCGGCGCAGAAGATCGTCAATGCTTAGTGCCATGGCGGAAAAAGGCCCTCTCGAAGCTCTTCCTTGCGACACTAGCATCCGCAATCAGGTGAAACAAGGATGCTGCGAGCGGGGAGGCGCAGGTTAGTAACGGGGTTGACTGGGCGGAACAACGATGTTGGCGGGCACGCCAAAGCGGGCGGAGACAAGCTCCGCTCCTACAAATACAACGGCTGACGTCGCGCTGCGACGATTGTAAGTTGCCGGGGATTATCGCGTTTTTCGCAGAAACGCCGCGTCGTAAATCCAGCCGGCTAGGACGCCACCGGCGAGGGGGCCAACCCAGTAGACGCCGTGATTCAGCCAATCATGGCTGGCGAGCGCGGGGCCGAATGCGCGCGCGGGGTTGATCGATCCGCCGGTGAACGGCGTGCCGAAGAGCATGCCCATGGCGATCGTAAGGCCGATAGCGAAGCCCGCGATTTTGTTGAACGCGCCTTGGTCGTCTACGGCGGTTGCGAACACGACGAAGACCAGGAAGAACGTCATGATGCCCTCGATCAGCATTCCCGCAGCGCGCGACAGACCGCCCGCGAGTGCAGGCGTGCCCAAGTGGATGGCGCGCCAAGTGGCTTCGGGCACCACGGAGCGCAACAGATAGGCCGCCGCGGAGGCTCCGGCGAGCTGCGCGAACCAATAAAGGAGCGTGTCGAGAGTCGTCGCGCGGCGCGTGACCCAAAATCCAATCGAGACCGCGGGATTCAAGTGGCCACCGGAGATGTGGCCGACCGCCGTCACCATGATCGCGATGGGCAGGCCGAACGCGAGCGAGATGCCCAACAGGCCGAGTCCCGCTTGCCCCGAGGCCTGCATGTATTGGTCGGCACAGATTGCGCCGCAGCCAAAAGCGACCAGCGCGAATGTTCCGAAGAATTCAGCCAGCATCTTCTGCGGCATGTTGTACTTCATCGACAGCCTCCAAGAGGGGCGAGTAGGATCGAGAAAATCGAGTCGCGCAAAAGCCGCATATTAATGTTTGGCGGTCCGGGGGCGGATTCTATAGCAGGGAACGGCGCGGGTCAAAGATTCCGGCATGGGGAATGCACAACCGTAGCGCGGATCGACGGCGATGTCGGGGGGCAGGCGCTTCCAGGCCCGCGTGCTCAGCGCGCGGCGGTAGTGGCGGGCACGGGAACGGGCGTGAGCCAATTGTGGCGATCGGGCTTGGTGCCGCGCACGATGGCGAAAAATTCTTCCTGCAATTGCTGCGTGATCGGGCCGCGGCGCCCTTTGCCGATTTGAATGCGATCGATGGAGCGCAGCGGCGTCAGCTCGGCGGCCGTGCCGGAGAGAAAAACTTCGTCGGCGAGGTACAGCATTTCGCGTGGAACGGATTGTTCGCGCACGGGAATTTTCAAATCTTCACAGAGTGTGAGCAAACTCGCGCGCGTGATGCCTTGCAGGCCGCAGGCGCTGATCGGCGGCGTCCACACGGTGCCATCGACAACCAGAAAAACATTCTCGCCGGAGCCTTCGCTCACCAAGCCCGATGGATCGAGCGCGATGCCTTCGACGTAGCCGTTGGTGATGGCCTCCATGCGAATCAATTGCGAATTCATGTAATTCGCGGCGGCCTTGGCCATCGCTGGCAAAGTGTTCGGCGCCATGCGCGCCCACGAACTGACGCACACGTCGACGCCTTGCTCGATCGCGTCGGATCCGAGATACGCGCCCCAGCCCCAGCACGCGATATAAACTTCGACAGGAGAAGCGAGCGGGCTGACGCCGACGTCGCCATAACCGCGCAGCGCGATTGGGCGGATGTAACAAGAATCCATTTTGTTGGCGCGCACCACATCGAGCGCGCCCTGGCAAAGTTCGTCGAGCGACGAAGGCAAATCCATGCGATAAATTTTCGCGGAATTAATCATGCGCTGCATGTGATCACGCAGACGGAAAACCGCGGAGCCCTGCTTGGTGTGGTAGCAGCGAATGCCCTCGAAGACGGCCGAACCGTAGCTGACCACGTGCGACAACACGTGAATGGTGGCGTCGTCCCAGCCGATCAGTTTGCCGTTGCGCCAGATCTTCTCGGTCTTTTCGATGCCCATCTAAATTTCTCCGCGGAGCGCGTTGCCGAATTGAACTGCGCAGAAGTATAGCATAGGGCCTTCGCGCGAATGCCGCGCCGTGGCGCTCTGGTTACGCGAAATTCGAGCCAAAATGGCCTGTAAGAGACGATGTTGGAATCGCGCGCGTTGGAGCGCGCGAGGCGCGATCGCTACGGTTTGACGTCGGATGGGAATTGATACTGCTGCTCTACCGGCGGACGATCCGCTTGCGCGAGCGATCGCAATCCACCGTGATGCCACTCCCAGATACCGATCAGCAGAAACGGCAGGATGGTCGAAGCCGCCCAAAGTTTGGCGCGCCGCGGCGCCTTTGAGCCGGGGTCCCAGCGGAATAATTGCTGTGAGATAACGAACGCAATCGCGGCGGAACCCAGCAGCGACACGACGTTGGGTCCGAGGTGGAATACCGACTCCGCGGGAACGGGCACCATCACGCGCTCAAGACCAGTCATTAAATACGTTGCGGGAACGAAGAGCGCCACTTCTTTCAGCCAGTGCGGAAAATCGCTTAAAGGAAAAGTGGCGCCGCCAAGAAACAGGAAGACGAACCACAGGGCTTGATTGATCATCTGCGTCTCTTGCGCGGTATTTGTGACGCTGGCGACGATCAGGCCGAGCGCGGCAAATGTGACGGTCCCCAGCGTAACCACCACGAATATGCCACCCAGATTTCCCCACTGAGGCATGTGGAACACCCAGCGCGCGATCATGAATTGAACGATCACCGTCGGCAGCGTCAGGAAATAATTTGACAGGATACTCGATGCGAGCAAATCCCCGGCTCCCACTGGGGCCAGACGGAACCGGCGCAGGATTCCCATTTCGCGGTAGCTGACGAGCTGCATGCTGAGTCCCCAGAAGCTGCCCATCACGGTAAGCGCCAGAACCGAGGCGAGTACGCGAGGAATCTCGCGAGCGTTGCTACGTCCGAGATACGCGCCAGCGCCAATCAGAAGGGCGAGTGGCATTCCCACGCTGAAGAAAATAAACACGGGGGTGCGCATCGCCAGGCGCATCCGGTTCACCGTCAATGTCCACGTTGTTTTGAACATAGGGCTCGATGTTTTAGCTCAATCGCGCAGCTTGCGTCCCGTCAGCTCGAGGAAAACGTCTTCGAGCGATGGCGCCAGGATTTCAAGTCCCGCCAATTCGTTGCCGGCGCTTTCAAGATGTTTTACGAGCGCCACGATCGTTGCGGGCACGCGCGATGAATGCAGAATCCATGTGCCATCCATCAGGCGCGCGTCGGACACGCCATCGAGATTGGCAAGCGCGCCGTCGGGTTCGGGCCGCGCCACGCGAACGTCGATGCGCGTGGTGCCGGCCGAGCGCTGTTTCAATTCGCGCGGCGTGCCTTGCGCGATCACCAAGCCCTGATCGACGATGGCCACGCGATCGCACAAGCGTTCGGCTTCTTCGATGTAATGCGTGGTCAGCAGAATCGTTTTGCGCTCAACCTTCAACTCTTCGATCACATCGTAAATTTCGCGGCGCACTTGCGGGTCGAGACCGGCGGTCGGCTCATCGAGAAACAAGACTTTCGGTTCGTTCACCAGCGCGAGCGCGAGCGCGAGGCGCTGTTTCTGTCCGCCGGAAAGCTGCGCGTAGAACGCGCTGCGTTTTTCTTCAAGGCCAAAGCGGCGCAGCAAATCGCCCAGATTCCGGTGCCGCGGGTAGAAGCTTGAAAACATTGTCAGAGCTTCGCCAACGCGGATTTTGTCCGGCAGCGCGGTGGCTTGCAGCGTCGCGCCGATCACTTCCTTCAGGCGCTTGCTGCTGCGCTGCGGATCGAGGCCGCAGACGTTGGCAAGGCCGCTATCGGGCGCGCGCAAACCTTCCAGGATTTCGATTGTGCTGGTCTTGCCCGCGCCATTTGGACCGAGCAGGCCGAAGACTTCGCCTTCTTTTACTTCAAAGCTGACGCCGCGCAGCGCCACGACGCTGTCGTATCGCTTGGTGAGGTTCTCGACTTGGATGATCGCCGCGGCCACGAGGAAAAACTATCTATAGCACACTCGAACGCGCCGGGCTAATGGACTGCCGCGTGCCGCCGCGAGATTTCTTCCACGCGTGGCGTTTCCAGTCAACGCGGCCTTCAATGAATCCGACGGCTTCGCTTTGAAGGAGGCGCCGCTGAAGGCTGGCGTACGGTTCGCGGCACAGAATTCTGCCGCCGGCGCCCGTCACTCGATGCCAGGGAATTCCGCGGCCGCGTGGTGTGGCGGCCATCGCCCGTCCGGCGGTGCGCGCGCCGCCCGGCAAGCAAAGCGCGCGCGCCAGCTCGCCGTAACTGATAACGCGGCCTCGCGGAATCGATTTGACGAACCGAAAGACCGGCTCCCACGAAGATTTCTTCCGCGCCGTCATAGTGATCCTGGCGATCCTACCGCAATTCCAAACGCGAATCCCGCCGCGCGGGCGCTTCGATTTTTAGGGGTAACTCTTCCGAAAAAAAAGGTGGCTTTCGCGGAACAGCATCTTGACATGCGTAGTGGAACACAAATACACTACCGGCATAGAGAATCACCGGGTGCCCATCGGGAGTTTTTTGTGGCCTTTTTGCGACGCAAAGGAAGCGCCTTCTACCTTGTGCACAACGTGCGCGAGAACGGGAAGGTTCGCCAGTTGCATCTTGCCAAGCTCGGCGACCGTCCGCGCATCACCGACGACGTCGTGCGCCAGGTTACGCGCCAATTTCCGCTGATCGAAGTGAATTGGAGCCAACTGCGCGAAGAGGTCAACAGCCGCGTCGAGTTATTCGATCCGCAATCGGAATACGTGCAGAAATTGCTCGGCCAATTGCGTTCGCTGAATCTGGATTTAACGGATTTGTTTCCGCCGCTGCTTGACGTTTCGCATTCGCCGGAAACCGGCCGGGAAATCGTCACGCAGCTACGGCTGCTGCATTCGACGGTAGGCGTAAAGCTCGATCAGTTTGACCGGTCTCCCCAGCGCGGAGTGCTGTCGCGCGGAATGTTTCGATAGGAGAATACGATGACCGCCTCCAGCCGCAAGCAACAACTCGATCCGACGCGCCGCAGCGCGGACTCGATGGAATTCGAGGACGCGCTGCGCCGAAAAATCGTCGGCCAGCCGGAAGCGATTGCGGCGCTGGTGGATCTGCACCAGGTGTACGTGGCGGGAATGTGCTCGCCGGGGCGCCCGGTGGGGAACCTGCTGTTTCTGGGACCGACGGGCTCGGGCAAGACGCGCATCGTGGAAGCGGCGGCCGAAGTTCTGTTCGGCGATCCGCGCGCGGTGATCAAGGTGGATTGCGCGGAGTTCCAACACTCGCACGAAATCGCGAAACTGATCGGTTCGCCGCCCGGATATTTGGGCCATCGCGAAACACATCCATTGATCACGCAGGAAGAGCTCTCGAAATATCACACGGAGCGAATCAAGCTGAGTTTTCTCCTGTTCGATGAAATCGAAAAGGCGTCGGATGCGCTGTGGCAACTGCTGCTGGGCATTCTCGACAAAGCGACGCTGACGCTGGGCGACAATCGCCGCGTGGACCTTTCGCAGTGCGTGATCATCCTCACGTCGAATTTGGGCGGCGGAGAAATCACGGAGCTGATGACGGGTGGCATGGGCTTCGTGCAGCCAACCGACAAGAGGGAAGAACGGCTTGACGAAAAAGTGGAGCGGACGGCGGCTACGGCGGCGAAGAAAAAGTTTTCGCCGGAGTTCATGAATCGCCTGGACAAAGTCGTGGTGTTCCATCCGCTGCGATCGGAAGAGTTGGGGCGCATTCTGGAGATCGAGCTGGGAATGGTGCAGCAGCGTGTGCTGGAAACGGCGCGGGGACAATTTTTGTTTCGCGTGACGCCCGGCGCGCGCGAGTTCCTGCTGCGCGACGGCACGGATCTGAAATACGGCGCGCGGCACTTGAAGCGCGCGATCGAGCGCCACGTGGTGTATCCGCTGGCAAACCTGTTGGCGACGGAACAGGTGCGCCTGGGCGACATCCTGCGCATCGATTGGGATCCTTCGACAACGTGCCTGACATTCGAGCGCGAAGGAGAAGGCGCGGTGGTGCCGCGGCCTTCAACCGCGACTCGTGTGGCGGCGGCGTTCGCCAGCCGCGCGAGCGGTGGCCGCGCGCTCGAACTTCCCGCGCCGAGCGTGGCGAGAGAAGTGCAAGCGCCAAGCGGCGTGGCTCCATCAGCGCCAGCGCCGGCTCCCGCGAATCGGCGCAAGACCGACAACATTTAGTTCCGCTCGTTCCGCTCGCGGATTCGCGGTCTCAGCGACGGTCCCCGCTGGCCGGGAATTCCTCTGGGTGCGTTTCCCGTTGGCGCGGCCGTCTCGATGCCGGTGCGGCCGTGGCTATCGCCGATTTTCCGATGCTGCCGCAGCCAGTTTCAACGTCACGACATTTTGTCGCGGAATTTGAGCGCGACCGCCTGCGTTGGAATTACCTTGAATTCCATTCCGTCTAGCACGCGCTGGTCGTCGTCGGTGGCTTGCTCGATCGCCGTGATTCCCGCGCGCATGGAATCCGCGACGCCTTGCGATTGACTGGCCGTCGGCGTCCCGGTGTTCACCGAGATGTAGACATCGAGCGCGTGATTGAGTTGGGCCGAGCGAGCGGCGGAGCCGTACGAGGTTGGCGCGCCAATACCCATCATGCCTACCGTCGCGCCCTCGGTCATGCCAGACTCTGAGATCTCGAACCCCAGCTTACCTTTTTCGCCGGAGGTCATTCCTCCCCTGCCGAGCTTGGTGTCCGCGTAGCCGAGATAGCGGATGAACATCCGCGTGTACTCGTTGCCAAAGCTCCGCGCGGCACCTCCCTTAAAGGGTGCGTCGGCGAGCATATCGAGCGGTGAGATATAGATTTGGTCTGTTTGCAATTTCAACTGTACAAAATTATTGTTCGTCGAAACCCCTTTCAGGTCGGCGGGATGGATGGTGAGGACTTCGGCATCGGCATCGGGCGGTTCGTCGCTGGAAACCACCAGATTGCCGAGATTGTCGTCTCCCGCCGGTTTGTCGGGCGCTTCTGAAATTTGCTTTTTCTCGTTGTACGACGAAAGGTAAACCAGTCGAACCGAGTCGCTTCCGATCTCAACCTTCGCGGCGCGCACCACTTTGTTAGCGTGCTGCGAGGTCACTTGCGCGTAGAACGAAACAGGGAATCCCTGACTGGCGATCGCGTCGTAGCTCCCGTACGCGCCGGACCAATTATTGGCCTGGAGCTGGATGAGCGCGAGCAACTCATTGGCTTCCGCGCCGAGTGGGAAAATTTCCGTCGCTGCTTCTACATCCGCTTGCGCAAGGCTAAGCTGGCGTTCCACGTACGGCTCGGAAAGCTTCCCAGTGGCCCGTGTGGCTTCCTGGTAGCGAGACGACGCGTGTTTTTTCTCTTTGTGAGAAAGCTTGGCCTTGTGCTTGGCGCCCTCGGTATCGATTCCCATTGCGTGCACAAACAGCGCGGTCAAGATATCTTGCGCGTCTTCGACGTTGCCGTCGTATACGCTGCGCCGGTTGTCGAGAGAAGCGAGATGCATGTCCGCCTGGCTTTTGCGCGCGGCATCCGTTTCCAATTGCCCGTAGAGCTGCAAGTGCTGGCGCGCCTTCGCCACGTCCCCCATCGACTCGTAGAGAATTCCAAGCTGCCATTCGGTTGGCGCGTAGTTGGGAAGGGCTTGCTCCGCGGCCTGGTATTCGGAGATGGCGCGGTCGTAATGGCGATAGTCAAGGTAGCGAGCCGCCGTCGCGTAGTGCTGCCGCACCGACTGCCCGGTGTCGCCCGTGAGGCCCGCGAGCGAGGTCATCGCTTCCTGTTGAGTCTGCGCGTCGGAGCGGTCGAGCGCGTCGGGAGCGGCCTGAAGATAGGCCGCTAATTGATGAGCCGCATCGCCGGGCCGCGCGTCTTCGTCGGCGCACTTCGCGGAATTGAAGATCACCGCGGCGTTTGCTGGGAATGCGGCCTGCAGCTCTTTGGTTTGGTCGCATAAGCCTTCTTCCGCCTTCGTTGCGTCGGCCGGATCGCGATCCTCTTGCAGGTAGCTCGCGTTGAAACCGGCCAAGCTATTCTTGGCTTGTCCCGATACGTCGGGAACGGGCGTTCCCATCAGGATGGTCGAGCGCATCGCAAGAAGGTCCGCGCGTTCCTTTTGGTTCGGCAACGCCGCAATAGCGAAGTCCAAATTCGACGCAGCGCTTGCGCGGTCGCCGGTCTTCACGTAGCACAGCGCGAGATCGAAGTGCACGGCCGCGTCGGACGGTTCGATCTCCAGCGCCTTCTGGAGTTGCAGAATGCTGTCGGCAAATTTTCCGGCGTCAAACAAACGGTGCGCGTCGGCGACAATGGATTGGGCCTGCGTCTGTTGTTCGTCGTCGATACGATGAATGCCGCTCAGCGCATCGCCGGTGGACATGACTCCTTCGGCATCCACATATTTATCTTTCGCTTCGGCGAGCTTTCCTTGTTGCTCGAGAGCCTTGCCCTGGTCCACGAGTTCCTTGGCTTTCGCCTGAAGTTGTTTTTTATCCGGTTGAGACGGTTGGCTTTGCTGTGACGCGACTGAAGGGAAGGGCGAAACGATCAAAAAAAGTGCAAAGATAGCAGTTGAGGGTTTCATGGCACCTCACTTAGACAATAATGGCGGAATAATGCTCTCCCACTTTTGAGGTGTCAATCAAATAGTCACGGCTTTGGGAAGTACCAGCGCGATCGCAGGCCAGGTTGATATGCGGAGAGCCATTGTGCGCCTGTATTCGCGGGCGAAAGCCGAGGCGAAGCAGAAACGACGCGACTACGCGTAATTCTGTCGATGAGTCCGGCGGTGGCCGGCGCTGCCGGGCCGGCGGTGCGTTATGTGTCACCGACGGTTACGTGCGCGTATCTGGCACACGCTGCCGGCGTGTGCGTCAAACAATTATAATGATGCCGCCCCAAGGCACTGATTCTGCACGAGGTTCAGGCGCGCGCGAATGACCGCGCTCGCGGGACTTTGGCGCTTCGCCTGCTACATAGTGCTTCGTTCTCAGGGCCATGCCGATGCGACCACTGCACCAAAAGCTGGATCCCGACCGCCGGAGTTTTGAATCGCGCGAGTTTGAAGCAGGATTGCGGCGGCGCATTGTCGGCCAGCCGGAGGCCATCGCGGCGCTTGCCGACCTGCATCAGGTATACGTGGCGGGCATGTGCTCGCCAAATCGGCCGGTTGGGAACTTGTTGTTTCTGGGGCCTACGGGCTCGGGCAAGACGCGCATCGTGGAAGCCGCAGCCGAAGTTCTTTTCGGCGATCCGCGCGCGGTGATCAAGGTGGATTGCGCGGAGTTTCAGCATTCGCACGAGATTTCAAAGCTGATCGGTTCGCCGCCTGGATATTTGGGACATCGCGAAACGCATCCGCTGATCACGCAGGAAGAACTTTCTAAATATCACACGGAGCGGATGAAGCTGAGTTTCCTGCTGTTCGATGAAATCGAAAAGGCGTCGGATGCGCTGTGGCAGTTGCTGCTCGGCATTCTCGATAAAGCGACGCTGACGCTGGGCGACAACAGGCGTGTGGATCTATCGCAGTGCGTGATCGTGCTCACGTCCAATCTTGGCGGAAGCGAAATCACGGAGCTAATGTCGGGTGGCATGGGCTTCGTGCAACCGACAGACAAACGGGAAGAGCGCCTGGACGAAAAAGTGGAGCGCACGGCAGCCGCGGCGGCGACGAAGAAATTTTCGCCGGAGTTCATGAATCGCCTGGACAAAGTCGTGGTGTTCCATCCGCTGCGCCTCCAGGAACTGACGCAAATTCTGGAAATCGAATTGGGCATGGTGCAGCAGCGCGTGCTGGAAACGCCGCGCGGGCAATTCCTGTTTCGCGTGACGAAGGCGGCGCGGGAATTTCTCCTTCGCGATGGCACGGATTTGAAGTATGGCGCGCGCCACTTGAAGCGAACTATCGAGCGCCACCTGGTGTATCCGCTGGCAAATCTTTTGGCCACGGAACAGGTGCGTTTGGGCGACATCCTGTGCGTCGATTGGGACGCCGAGCGTTCCCACCTGATTTTCGCGCGCGAAGCCGAGGACGCCGCGATCCCCAGATTTCCACGCCATCGCGTTTTGCCCGCGGCGCGCGCGCCACAATCGCGACGCGCGGAGCAGCGTCCCGATGCGCGGAACGAGACACGCATTTACGCCGAACTTCCCGAGCCTTCGCTCTCGCACTGAGCTGGCGCTCACAGCGCGCATCTTCGAGATCCGGCGGTCAACCCCCGATACGCGCGCCGCATCGCACAGACCGGCGCGCACTGCCGGTTTTTTCTGGTGTGCGCAACCTCATGCTGTTACCTTCTCTCGGAGGGCGGGCACATGGGCATTGACGCAGGGCAAGCGATCGCTTCCGCCGTACAGCGCGACGCGCCGCTCCGAGAATTCCGCACCCGCTGGCTCACGCGCGCGATCGTGACGATGGTTGCGTTGGGAGTTGCCGTGGCGGCTCGCGCCGACCGCACGCCGCTCAAGCCCGGCACCGACATTTTCTCTCCGCGCGACGATATCGAGATTGGTTTGCGAAGCTCGCGGCAAGCCGAGGCGCAGTTGCCGATGCTGAACGATCCGCGCGTTGACAATTATCTTGACGCGCTCGGTAAACGGCTGGCCGCGCACGCGCCCGGCTATCCGTTCCCGTATCAATTTCGATGTGTGAACGACGAATCCGTGAATGCTTTCGCGCTGCCGGGCGGCTTTATATATGTTGATCGCGGCGCGATCGAGGCCGCCCACGATGAAGCGCAACTGGCCGGCGTGCTCGCGCATGAAATCGCGCACGTGGCGTTGCGGCACGGCACTCATCAGGCCACCAAAGCTTATTGGACCGAACTGCCATTCGCCGCGGCCTCCACGCTGTTCGGCGGAATGAGCGGCGTGGCGGAGGAACTCGGCTCGGGTTTTGCCGTCGATTCGATTTTGCTGAAATATTCCCGCACGGCTGAGACGCAGGCCGATATTCTCGGCACGCAAATCGTCTACGATTCCGGTTACGATCCTCGCGCGCTCGCGCAATTTTTCGAGATGTTCGCGGACGACGCCGATCACACGCACCGTGTAGCGTTCTTTGAGAACCATCCGAATCCCGATCACCGCATCGATCGTATCGATCGCGAAGTGGAATTGCTCGGCGGCCCGTCGGCGAATTACCAGACCACTTCCGACGAATTTCAGGAAATTCGGCGCTACCTGCGCGCCATGCCCGCGCCGCCGGAGCCGCAACGCAAGCGTAAATCTCCCGGCACCGGAGCCGCGCTTGGGCCGCTCGCGGTGTCCACGCGCAGTTCTGGGCAAAGTTCCGGCGCGAAGTAGGCGCTAGCGAAACGAAACGAGGCGATTGCCGCGCCCTTCTCGACAATCCGTCCTGCGCCGGGGCGGTGTGCCGTATCGGTACGAATCGCGCTAAATCCACGTGAAATTTCATCAAGCGCTTAATGCGCTCTTCTACAGAGTTTCGTGTATTCCCACCATAGCGCCGAGATGACACCATTACCCGCGTGAGACGAGTTCAGCGGCCCGCGCCCACGGGCCGCGAAAGCTTTAGGCCCCCAGGCGGTCACAAAAGTTCGGTTGTGCAACGTGATGGAATATGATTCCAAAAAAGTCAGAGGAGCTCTAGACATGTCAAAAGCATTGCGTCTTTGTGTTTGCGTTTCCATCGCGTTACTCGCGATTCCACTTTTCGCTTCCGATCGGGAAGATGATGTCAGCCGCATTGACGCGTCGAAGCACGTATTTCACGAAGTTATGAACACACCCGATCACGGCATTCCCCGCGATCTACTTGCGAGAGCACGATGCATCGCGATCATTCCCGGCACCGTGAAGTTCGCGTTTATTCTCGGCGGTAATTATGGCCGCGGAGTCGCGACGTGCCGCACCGAAAATGGCTGGAGCGCGCCGATGTTTGTTGCGCTTGATGGCGGCAGCGTTGGCTACCAAGCCGGCGGTTCGTCCACCGATATTATTTTGCTTTTCATGAACGACCACGCGCTGCAGCATCTGCTCAGCGATAAATTCAAACTCGGCGCAGACGCTTCCGTCGCGGCGGGTCCCGTGGGACGCACAACCTCCGCGGACACCGACGCGAGTCTCAGGGCCGAAGTTCTGTCCTACTCGCGCGCCCACGGTATCTTCGCCGGCGTCAGCCTTGACGGCGCCGTCGTTCAGACCGATCACTCCGGAGACGTTTCGATGTACGGCCACGAAGTGTCTCACGATGAGATTCTTCACGGCCACGTCGAGGTTCCTGCCGCGGCTCGCGGTCTCTTGGACGAACTCGGTATGTATCCGGCCAAGCCCGAGACCAGCCAGGCCAACTAAGCGACAAATCGAAAACGAACGTGAGGCGTCCCGATCTGTTTTTCGGGGCGCTTCTTTTTTTAGCCGTGTGCTCGAGGCGCGAGGCTACAACGCTGCCGATCGCAGTGGTATCATCCGCGTTCAACGCATCGAGTCCAGAGGATTTCCGGAGATGATCAGGCGGCCCCAGGCGGCTTTCGTACTTTTCGTCTTCATCGCTTCGTTCGCGACTTCAGCGTTCGCTCAGCAGCCGGATTCTCAGCCGCCACCGCAAAGTACCTTGGCGCTCGAAGACATTCATGTGCACGACCCATGGATTCTGGCCGATCTGCCGAGCCACACCTACTATCTGTATACCGCTTCGCGCAATTCACTCAGCCCGGATCACCGCTCGGGTGTGATCGCCTACGAAAGTAAGGACCTCAAAACATGGATCGGCCCTCACCTGGTTTTTGAAGTGCCCAACGATTCCTGGGCTGATCCAACGGCGGGCGTCTGGGCGCCGGAGGTGCATGCTTACAACGGTCACTACTACCTGTTCGCAACTTTGAATAATTACAAAACTTCATTGCCGTCGAGCGACGCCACGCCCAAGCCCAAAGGGACGGGCTCGGACATCGAGATCACCTACAACGGCGTTGGCCAGCATCCGCGCGGCACACAAGTTTTTGTAAGCGATTCGCCGCTCGGCCCGTTCAAGGTCATCGTTGACAAGCCGATTCCACCGGCCAACTACATGACGCTGGACGGCACTTTCTACATGGAAGATGGAATTCCGTACATGGTCTACGCGCATGAATGGACGCAGCTTGTTGACGGCAGCATGGAAGCGATTCAGATGACGCCGGATCTTTCCGCCGCTGCCGGTAAGCCGTTCTTTCTTTTCAAAGCGTCCGACGCTGCGTGGTTCGACGATCGCCACGACACGCAAAATACACCGCAAGTCTACGTCACGGATGGACCGGAAATGTATCGCACTCGCAAAGGCGCGTTGCTGATGTTGTGGTCAAGCTATCGCGATGGACTTTACGTGGAAGCCCTGGCGCATTCTGTCAACGGTCGCCTTGCAGGACCTTGGAAGCAGGATGGCGTGCTCGTTGGCGGCGATAGCGGCCACGGAATGCTTTTCCGAACTTTCGATAGCCGCCTCATGCTCGTCCTGCACCACCCCTTCGATCCCCGCCTCTCAAAAGCAAAGCTGTACGAAATCGCAGACACGGGGAAGACCATCCGTGTTAAAGCAGAAATAACGAACAAATAGGCGGTAATCCGAAGGCCGGCCAGAAAATTCCACAAAACCGTGCCGTGGCAAGCGGGTGCCGGCCGCCGTTATGGCCAACTGTTGACTTGGTCCACGAAGGGCACCGATACTGAAGGCAGACTTTGTGCCTGATTTCTCTGCAAGGTGAAGGAGGGGAGGAGATGAACATAAACCTGACTCCCGAGCAGGAACATATCGTCAAGGAGGAGTTGAAATCCGGTCACTTCGGCAGCGTTGAGGAAGTAATCGGCGAAGCCCTGCAAGCGCTGCACCAGAAGGAGCAATCTTCAGCGCGCGTCGCACCTGGCGGCGCGCAGCGCGAGGCCGTCCGTGAAATGCTGGCTTTCGTCGAGAAGAACCGAGTGCGCCTCGAAGGAGTTTCCGTTAAGGATCTGATCCACGAAGGCCACCGCCTGTGAGTGATTTTGTACTGGACGCTTCACTTGCGCTCCAGTGGTTTCTTGAAGACGAAGCGAATCGAAAATACAGCCTGGATGTTCTTGCAAGTCTCTCCGAAAAACGCGCCGTCGTTCCATTACTGTGGTTCTATGAAGTCGGCAACGGCCTCGTCATGGCATACCGGCGCGGGCGAATAACCTTCGATCAGATAGATGGCTTTGTGACGCGACTAAAGGCCCTTCCGATCGTGGCCATTTCGCAGACGCCTTTCGAAATTCTCGAATTACCGGCCCTCGCGAAAGCTAACGGATTGACGAACTATGACGCTGCGTATCTGTTTCTCGCCATACGCTCCAACCTACCCTTGGCAACAATGGACAGCCTGCTCCGAAAAGCAGCAGCCGCTGGCGGCGTGAATATTTTGTCGGTGTAAAAGCGCGGCCGCATTTCGACCGGTCTCGCCACGCGTAACGAGCTAAGACTAAGGGAGTTCTATGCGGACGAGCGCGACGTCGGCGGCTTCGGCCCGATTGGTGCGTTCGACGGCGGCGTGCCTGCCGGCGCTGGACGCCATTTGAGGATTGGTTTGCGCGCGGCGGTAACTTCGTCGAGGCGGCCGATGCGCGTGTTGTGTGGAGCGGTCTTCACAATCTCGGGATTTGTTTCCGCTTCGGCGGCGATGGAGCGCATGGCGTCGATGAACAGGTCGCACTCTTCTTTCGATTCGGATTCCGTGGGCTCGATCATCAACGCGCCGGGGACGATCAGCGGGAACGCCGTGGTGTAGGGATGGAAGCCGTAATCGATCAGGCGCTTGGCGATGTCCATGGTGTTCACGCCGTTGCGTTTTTGGCGCGCGTCGCTGAAGACGACCTCGTGCATCGATGGCGATTTGTACGGCAAGTCGTAAACGTCTTCAAGTTTGCGGCGAATGTAATTCGCGTTCAGCACGGCATCTTCTGTGGCTTGCCGCATGCCGGGACCATAGGCCAGGGTGTAGGCCAGCGCGCGCACGAGCACTCCGAAATTTCCGCCGAAGGCGCGCAGTCGGCCGATCGAGCCGCGCCGATGCGTTTCTTGCGAGAGCCGGCCGTCTTTTTCGACCAACACCGGCACGGGCAGAAACGGCTCGAGGATTTTCTTCACCAGCACGGGACCGGCGCCGGGGCCTCCGCCGCCGTGCGGCGTCGAAAATGTTTTGTGCAGATTCAAGTGCATCACATCGACGCCGAAATCGCCGGGCCGCGCGATCCCGGCGAGCGCGTTCATATTTGCGCCGTCCATGTAGAGCAGCGCGCCGTGCGCGTGCAGAATCTCCGCGATTTCCGCAATGCGCTGCTCGAAAACGCCGAGCGTCGAAGGATTCGTGACCATCAGCGCGGCTACATCTTCATTCACGATAGATTTCAACGCGTCGACGTCGATCTGCCCCGCCGCATCGGAGCGAATATTCCGCACTTCGTAGCCGGCGATCGTCGCCGTGGCGGGATTTGTGCCGTGTGCCGAATCTGGAATCAGCACGATGCGCCGCGCGGAGCCTTTGCTTTGGAGATACGCGCGAATCAGCAGCAATCCGCAAAGCTCGCCCTGCGCGCCGGCGGCAGGCTCAAGCGTGCACGCATCCATTCCCGTGATTTCGAGCAGGCATTTCTCAAGCGTGCGCAAAATCTTCAGGCAGCCGACTGAAACTTCGGCCGGCTGATAAGGATGCTCGGTCGCAAGACCGTCCAGCCGCGCCACGAATTCATTCACGCGCGGGTTGTATTTCATCGTGCAGGAGCCGAGCGGATACATTCCGAGATCGATCGCGTAATTCCACGTGGATAGCCGGGTGAAGTGGCGCACCACTTCGATCTCGCTGACTTCGGGCAAGCCTTCGACGGAATCGCGCGCGTGCGCCGAGCCAAGCGCCGCCCTCGCGTCGACGGGCGGCACGTCAAGCGGCGGCAACTCAAACCCGCGTTTTCCCGGCGCGGACTTCTCAAAGATCAGCCCTTCATTCTGGCTGACGTTGCGTCCGGCTTTGCGTATCGTTTCGCTCACGATATTTTTCGCATCATCTGGCGCAGTAGGTTTCAGAGTGGTCCCGCGAGCACGGCGCCGAGCACGCTGGCGAAGCGTTCGATTTCCGCGCGCGGCATGGTTTCGGTCACGCAAACCAATCCGCGTTTCGTCAGCTCGGGATACCACGGCCCCAGCGGCAGCGGACCAATGATTTTTTCGCGAAGCAGCCTGTGATTCGCCATGCGCGCCGAACGCGGAAGTTCGATCACGAATTCATTGAACCACGGCCCGGTAAAGGGAATTCGCACGCCGGGCACACGAGCGAGTTCCGCGGCGGCGAATCGCGCCTTCGCCAGATTGTGCAGCGCCGTTTCGCGCAGGCCTTCTTTGCCCAGCAAACAAAGATGCACGGTCGCGGCCAACGCGCACAACGCTTGGTTCGTGCAGATGTTCGACGTCGCCTTCTCGCGGCGAATGTGCTGCTCGCGTGTGGCCAGCGTGAGCACGAAACCGCGGCGCCCGGCGGCGTCGGTCGTTTGCCCGGCCAATCGGCCTGGCATCTGCCGCAGAAAACGTTCGCGCGTGGCGATCACTCCGGCATACGGTCCGCCGAAGCTCGGCGCCATGCCGAAACTTTGCGTCTCCATCGCCACGATGTCGGCTTCGGCGGGCGGACGCACGATGCCGAGCGACACGGCTTCCGTGATCGCCACCACGAGCAGCGCCTTGTGCGCGTGCGCGATCTCCGCAAGCTCGGGAATTTCTTCGAGTACGCCGAAAAAGTTCGGCGATTGCACGATCACCGCCGCGGTCTCGTCATTCACGGCCGCAGCCAATCGAGCGACGTCGATTTGGCCCGACGCAGCGTACGGAATCTCTTCAGCCGTCAGGCCGATATTGCGGCCATACGTCGCGAGCACTTGCCGATATTCCGGATGCAGCGAGCGCGCCACGACCAACCGGCTTCGTCCGGTAACGCGCGCCGCCATCAGCGCCGCCTCCGTGGTCGCGGTCGAACCGTCCCACATGGAAGCGTTAGCGACTTCTTGCCCGGTAAGCTGGCACATCAGCGTTTGAAACTCGAAGATGGCTTGCAGCGTACCCTGGCTGATTTCGGCTTGATACGGTGTGTACGACGTGAGGAATTCGCCGCGCTGCAAAATTGTATCGGTGACGACCGAGCGCAAGTGGTTGTACACGCCAGCGCCCAGAAAACTGGTGTAGCCGATCGAATTCTCCGCGGCGCGCGCGCGAAACCACGCGATGATTTCCGCTTCCGACATCGGCCCCGGCAGATCGAGTTCGCGCCCGAGCCGCAATGGCGCGGGGATTGAAGCGAATAAATCTTCGATGCCGCCCGCGCCGACGCTTGCCAACATCGCCTCGCGCTCGGATGGACTTTTTGGCAGATAGCGCATCAGGCGGAGGGAGCTTTCTCAGCGATGAATGCCTGATAAGCCGCGGCGTCGAGTAATTTGTGAAGTTCGGAGGCGTCGGTAAGTTTCATGCGCACCAACCACGCGGCGCCGTGCGGGTCCTGATTCACTTTTTGCGGCGCGGCGGTCAGCTCGGAATTAATTTCGACGATGGTCCCGGAAACCGGCGCGTAAATATCGCTCATCGTCTTCACGGATTCCACGGAGCCAAGCGTTTGGCCCGCCTTCATCGCCGTGCCCACTTCCGGCATGCCGACGAAAACGACGTCGCCCAATTCGTGTTGCGCATAGTCGGTGATTCCAATCGTGACGAGATCGCCTTTGGCCGACACCCATTCGTGCTCGCGCGTGTAGCGATATTCGGTCGGGTACGTTGCCATTTGTTCGTGTTCCTCCGTATCCAGCGGCGATCTTTGCGTGGCGCTAGTGTGCGCGTTTATAAAACGGCAGCGGCACGATGCGCGCCGGGGCTCTCGTGCCGCGGATATCGACTTCTATTTGCGTACCCGCCGCGCGCGCGCCCGCATTCACGTACGCCATGCCGATGTTCTTTTTCAAAAACGGCGCGGGCGATCCGCTGGTGACTCGCCCAATCGCCGCGCCGCCAAGCGACACACCGCAAGCGTCGCGCGCGATTTGCCTGTCGGTCATTTCAAATCCCACCAGAATCCGCTCGATTCCGCGCGCCTTCTGTTCCACCAGCGCTTTGCGGCCCAAGAATTCGCCTTTGTCCAATTTGCAAATCCATGCGAGGTCCGCTTCCCAAACCGTGGTCGTCTCGTCGAGCTCGTGACCATACAATCGCATCCCGGCCTCGAGTCGCAGCGTGTTTCGCGCGCCCAGTCCGCACGGCAGCAAGCCCGACGCCCGGCCCGCGTCAAGCAACGCGGTCCACAGAGCTTCCGAATGTTCCGGCGCGAAATAAAGTTCAAAGCCGTCTTCGCCGGTGTAACCGGTGCGCGCGATCAGGCATTTCACGCCGCACACCGCGCCGAATGTGAATTGATAATAGCGCAGCGCGTCGAGCCGTGTCGCCGTCAGAGAAGCGAGAATGCCGGGCGCCTTCGGTCCTTGCAGCGCGAGTTGTGAATATCGCTCGCCGGCATTCTCGATTTCGGCTCCGAATCGCTGTCCGGCGCGCGCGCGAATATGCTCAAAATCGCCATCCTGATTCGCGGCATTCACGCACAGCAAATAGTGCGATTCCGAAACGCGGTGCACCAGCAGATCGTCCACAAATCCACCGCGATCGTTCAGCAGTCCGGAATATTGCGCGTGTCCGTCCGCGAGTCTTGCGGCATCGTTCGACGTAACCGATTGCATCAGCGCAAGCGCCTCGATGCCGCGCACCTCGATTTCGCCCATGTGGCTTACATCGAACAGCCCTGCGGCCGTGCGTGTGGCGATGTGCTCGGAAATGATCCCCGAATATTCGATGGGCATGTCCCATCCGCCAAAATTCATCATCTTGGCGCCCATGCGGCGATGCGTGGAATGCAGAGCTGTTTTGCGGAGTTGAGTGTTTGGCGGTGCGGTCACGCAGCGACTCAAATTTCACAGGAAAAGTACGAACGAATCGAACCTAGCATGCGCCGCAAACCAGTGTCAAGACTCCGCTCTGCCGCCAGAAAGCTGGAATGCGCGTCGCATGGTGAATGAAACAAACTCTGTCGCAAACTCTGGAGCCGCGCGCGCCGACGTCTCCGCATTGAACGCCGGTCACGCTTGCGCCACGCAGCCTTGCCGCAAATGCGGGCGCGGATTATAGTGAAATCAGAGGCGGCGATGCCAGAGACTCATTGTTCGTCGTGCGAAAAGCCCGAAGTAGAATGCAAATGCGATCGTTATTGTTGCTATTGCCAGGGGCAGGAACACATTCGCCTGGCTGCTGACGGTCAATATTATTGCCCCGAGTGCCGCGAGGCGTGCGATTTGCCGCTCGCGACCGGCGGCGCTTCCTGATTTTCGATTTGATTTAGCGAGCGCGATCGCCCGCGCTTGTCACGAATCCCGCTTCACAATCCCATCGCAAAAGTATTGCGCCGGATCAGCGCGATCACTTGATCGTCGGTAAGACTCAGCCGCAGGTCGAGCCGGTCGCCATTCGGCGAAATCTGAGTTTGATCGAGCAGTTGCGCAAGATCAGGATTCGTCTGCTGCGCTTGATATTTCTGCAGCAGCAAACCGGCTTGCAGCAACGCCGCGAACGTATTGGCCGCATCCGAGGTTGCGCACACCGCTTGGAAGTGCACCTGAATTCCGGAATCCGCCTCGAAGCTGACGATCATCGACTTCAATTGCGCGATCACTTGGCTGGCCTGCGAGAACTGCGCCGCGCCCGCCGCGAGTTGCTGAATCGCCAGACGCGTGTACGCGGGATCGAGCACCGCCCACACGATGCCCGTGCCGTTTGCCTCAGTCACCAGCGGAGCCATGTCGGGATTTGACATCAGGCCTTGCGCTTCCCCGAAGCGCACGCTGATCAGTTCTTCAAGTTGCTTCCGCTGGCCAAACACCGCCGTGTTCGTGTCCAGAAAGAAAAAGAATAGATCGCCCGGTCCGCTGCCGGAGCCAAACGCGTAAAGATTGAAGTCGCGAATCTTGATCGCGGGAACCTTCTTCGCTTGGAAATAGGCCTCGGTGGCATCCGGCCGGAATTGTCCCAGCGCCACGCCCACCACGTTCTCACTCGACGGCACGGAAGTGGCCGTTGCGTTGGCGGGCATATTCGGCACCATCGCCCATGCCAGTTCCTCCACTTGCGAATTCGGATCGATTCCCGCGGCGGTCAGAAACGTTTCAAATTGTTTGAAGCGCGCCGGCAGCATCTGTTCCTTCAGCGATTCGAACCATGGATATTGGCGCGCCGCTTTTAAATTCGCGTACGCCACTTCGCCCGCATCTTTCGGCAGCATGGAAATAATGTCGTTGTTCACTTGCGCGGCGGCGCGCGGCGGCGCGAGCGCCAGCGCGAACGCGGCGACGCAAATCACGGCTGCGCTCCGAAGGATTCTGCGATCGGTCCAAATTCTCGTCGATGTTTTTTTCATACTCGCGGTGCTCCTCAGTGTGCGCTTGCGTATCGCGCTAATTCCGATCTGCGGTGCCGGTTGGCGTCTGGTCTCTAAGTATAGACGAGGCCGCCGGTGATTCGAGTTGTCCGATGTCTCCGATTTCACCACGCAAACACGCCCTAAAGCGAAATCCGCTCACCGCGTGCCCGGTGCCTCAACTCTTCGCTGACGCCGCGTCGAAGTTTTGCCCGCTGTGGCTGCGCGCGAGCCCGCCATTGCTTCGGCCAGCCGGTTTTCCAGAATTTGCGCGCCGGTGAAACTCCGGAGATGCAAATCGAAACCGCCGATCGTTTCAATGGCTTGCTGCGGCGCCAGCCCTACAATTTCACTCTCAACGATCCCGCAACCCAGGCGCGCGGCCTCGATTTCGACGGCGCGAAACACGCGATCCAGCGGCGTCTGCTCGAAGTCGGTGAGATTCATCGACACTTGCGCTAAGCCGCGCGATTTCAGATCCACGCCGATCGCTTTCACGTGTGGCAGGCCTCCACTTGACGCACGCACCGCGCGCGCGATCTGCCGCGCCACGGATAAATCGGCCGTATCGAGATTGATGTTGAATGCAATCAGGAATTTTCGCGCGCCCACAGCCACGGCTCCCGCGGTGCGATGCAGCTTCGCTTCGCCGACATCGGGCGCCCGCTCAGGATCGTGCTCGAGTTCCGCGCCGCTCAGGCCCTCGAATTGGCCTCGGCGAATATTTTCCAGATGCACGCGCTCGGGCCGTAGTGCCGCGGCTCCGTAGAAATAAACCGGTATGCGATATCGCCGCCAGATATCGCGGCCCACGCGATGCGCGATCGCCACGCAATCCGCCATCGTGCATCCCTCGAGCGGCACAAACGGAAGAACGTCGGTCGCGCCCAGGCGCGGATGCGCGCCGGAATGTTGCGTCAGATCCAGAAGTTGCGCAGCCTGTCCCACTCCGCGCAGCGCCGCTTCGGCCACGGCTTCGGGTCTGCCCGCAATTGTGATTACGCTGCGATTGTGATCGGCGTCGCTGTGCCGGTCGAGCACCCACACGCCGGGCACGGCGCTCATCGTCGCCGCGAGCGCGTCCAACTTAGCGGCGTCACGCCCTTCGGAGAAATTCGGCACGCATTCGATCAGACGTTCCATGAAGTGTTGTGAGGCAATCGCCGGGCGCAGCGCGCGCCCGTTTAGTTGAACACAGCGATGTTAAAGAAGTTTCCCGCCCGCGACTACTCCGAGGCGGACGGGGCGGCGTACTCGCCACCCCGAACGTGCCGATGTGGCACTGCCGCCGTTCCCGCTTTTCAGGCCGAAGCCGCTTTGCCGCGAAACGCCGGCGCGAACACTTCGGCCACGAAAGTTTCAAAACTCGTCGGCGTGGTGTTCTTGGCAGAGCGCGGTTCTTCCGCTTTAAACACTCCTGTGTTGATGCTCAGGCACATTTCGGTAATCAGCTCCGCCATGTTCGCCGACATCCCCGCTTGCCGCAGCGCCATCACGAACATCGGCACCGGAGGTTCCAAGTAAGAAAGTCCGGGCTTGCCGATTCCGGCCCCGATGATCTTCGCCGCTTCGTTCATCGAAAGATTGCGCTGGCCCAGCAGTTCACGCGTGGAGATTCCGGAAAAATCGCGGCGCTCGAGCGCGTCCGCCGCTACGGCGCCGATGTCTTTCGTGGCGATCATCGGAAATGCCACATCGCCCTTTATTACTCCAGCCACCACGCCCATCTTTTGAATCACCGCGATCTGCGCCAGCGAATTCTCCATGAAGTATGCGGGCCGCAGATACAGAACATTCAGTCCACGGATCGTGTTGATCCTTTCTTCCATCCTGTGCAGACCGATCACCGGTCCCGAACCTTCAGACAATTGCGCGCCAACACTGCTCAGCGCGACCACGTGCTTCACGCCAGAGCCTTTGATCGCGGCCACCAGCGCCTCCGAGTTGCGATCGTAATGGCCGATGATGTCTTCGTTAGTAATGTCCGGCGGATTCAACGCGTACACCGCGTCCGCGCCCGTGAACGCTTTGGTCAGCGCCGCTTCATCGTGAATTTCGAACGCAAGCGGCTCCGCGCCCTTGGCCGCCAGCGGCGCAAGCTTCGCGGCGCTGCGCCCGAGCACGCGCACTTTCTGCCCGCGCGACAGAAGAATTTCAGCTGCGTTATGGCCCGTCTGGCTCGTTGCTCCGGTGATTACGATCATTCGTTTCTCCTTTTATCGTTCGATCTGTTCGCTTCGCGGCGTGAGGGGCGCTCGTATTGTTCGATGCGCGAGGACCGGACAAGTTACAAGTTATTACGGCGTCGTCGAACCGTTTGGAGCGAGGTCGAACCAATTTGGGGCGAGGGATTGCGCCGCATAAGCCGGAGCGCGCTTAACGCGACATCACGAGTTCGATCCTGCCACGGGCTTCAGGCAAGCCGTCCGCGACAATCGCTTGGCCGATGCGCACAGCCTCAGTTGCGCCTGCGCCGCGTGTCGGAATTGCGGCCCACGAAGCGCTGCTAGCTGCGTCGAGTATCTTCCGCAACCACGGCGCGTTAGCGAGTTCGCTCGTCTCCGGGGCCGATGCGTCGCTCGACACCACGGTCGCGCCGCAATCCCGGAAATCGCGCCCCAAAACAATCGGCCCTTTCAATTCGCCGCGAGCCACCAGATCGTTCACCGCCGCGGCGAATCGCGCGCGATCGGCGTGAAGCATCCAGCAGACTCGCGCGGGCAAACCCTGCGTGCGCACATGCTTTTGAGCCAGCGGAATCCATCGCGCCGGAATTTCGTCTTCAGGAAATAGTTCAAGGACGAGCCGATCGATGCGATTGATGTCGGAAGGTTCGCCCGAAAGCGCGATCCATCGCATCGGCGCGCGATTTTCAGCGAGCGCTGCGGCGAGGTTGGTATCGTCAAAATGTGGGATTGTCGCGGCGTCCGCCACGCCGGCTTCACGCGCTCGCGCGAAGATGCCATTGCCGGAATCGAAGACGATCGCGCCCAGTTTGCGTAGTTCAATCATCGCGCGCACCTGCGCCGCAATTGATTCGAGCGATCTGCGCAGCGCTTCGGCCGGATTCCCGCGTCGCATCTCCGCGGCCTCGGCCAAGCTCAGGCCTTGCGGCCAATATCCGCGCAGCGGATCGTGCGCTGAAGTGCGGTCGGTAAGCAGATCGGGCACTACGCCTCGCTCCGCGAGTTCGGTGATCACATCCGCGGCGTTGCCAACCAGGCCCACCGAACGCGCCGCCCGCACCCGCACCGCGTTCTTCAGAATCCGCAGCGCCTCGTCCAGCGAGTTCACCATCACGTCGCAATATCCGCTCTTTACGCGGCGCTTGATTCGCGTCGCGTCGGCGTCGATCCCAAGAAATGCAGCGCCGTTCATCTGTGCCGCAAGCGGCTGCGCGCCGCCAAGCCCGCCCATTCCAGCGGAAACGATTAACCGTCCCGCGAGGTCTCCTCCGAAGTGAATTCTCGCCGCCCCTCGATACGTTTCGTACGTTTCCTCGAGCGCGCCTTGCGTCCCTACGTACATCCAGTTTTCCGCGGTTGTGTTTCCGCTGATCAGCACGCGCGGTGCCGCCGCGCTGGTGCTCACAATTCCCGCAAGTCTCCCCGATTGCACGAGCAGCGTTTGATCGGTATCGAGTGTCTTCAGCGCGTCGGTGATGGCGGCATAGCTGGCCCAATCTTCCACAGGCTTGCCGCTGACGCCGCATGCAATCAGTAGTTCAGAATGTTCCGCCACATCCGGATCGAGCGTGTTCATCAGCATGCGCAGAGCCGCTTCCTGATTCCAGCCCTTGCACGACAGCACGCCGCCGCGCGGCGCGCGAACCGAACCGCGTGCGGAAGTGGTGGAATCGAGCGATCCTGGCGCCACCGTGTTCTCTCCTCGCAGCGATTCTAATCGAGCGTCACATCGAGCGCGAGCGCATTGCCCCAATCGCGCGTCCCACATTCGTGCGTGGCGCGTTCACGCGCGGCTCCATTGCTCCGCTTCATTGCGTCATTCCGTTGCACCACCGGCGCGACATCCTGTAGAGTGCGGCGATTGACGATGGATTACGCGCCACTCACGCAACGCCTGCTTCTCGCGGTGGATAAATCCCCTTCGCCGCGCGCGCAGATGTTTCGCGCCGAAAATGGCTGGCAAGAAATCGCCTCCGCCGAATTGTTGCGTCGCGTTGCGCGCTTGTCCACCGAACTCGACCGGCTTGGCGTCGCGTCCGGCGACCGAGTCGCCGTGTTTTCGACAAATCGTCCCGAATGGCACGTAGCCGATTTCGCGATTCTCGGTCTCGGTGCCGTGAACGTGCCGATCTATTTCAACGAATCTCCGGATAGGATGGCCTACATCCTGAATCACTCCGAAGCCAAGGCCATCTTCGTGGCTGGCGCGGAGCAAACGCGCCGCTTTCTAGGAATCCGCGATCGGGTGGCCACGGTGCGGCATGTGATCTGTGCCGATGCGCCGCCGGACGTGAGCGCGGACGCGCTGCGCTACGAAGCGATCGTAGGCGACGCGAGCACGAACGCAGCCGCCGCCGAAATTGAAGCCTTCCGCCGCCGCGCCGCAGCCCACACTTCCGACCAGCTTGCGACGCTGATCTACACCTCTGGCACCACGGGCGAACCCAAAGGCGTCATGCTCACGCACAATAATTTGAGCTCGAATGTCACCGACGGTTTCACCGGAACCAATTTCGATTACCGCACCGATCAAGGCCTTTCCTTTCTTCCGCTCTCACACGTCTACGAACGCGTGATGGGCTACGCGTATTTGTTCAACGGCGTTCCGATCGCCTACGTTCCGGACATGAACGATGTTTCGCGCGCACTCGTCGAAATCCGGCCATCGATCGTGGCGACCGTCCCTAGATTTTTCGAGAAAGTCTACGCGCGCATCGTAGAAGGTGGTCATGCGGGCTCGAAGTCGAAGCGCGCGATTTTCGATCGCGCTCTGCGTGTGGCGAAGCAAGCAATTCCGTGGAAGGCCTACGGCGTGCCACCCTCGGCGCTGCTGCGTTTCAAGTGGAACATTTTCGATCGCCTTGTATTCCGCAAAATTCGTGCTGCTACGGGAGGCAGATTGCGGCTTGTGTCCTGCGGCAGCGCGCCGCTGGGAAAAGATTTGATCGAATTTTTCTGGGCCGTCGGAGTTCCGATCTATCAGGGCTACGGGCTTACGGAGGCCTCGCCGATCATCTCCACAAATATTCCGGCCGTGAATCGCACATGCAGCGTCGGCCCGGTCATTCCAAACGTCGAAGTGCGCATCGCGGCCGATGGAGAAATTGAAGCGCGCGGCCCGTGCGTGATGCGCGGCTACTATCTGCGCCCTGAAGACACGAGCGCGACAATTTCCGCCGGCGGTTGGCTTTCCACCGGCGATATCGGCCGTCTGGATGAAGATGGCTTCCTCTATGTCACGGATCGCAAAAAAGAGTTGCTCAAAACCGCTGGAGGGAAAATCATCGCGCCGCAGATGGTCGAAAATCTGCTGAAAACCAGTCCATACATTTCAATCGCCGCGGTCATCGGCGACCGTCGCAAATTCGTCTCCGCATTGATCGTGCCGAATTTTTCAAGCCTGACGACGCTGGCGAAAGAACAAAACTTGTCCGCCGGTTCGCGCGAGGAAATGGTTGCCGCGCCATGGGTGCGCGATCGAATCGAGCAGGAATTGAAGCGCGTCTGCGCTTCGCTCGCGCGCTATGAAGCGATAAAACGATTCGCTCTGCTGCCCGATGATTTCACGTTCGAGAACGGCGAGCTCACCTAGACCATGAAACTCAAGCGCCGCGTGATCGAGCAAAAATACGCCGCGCTGATCGACCGGATGTACGCCGAGGCTGAAGCCGAGCCGCGCGCCGCCGCAGCGCGCTGAGCGCCGGCGGCCGGATTCTTG
>JBAQYV010000089.1:0-3913 GCA_049790315.1 Candidatus Acidiferrales bacterium | reverse complement strand
TTCGCTCGCGCGCTATGAAACGATAAAACGATTCGCTCTGCTGCCCGATGATTTCACGTTCGAGAACGGCGAGCTCACCTACACCATGAAACTCAAGCGCCGCGTGATCGAGCAAAAATACGCCGCGCTGATCGACCGGATGTACGCCGAGGCTGAAGCCGAGCCGCGCGCCGCCGCAGCGCGCTGAGCGCCGGCGGCCGGATTCTTGTTGCCGGTTTTTTCTGTCCCCGTTCGCGCGGTACAATAATTGTGTGCTGACAATGTTGTTGTTTTTGCGGGGGTTCTTTCTATGAACGATGAATTGGTGATCGCGGGCCGCGCGTTCGGTTCGCGCCTGATCGTGGGCACGGGAAAATATCGCTCGTTTGCGGAAATGGCGCGTGCACATGCCGCTTCCGGCGCCGCGATGGTGACGGTCGCCGTGCGCCGCGTGAATCTTTCCGACCGCACCAAGGAATCGCTGCTCGATTACATCGATCGCGAAAAAATATTTCTGCTGCCGAATACCGCCGGCTGCTACACCGCGGATGAAGCGATTCGCGCCGCGCGCCTGGGCAGGGAAGCGGGTCTTTCGGAATGGGTGAAGCTCGAAGTGATCGGAGATCAGCAAACTTTATTTCCCGAAACCGAAGAATTGGTGAAAGCCACGCGCGTTCTCGTGAAGGAAGGTTTCGTCGTGCTGCCCTACACCAGCGACGATTTAATTGTCGCGCGCAAATTAATTGATGCCGGCGCCTCTGCCGTGATGCCCCTCGCCGCGCCAATCGGTTCCGGCCTGGGAATTCAGAATCAGGCGAACTTGCGCATTTTGCGCGAGCGCGTCACCGAAGTGCCGCTGATCGTGGACGCCGGAGTAGGCACCGCGTCCGACGCCGCGATCGCGATGGAATTGGGCGCCGACGGCATTTTGATGAACACCGCCATCGCGGAAGCGCAGGACGCGGTGCTGATGGCCGAAGCCATGCGTGACGCCGTATCCGCGGGACGCAAAGCTTTTCTCGCGGGCCGTATGCCGAAAAAATTGTACGCTTCGGCATCGAGCCCGCTCGCCGGCGTCGTCCGCTAGTGCGCATGGCGACTCGTCGCCGGGCGCGCGCTGGAAATCGTGCGCAGTATGCGTGGCGAAGTCCTTAAGCGGGCCTACATGATGCGAAACAGTTGATGCATTGTGACGTCCACGGCGGCGTGAATTATCCCGCTGCCCGTCATGGAACGTGTTTTTTTCCACGCGATGCCGTAGAAAAGTCCCGCGATGGTGGCCAGCAAGACGTACTTCCAATTGGGAAAATATTCGTGATTGATGTGTGAAAATCCGAACACCAGCGAAGCCACCATCAATCCGGCGGCGTCGCTGCGCAGCGTGCGCGATAGCGCGTTTTGCAGCAATCCGCGAAAGAAAAATTCCTCCGCCCAAGCCGTGAAGACAAATGTTCCCAGCAGCTCGAACAGCACGAGCTTGTGATGTCCGTTGCTGGGATCAAAATGCATGAAATGGATTTTGAGCGCGATCGGAATGTCGATAAGTCCCACGCCCACGAAGCAAGCCACGATCGTGAGCAACCACTTGCGCGACCACGCGAACGAGAATCCAACGTCCGGCGCGCGCCGCACCAACAAAAATGCGATCTCGCCGATCTGAATGATCAGCAGCACCGACATCGCGTAAGTTACTTTCGGCGTCGGATACGGCCAAAGGTATTGCACCCAGCCCAGCCAAAACGGAACGAAAAGCGTGGCCATCGCCGCGTAATCCTGCCACGCGCCGAATGGAGAGTCGCCGGCCCACGCGGCAAATGCCGTGGGTATCAGCGCCATGAACGCGACGAGGCCCACTTGTTTCCACACGAAAGTCCCAGTGCCCGCCGCATAGATGATGTAGGCCAGAAGCGGCAAGACACCCAGAAGCGCGGCGACCGCGCGAGGAATGCGTTTGGAAAGGCGCTGTACGATTTCGTCGGACGCGAGAATAACTTCCGTGCCAAACAGCCACAGCGTCACGACGACCATGGCGAAGTAGTGCGGTCCGCCATAGCCCTTGTGAATGCCGTACAATACTGCGGCCAAACCAACCGCGGCCCAAAGGGCGATCGCGATGGATAGGGGAAGTGGGCGCGGACGTTCCGATGTCATGCGCGATAAGTGTACCGTAGTTGCAACAAAACTCAATCGAAGTAATCGATTCATTCAATGAAATCAAACGCACGGTCGCGGATCGTATACATCGATTGGTTGCGCGGTTTGGCGTGCGTGGTGATGTTTCAGACGCATTGCTACGACTCCTGGCTCGGCGGGGCGGCGCGCCGGAGCACTTTCATGCGGTATTCGCAAATCGGCGGCACGCTGCCGGCGCCGCTATTTCTCTTTCTTGCGGGCATTGCGCTGGCTTTCACCACCGACCGCATGCGCCAGAAGGGAATGGCGGCAAACGCCATTGCGCGCACCAGCATTCGCCGCGGCGGCGAAATATTTTTGCTCGCGCTGCTATTTCGCGTGCAGGAATACGTGCTGAGTTTCTTTCATTCTCCGTGGACCGATTTGCTGCGCGTGGACATTCTGAATGTCATCGCCGTCACGCTCGTGCTGATGGCCATCGTGTGCTGGATCGTGGGCCGCATCGCGAGCGGGGCTCCGATCCCGCCCGCGAGCGAAGGCGCGGGGGCGGCGAGCGCAAATGACGCGGCATTGCGTGTGTGGAATATCGCCGCGGCGATTGGCGCGGCTGTTGCGATTGCGCTGGCGACGCCGCCGCTGTGGACGACGGCGCGGCCGAGTTGGCTGCCCTGGTTTCTGGAATCGTATGTGAATGGCGTGCATATTTTCGGTGTGCCGCAAGTGTGGTTGTTTCCGATTTTTCCGTGGGCCGCGTTCGGATTCGCGGGACTCGCTGCGGGTTTTCTGCTTTCAAGCGCGAATGCGCGGCAACGCGACGCCAGCGCCGTCACGTGGCTTGGGTTTTTGGGTGTGGCGTTGTTTGCGATGGGTTGGTGGTTCGATTCGCTGCCGGCGCGATGGTACGCCGTGTACGATTTCTGGCACACGAGTCCGAACTGGTTTTTGATGCGAGTGGGCGTGATGCTGGTGATTGTGTTCCTCGGATACGCATGGTGCCGATGGGGAGCGGGAGAAATCGGATTCAGTCCACTGGTGAAAATGGGACAGACATCGCTGATCGTGTATTGGGTGCATATCGAATTTGTATACGGCGATTTGTCGATCATGCCGAAACATGGTGTGGGGATCGGGAGAGCGACGCTGGGGCTGGCGATCATTTTCGTGGCCATGACGTTGCTGGCGCTGGCGCGCACGAAATGGAAAGGACGCGGCGCGGAAATGATGGCGTGGTTTCGGCGGCCGGCGGCAAAGAGTTGAGCGAATCGATTTAGAGAGTCCACGTTAAGCCACGGAAATTAAAGTAACCGCGAAACCAAGCGAACTGAAATAGCCGGGTTAGACAAAGCAGCTTGCGGGCCGCAACAAAATTACGGCTGAGGTTTGCCGCTCGCGTTCCCGCCGGAAGAATCGTCGCTCGATCCATTTTCACTGGCGGAAGACGAGTCCGCGGGAACTTTGAAGATCATCTCGCCGGGACGGGCCAAGCCCATTTCTTCGCGTGCGATGCGTTCGATAATTCGGGGATCGCTTTTGAGCGCGCCGACTTGATCGGCGAGCGCGCGATTCTCGGTGTCGAGCCTGGAGATTTCGTCGCGGGCGGCGTCAATTTCCCTGGCGGTGCGGCGCATGGCGATGAAGCCGTGCGCGCCGAAAATGTCGTGAACGCAGAGGGCGGCGAGCGCCAGAAGCAGCAGCGAACGGGCGTTACGCGCGAGCCAGGAATTCGAGGTCGAATTTGTTGAGGCTCGGTTCGGGATTTCGTTCATGCCGCGGCTCCTCCTGCAATTTTTCCCGAGGCGCC
>JBAQYV010000088.1:0-30908 GCA_049790315.1 Candidatus Acidiferrales bacterium | reverse complement strand
GCGCCACAAATATGTTTGCGACGCGCGAAGACTACCAAATGACCGAAGAAGAAATGATCGAGTACGAGAAGCAGGAAGCGGTGGAAACTTTGCAACGCAGGAAAAAGAAGAAGGATCCGAATTCAGGCCTAGGGTGAGCTAGGTTACGAGATGCACCGGCCTCGCCTCGAATCCACGCCATAAGATTTCGACGGCGTTTCCGCAATCAAGAAATTTTTATTCGAGCGATTCCCCAGCTCCCGGCAACCCTCCGATTGGGAATCATTTTCTTCATTGTCCGCTATTTCAAAAATGGAAATTTTGGATTAAAGTTCGCTCGTAATGCCGGCGCGCGGGGCCGGGCCGTGCCTTCCCCCAGAAGGAGAAACCACCATGGCGGCAAGTGGTTCCTTAGCGGACTTCGGTCAGTTGAAATTACGCCAGCAGACGACATGGGCCAGCGGAAACTATGCGGTGGTTGGGGCCACGTTGCAAATCGTCGGCGAAAATCTATGCGAAGCGATGGATCTGCACAGTGGCTGGCGTGTGCTGGACGTGGCGGCGGGCAACGGCAACGCAACTCTTGCGGCGGCGCGACGCTGGTGCGAGGTTACATCGACCGATTATGTTCCCGCGTTGCTTGATCGTGCCCGGGTACGGGCCCAGGCCGATGGCTACGAAATTCATTTTCAAGAAGCCGACGCGGAAAATCTGCCTTTCCAGGATGCAGAGTTTGACGCAGTCATGTCCACATTCGGAGTGATGTTCACGCCGAACCAAGAACGCGCGGCAGGCGAGATGCTCCGCGTGTGCAAACCTGGCGGCCGGATCGGCATGGCGAACTGGACGCCAGCCGGCTTCGTAGGCCAGATTTTTAAATGCATCGGCAAATATTTACCGCCGCCGGCCGGAGTGATGTCGCCCGCGGCGTGGGGCACGGAACCGCGCCTCCGCGAACTTTTCGGGGACAGTGTGGAGATTCACGCGGCGCCGCGAAATTTTGTTTTCCGCTACCGCTCAGCGGCGCATTGGCTGGATGTGTTTCGCGCGTACTACGGGCCCATGCACAAGGCTTTTGGGGCGCTCGATCCAGCGGGTCAGGCGGCGCTGGCCGGGGATCTTACGGCGCTGATGGCGCAATCCAACCGCGCCGACGATGGAACGCTCGTGGTTCCCGGAGAATATTTGGAAGTCGTCCTCACGAAAACAGCTCAATAAAAATGCTCCATGCTTGCTGGGATGGCTTCTGTTCGCCGGCGGCATGCACGGAGTAAAATCGCCGACCGCCCGGAAGTAATGGTGCAGGCCCGCACAAGCACGCAGTGTTGCCTCACATTCTTCCATAATCCCCAAACAGACTTATGATGTAGGGATGCCGGCACTTCTGGAGCTGCGCAACCTGACGGTGGAATTGCCTACGCCGGGCGGCTGGGTGCGTCCGGTGAACGATGTGAGTCTCGCGCTTGTCGCCGGAGAAACACTCGGCTTGGTAGGCGAGTCGGGCAGCGGCAAGACTATGATGTCGCTCGCGCTGATGGGGCTTCTACCGCAAGGCGCGCGGATGACGGGGCAGGCGTGGCTGTCCGGACGCAACGGGAATCTAGATGACCGTCGCGATTTGTTGGCGATCGATCCCGCCGCGCGCGCCACCCTGCGAGGCCGCACGCTGGCCATGATTTTTCAGGAGCCGATGACGTCTCTGAATCCGGTGATGCGCGTGGGCGCGCAAGTGGCGGAAGCTGTGCGCGTGGGGAATGGCGCCGCGTGCTCGCGGCAACAAATCGAACAACGCGTGCTTGAGGCGTTCACTCGCGCGCGGATTCCGGATCCTGAATTGCGCGCGCGGCAATTTCCGCATCAGCTTTCCGGCGGATTGCGGCAGCGCGTGATGATCGCGATGGCGGTGGCGGGCGGACCGCGCCTTTTGATTGCGGATGAGCCGACGACGGCGCTCGACGTTACGGTGCAAGAGCAAATCCTGGAACTGCTGGCCACGCTGCGCAGCGAATTAGGTTTGACGTTGCTGTTCATCACGCACGATCTTGCGGTGGTCGTGCGCGTGGCGCAGCGCATCGCGGTGCTCTATGCCGGCCGCGTTGTTGAAGCGGGGCCGACGGCGGAAATTCTGACGCGTGCGCGGCATCCTTATACAGAGGGTCTGCTGCGCGCATCGCCGCGGTTGAAACGAGAAAAGCTCGAGCCGATTCCCGGCGCGGTGCCGCGCTTGAACGCGTTGCCGCCAGGCTGCGCGTTTGCGCCGCGCTGCCCGTACGTTCGTCCGGCGTGCGAACAGGCGGTGCCGGAGTTACGCCGCGCCGGCCCCGGGCATTTCGCGCGTTGCATCCTGGTTGAGGAGGCCGCCTCGTGACGCAAAATGAAAAAGAACATCTCGAATTAGTCCGGGAGCGCTTCACGCGCACCGCGGAAACTTTCACTAAATTCGTGAACGATCGCCGCGCGGGCGAAGGCGAACGCCTTACGCGCATGTTGTTGGCCGGATGGGTGGCGGCGGAAGAAGCGATCGCGCTCGATGTGGCCTGCGGGCCGGGCACGTTCACGCTGCCGGTGGCGGCGCGCACGCGGCGAGCCTGGGGCCTTGATTTCACCGGTGCGATGCTCGCGCAAGCGCGCGCGGGTGCGCAGCGTCTGGGAAGGCGCAACACGGGGTTTCTGCGCGGCAGTGTTTACGGGCTGCCGTTTCGCGACGCGGCGCTGAACGCCGTGATCTGCGGCTACTGCTTCCATCATTTCCAAGAACCGGACCGCGCCTTGGCCGAGATGGCGCGCGTGACGAAGCCGGGCGGCAGGATCGGTCTGGCCGACCTGATCGTTCCGCTGGGCGCCGACGTTAAGCGGCACGATGCGATGGAAATTGCGCGCGATCCGTCGCACGCGTCGACACTGACGGCGATTCAATTGCGCGGTTTGTTTGCGACGACTGGATTGCGTGTTGTTGCCGAAGAGCGCTGCGAAAATGCGCGCACCTTCGACGAGTGGATGCACGTCGGCGGTCACGAAAAAGGGAGCAGCGTCTATGCCGAAGTGGAACGCATGATGGAAACGACGCTGACCGGCGATGCCGCCGGTTTTCATCCGCGCCGCAATCCAGCCGGTGTGCTCGAATATGTGCAAACGACGCTGTTCCTGATCGCGGAGAAACCGCGGTGAGCGTCGCGCCTCTGCTCGAAGCGCGCGATCTGCGAAAAACTTTTGTCGCGGCGGCGGGTGGTCTTTCGCGCGCCGCGCGCCGGATCGCGGCGGTTGACGGCGTGAGTTTGGAGCTTGCGGCTGGCGAGACGCTGGCGATCGTAGGTGAATCAGGAAGCGGGAAGACGACGCTGGCACGGTTGCTGATGCGCCTAGAAGAGCCGGACGCCGGAACGATCCAGTTCGATGGCGCGGATTTGCTCGCCGCGCGCGGCGCTCGGCTGCGCGCCCTGCGCCGCGAGATGCAGATGGTTTTTCAGGATCCGTACGCATCGCTCGACCCGCGGCTTTCTGTGGAAGCGCAAATCGGCGAGCCACTTGAGATTCATGAAGCGCGGCTCGGCCGCGCGGCGCGCCGCGCGCGTGTGGTGGAGGCGATTGAGGCTGTAGGGCTGGGCGCCGAGGCGCTGCGGCGCTATCCGCACGAATTTTCCGGGGGACAGCGGCAGCGGATCGGAATTGCGCGGGCGCTCGTGCTCCGGCCGAAACTTGTCGTGGCCGACGAACCGGTTTCGGCGCTGGATGTTTCTGTCGGCGCGCAAATTCTGGCGCTGCTCGCGCAATTGCAGCGAACCTATGCGCTCACGTATTTGATCGTGTCGCACAGCTTGCCGGTGGTCGCGCAACTCGCGGCGCGCATCGCCGTGATGCAAGCTGGCCGCGTCGTTGAAACAGGAACTGCCGAACAGATTCTTGAGCGGCCCGCGCATCCTTATACGCAGGCGCTTGTCGCGGCCGTGCCCGCGCTGCCAGCCTGAGCGATCCCGCGACACTCGACAACCAAGCGAAACTTTCACGCGCAACTCGCACTCGCCGCGAACTTTGGGAGAATAATATCTTTCTTGGCGCTCGCGTGTATCGGGACTAGAATCGCCCCGAATTCATCGCCAACCGGAGGACTCATCCATGTCAACCGCTGCCACCGCACCCGCGCCGGAAGGTCCGGCGGAGATCAGCACGGTCGGACGCATCTTCGGCGCGTTGTTCAATCCCAGGCCCACGTTTGAATCCATCGTTCGCCGGCCCGATTGGATTGTTCCGATTATTCTGGGATGTCTGATTTTCATAGCGGTCGTCGCATCGTTCACCTACCGCGGCGGTTGGCCGAGCTTTATCGAAAAGCAGGTCGCGGGCAATTCGCGCGTGGAGCAGATGTCGCCGGCGGCTCGCCAAGCCATGATTGATAAACAGGCGAAATTCGCACCGACGGTTGGGTACATCGAAGGTGTAGTGGTGCCGTTCGCGAGCGCGCTCGTGGTTTCTGGAATTCTTCTTGGCGCGTTTACGCTGATGGGCACGAAGACGGATTACAAGACCTCGCTTGCGATTGTCGCCTACGCGGGGCTGCCGTGGGTGATTCAGGGATTGCTGGGCGTTCTGGTGATATTTTTGAAAGACCCTTCGAGCGTGGATTTGCAAAACATGGTGGCGTCAAATCCGGGCGCATTTCTTTCCGGCGACGCGGCCAAATGGCTCGTCGCGCTTCTCACTTCCATCGATATTTTCGCGATCTGGAATATCGCTTTGGCCGCGGTAGGATTTAGTGTGATCAATCCGAAAAGGCTTTCCTTCGGCAAAGCATTTGTAACGGTGCTCGTAATATGGCTGTTTTACGTGGCCATTAAGGTAGGCGCGATCGCGTTGCTCTCGTAATCCATTCAATCCAGGGCACATCCTATCCGGCGCCTTGCGTGATCTCACTCGCGTCAACTCGGAACGTAAGTTCCGCCGAGAGCGGGCTCGACTTGGATCCCGCCTTCAATAAGCGCCTGCCGGCACTCTGATAGACTTCCCTGCATGGCATTTCGCTTCGAGGTGTTGAAGACCGACCCGAGCGGCGCGCGCCTGGGGCGCTTGACCACGCCGCACGGCACAATCGACACACCCGCATTCATGCCCGTCGGCACGGCGGCGACCGTGAAGGGCTTGACGCAGCAAACACTCGAACAGTTGGGCGTCGGAATTCTGCTCGCCAACACCTACCATCTTTATCTGCGGCCGGGCCACGATTTGATTTCGCGCATGGGCGGATTGCATCGGTTCATGTCCTGGTCGGGTGCGATTCTCACCGATTCCGGCGGGTATCAAGTATTTAGCCTGGCGAAGCTGCGCAAAGTGACGGGCGAAGGCGTGCGCTTCCGTTCGCATCTCGACGGCTCGGAACATCTGCTCACGCCGGAGAAATCGATCGAAGTGCAGCAGGCGCTCGGCTCCGATATCGCCATGGTGCTCGACGAGTGCATCGAATATCCCGCCGAGCGCGGCCGCGCCGAGCAGGCGCTCGCGCGCACTACCGAATGGGCGCGACGCTGCCGCGATTACGCGCGTGCGCACACCAGCGCGGCCAATACTGGCCAAAAAATATTCGGAATCGTGCAGGGCGGAACGTACGCCGGCCTGCGTCGCGAGAGCGCGCGCCAGCTTGTTGATCTGGATTTTCCCGGCTACGCCATCGGTGGCCTTGCGGTCGGCGAACCACAAGAGATGAGCTACGAAATGGTAGCCGAAGCCACGGCGCAACTTCCGTCCGAGCGCCCGCGATATGTGATGGGCGTTGGCTTGCCGGAGCAATTGCCGGATTTTGTGCGCTGCGGGGTGGACATGATGGATTGCGTGTTGCCCACGCGCAACGCGCGCAATGGCTGCCTATTCACCAGCCGCGGCCGCCTGCCCATCCGCAATGCTTGCTATGCCGATGATGCGCGTCCCGTGGACGAATCCTGTGGCTGCGCGGTGTGCGCGCGATATTCGCGCGCGTATCTGCGGCATCTATATATGTCCGGCGAAATGTTGGGCGCGATTTTGGGCACCCACCACAACGTCTACTTTTTTCTTGACATCATGGGTCAAATCCGCAACGCTATCGCGTTTGGGAACCTCTCAGGATTCTCCTCTGAGCTGCAAACCCGGCTCGGAGCGGGCATTTCCTGAATCGAGCGGCGTCTGGCGCGGCGGCCGGATGGCCCGCGCAGACTCCCAGTTAGGACAAGCGGGATTTCATAAGGCGTATAGATGACTTCACTCGTGACAATGGCGGTTCCGGCGGCGAATCACTGGCTTGGGCTCGAAGCGCAGTCTACGAGCGGTTTGCTGGCGTTCGCGCCGCTTCTCATTATCATGGTCATTTTCTACGTGCTTCTGATCATGCCCGCACAACGCCGCCAGAAGAAAACGCAACAAATGTTGGGCGCCCTCAAGAACGGCGATAAGGTGGTCACCAACGGCGGCCTGTACGGCACGATCGTGGGTCTCGAGGACGACGCCCTGCAACTGCGCATTTCCGACAATGTGAAAGTAAAGGTCGCGCGCTCGGCCATCGCCGGCGTGCAGCCGGGGGAAGAGAAAAAAGAGAACTGATCGCCCCGGGCTTTCGGTCGCGAGGCAACCCAGCCACCCATGACTTCAAATCTCAAATGGAAGGCCTTGTTCATCGTCATCGTTCTGGTGATATGCATCTATGGCGTGATTGGCGCGCCCACTTCGTGGACGGCGGTGAAAGATAATTTCGCGCAGCGAATTAAGCTCGGCCTGGACCTGCAGGGCGGCACTCACTTGATCCTGCAAGTGCAAGTGCAGGAAGCTGTAAGTCTTGAAACCGATGGGATTCTGGATCACCTTACAACGCAGATCCGCGACAAAGGCATTCATTCCGATCAGCCGATCAAGCAGAGCGACACCCAAATCCTGATTCATAATATTCCGCCGGATCAATCGAGCCCCCTCCGCGATTTGATTACCGAAAATTTCCCTGATTGGGATATCGCGCCCGCCCCTGGCGAACCATCCGGCCTTCTTTTGACGATCAGACCTTCCGCAATTTCAGCAATCGACGAACAGACCATGACGCAGTCGGTCGAGACAATCACGCGGCGCATTGACTTACTCGGTCTGACGGAGCCCATCGTTGCGCCTTATGGCCAGGGCGACAATGAAATCCTCGTCGAGCTACCCGGTGAGAGCGATCCGAGCCGCGCCAAAGCTGTCATCCAAGCTGGCGGACAACTGGAGCTTTGCCGCGTCGAAGATGCGAATCCTTATCCGTCCGAAGCGGAAGCGCTCGCCGCGCACGGTGGCGTGCTACCTCCTGGAGCCGACCTAGTTCCTGGCGGATCGGGAAGCAGCTCGGATGCCACGCAAGGTGGTCAGTCCTGGTATCTGCTGGACCGCACGCCGATTATCACCGGGCGGGATATTCGCAACGCGACCGCCGTGCAGAGCACGGACAATCCCGGCTATTACGAAGTCTCGTTCACCCTTTCGACCGACGCCGCCCGGCGATTCGGCCCGTTCACCGAGGCCAACATTGGCCGGCCCATGGCCATCGTGCTCGACCACAAGGTTCAGTCGGCTCCGGTGATCGACAATCGGATCGACGATTCCGGCCGCATTCAGGGTCAGTTCGGACAACAGTCGGCCGAGGACCTCGCATTGGTTCTGCGCGCCGGGTCGCTGCCGGCCTCAATTGTGTATCTCGATGAGCGCACTGTTGGACCGTCACTGGGCGCCGACTCGATCCGGCATGGCGTGCAAGCTTCGGTTGTGAGTTTGCTGGTGGTCTTGATCTTCATGGTTGTTTATTACCGGTTGGCCGGCGTCAACGCGGTGATTGCGCTGCTCTTTAACCTGGTCATTCTTCTGGCGGCATTGGCGTACTTCGGCGGCGTATTGACGCTTCCCGGAATCGCGGGTGTGATCCTGACGATTGGCATGGGCGTCGATTCGAACGTACTTATTTTTGAGCGCATTCGAGAAGAACTGCGCGCCTCGAAAGCGCCGGTTTCGGCCGTGGATATCGGTTTCAAACGCGCCTTTCTGACCATCGTTGATACTCACGTTACGACCATGGTTTCGGCGGCGTTCCTGGGCGTGTTCGGCTCGGGCCCGGTTCGAGGTTTTGCCGTCACCCTGCTGGTTGGTTTGCTGGCGAATTTGTTCACCTCGATCTATGTTTCGCGCGTAATTTTCGACTGGCACTTGGCCAAAATGCCCCGTCAGGCGGAATTGAGCATCTAACGGGCGTCTAGGTACGGACTCCGTCGAGAGCCCGCGAAGGTAATCGTAAGCGGTCGTGAATGGCTCGCCGCTGGCTTGAAACAAGGGTAGGCGGGAACTGAATGACCGTAATCGGTGTCTAAAGGGATGCGACGAAAGACATGGAATTTTTTAAGCAGGTAGACCTCGACTGGATGGGCAAGACGAAGTACTTCGTCGCTCTTTCCTTGAGTCTGTTGATCATCGGCGGGATTTCCTGGATTCACAAGGGAAGTCTTCAGTACGGGATCGATTTCAGGGGCGGCACAGTCGTTGACGTGCGCTTCGCCGGTCCTCCGCCACTGGACAAGATTCGTCGAGGATTGGCGGAACAAGGCTTGGGACAAAGCGAAATCGTGCCGATTCACGACATCGGCACCGTCAATTCGAACGAGGTTGAGATTGGCTTGAACGAAGTAGGCGAAGGCCAGCAAGCCCTGGATTCGGGGAAGACCGCGGTGCTGAACGCGCTTCATGCCACGTTGGGAACGAGTGGCGAGGCGGGAAAAGCCGATTTTAACGCCGTCGGAACGAGCGAACTGGCCGATTACCTGACGCGCAAAGATCCGCTGAACTATGGCGTCACGGCGAGCACAAGGTACACGCAACTGGCGAAACAATTGACCGATTATCGCGATCACAATCTGGGCGGCGTTGTCTCCGATTTCGGTCGGTTGCAAAACGCGGGCGCCACCCCGGCCGTTGTGGCGGCATTGGGTGATTCCTACTATGCGGGTAACTTCGCCATCATTGACACTGAGATTGTTGGTCCCAAAGTAGGAGCCGAGCTCCGGCGCCAGGCGATCTTGGTGACCCTCTATGCTTTGGCGGGCATGTTGGTATATATTGCGTTCCGCTTCGAGTGGGTGTACGGTGCGGCGGCTGTCATAGCGGTTTTTCATGACGTCCTGATCACGTTGGGACTGTTCTCGCTGCTGCACTTTGAGATTTCACTGACGGTTATTGCGGCTTTGCTGACCCTGGTGGGCTATTCGATGAACGATACGATCGTCATCTTCGATCGCGTTCGAGAGAATTTGCGGCTGATGCGGCGCGAACCGTTCACGACGATCGTCAATCGCTCCATCAACCAGACGCTTTCGCGCACCATCCTGACCAGTGGCCTTACTTTTCTTACCGTGCTCGTGCTCTTCGTGATGGGCGGGCAGGTGCTGCGCAGCTTTTCATTTGCTCTGGTTGTCGGGATTTTGGTGGGTACGTATTCCAGCTTCGGAATTGCCGCACCCTTGGTAGTGGCCTGGAACCACTGGAGGGACCAGGGAGTGGCGGTCGCCGGAACCGCAGCCGGTAACAAAGCCCGAAGGGCTTAAGCGCGCAGGCGCAGCAGCCATTCGGGAGGAGCGTGCGATATGTTTGACGATATGATCGAATCGACCGGCAACAGAGCCACCAGGAAACCTTGGACTGTTTTCGTGTCTTTGGTCATCCAGGTGATCTTTGTCGGAATCCTGGTACTGATCCCTCTGATCTATACCCAGGCCCTTCCCAAAAATGCATGGGCCATGATGATCACCGCTCCGCCTCCGCCGCCTCCTCCGCCACCACCTCCGCCTCCCGCGGCCGAGGTAAAAATCGTAAAGCCCACGGTGCGGCTGCTCCACAATGGCGAATTGACGGCGCCGCGCGCTATTCCCCCCAAAGTGACCATGGTTAAGGAAGAGGCTATGCCGCCGGATGTTGCGATGGGCGGCGTTGCGGGTGGCGTCCCGGGCGGCGTAGAAGGCGGCTCGGATGGCGGTGTAATGGGCGGCATCTTGGGCGATACAGGTCCGTCTGCACCGCCCCCGCCGAAGCAGACTCCGCAACGCATTCGCCTGGGCGGTAACGTTCAGCAGGCCAAACTGGTGAGCCAGCCGATGCCCGTGTATCCTCCATTGGCGCGGCAAGCGCGCATTCAAGGCAACGTTGTGCTGCATGCGATCATCTCGAAAGATGGGCGCGTCGAACAGTTGTCCGTGATTTCGGGGCATCCTCTTTTGATTCAGTCGGCGCTGGATGCCGTCCGCCAGTGGCGCTATCAACCGACAACGTTGAACGGCGATGCTGTCGAGGTGGATACGACCATCACCGTCACCTTTACGATGGGCAATTAACGATCGCCGCGATCGACGGCGCTGCGGCGAGCGGTAGAACGACGACAATATTTTTAGGGCGTGGCCCGGCCAGCCTGTGGCCGATCGCGTTCCAGCAATCTTCGAACGAAAAGGAGCAATATCGATGCTTGCAAACGTAGCGGTAACAACACTGAGCACATGGGTCCTGCAGTCCGGCAACTGGGATTTGCGGAGCATGTGGGGCACGATGAGCGATCTTGCCAGGGTCGTAGTGTTCGTCCTTTTCATCATGTCGGCGTGGTCGCTCGGCGTGATGATTGACCGCGTCTTGATGTACAGCGCGGCGCGCAAGCAATCGCGCATTTTCGTGCAGCAAGTAGCGGGCGCTCTGCGAGAGGGCAAGCTTGATGAAGCCATCTCCATCGCGGAGCGCAACAAGAAGAGCCACATCGCCAAGGTTGTGGCGACGGGCCTTTCCGAGTTCCAGACCGCTTCGGCGCAGGTTTCCGACAACGATCTGATCGAAGCCGCCAAGCGCGGTCTCGAGCGCTCGGTGGCCATCGTGCACGCCGAAATGAAGCGCGGACTCTCCGGCCTGGCGACCATCGGCTCCACGGCGCCCTTCGTCGGTCTGTTCGGCACCGTGGTCGGCATCATCAACGCGTTCAAAGGCATTGAGAGCTCGAAGGCTTCGGGCCTGTCGGCCGTCGCCGGCGGTATTTCCGAAGCGCTCGTCACCACCGCGCTCGGCCTGCTCGTTGCCGTGCCCGCCGTTTGGGCGTACAACTATTTCATCAATAAGGTTGAGGCTTTCGACGTCGAGATGGACAACTCCTCGATGGAGTTGGTCAACTACTTCATCACGCGCCGCGCCGGAAAGAAGTAGGCCCACATGGCGTATAAACCTCAAGCCGGCGCGGTAATGGCCGCGCCCAACGTCGTGCCCATGGCCGACGTCATGCTCGTGCTGCTGATCATTTTCATGGTCATCACGCCCATGCTCACCCATGGCGAAGCCGTGAACATGGCTACAGTACAGAACGCCACGGACATGCCCGATGCCGACAAAGACGACGCCATCATCGTCGCCGTGTCCGCCAGTGGCGACATCTACCTCGGCACCACCAAGATCGATACCGGGGATCTCACTACCAAGGTTCAGGATCGCCTCGCCAATAAATCGGACAAGACGGTCTTCGTCAGGAGCGATGCTCGTGCGCATTATGGCGACGTCGTCGCGGTCGTAGACGCCGTGCGTGCTGCTGGCGTTGACCACATCGGTCTCTTGACCTCGCGAACCCAACCGCAAGAAGCGGCGCCACCACCACCGCCGTCGGAGTAACCTCTGTTTTTGTTCGCGGCGGAAAGATCCGCCAGGAGCCGAACTGCCATGGGAATGGAAGTAGGAGGAAAAAAGGGCGGCCCGATGGCCTCGATGAACATCGTGCCGCTGATCGATATTCTGCTGGTGCTGCTGATCATCTTCATGGTCATCACGCCGCTGAATGAGCACGGCCTCGACGCACTCGTGCCCCAACCGGCGCCGCCGAATCAGCCGGTGGACACGCAAGTCGACGCCAAGACCATCGTTGTTCAGGTGCTCGACAACGGAAAAGTTAAAATCAACGAAGAAGATTCCAGTTGGGATGCGCTCGGACCGCGCTTGACCGACATCTTCAAGATTCGCGCCGAAAAAGTGGCGTTTGTAAAGGGAGACGACTCCGTCCGCTTCGCCGACGTCGCCCGGGCCATCGATATCATGCGCGCTTCCGGCATTGACTCGGTGGGCTTGATCACGGCCAAAATGGAAGCTGGTCAGTAGCATCAGCTAGAACCGCGCCGTCACCGGCGAACTCCGCAGTGCGCGGCGGCAATGTCGTTATCCTTGCTCGGGGAGAAGCACAAAACCTTCGCACGAATGGACCTCGAACTATGACTCCAGTCCCAAATCGTCTGTGCTCTCAAAAGAATATGTCGGCCGCGTGGCTCATGCTGGCGGCCCTCGTCACTCTGTCCGCCGCGGGTGGGTGCGATAGGCTAAAGGCTCGCGACCTTCTCAACAAAGGCGTCGCCGCCTACACCAATGGTCAGTATGACACTGCGGTGGACGACTTCCAGCAAGCCAAGAGCCTCGATCCTGGTCTGATCAACGCCCGGCTCTTCCTGGCCACGGCCTACGCCGCACAATACACTCCCGGCGCGCCGTCTGACGACAATACGCGTATGGGGCAACAGGCCATAGCCGAATTTCAAGACGTCCTCTCGGTGGACCCCAACAATCTGCGCGCGATCGACGGACTCGGTTCCATGATTTACAACATGTCCGCCTCTCCCTTCAATCCCGATAAGTTCAAGGAAGCGGAAAAATACCACTTGATGCATATCGCGTTGCAGCCCGATGACCCGCAACCCTATTACTGGGTCGGCGTGATCGATTGGACGCTCTCTTACCACGCCAACGCTGAGATTCGCGCGAAGTACAACAACGGAAATCCGAAGAAGCAAATCAAGGATGCCGATCCGCTGCCGCCCGATCTTCGCGACCAATACGCCCAGGACTATGGCCCGATGGTCGACGACGGAATTGCGAAACTCCAAAAGGCCATTCAGCTTCAACCGGATTACGACGATGCCATGGCCTACCTCAACCTTTTGCTGCGTCGCAAAGCTGACATGGTCGCCAGCAGCGACGATCGCGACGCGCTTGAGAAGCAAGCCGACGATTTGGTCGACCAGGTCAAGGAAATCAAGGAACGCAAGGCAGCCGCCCCCACGGGTGCAAACCCCGGCTAAATCCGGAATCGATCCCCGCGGAGTCAGCCAAACCGCGGCGTGTTTCGGTTGATCTTTCAAGCGGCGCCTCCACACCGGAGGCGCCGCTTTTTTGTGGGCACGCATCAGTTGCATCGGCTCTACCGGCAAGTCCCGCACGGGCGCGTACCCAAGCCCCGCGCAATCACGTCAAAGGAATCAGGAGAATATCGACGATGATCACCCCCGGAACCCGAGCCTGCGTCACACCGCCCCGTGCCATTCTCGGCGCGCTTCTATGCCTGATGCTCGGCGTTCCCCTGGCCGCGCAAACGCAAGCGCCAAATGCCAACACTCGCACCGACCTCTTGTCTCAGTTCAGCGACTCGCTTGACGCTCTGGCGCTGCGCGTGTCTCCTGCCGTCGTGCAAATTCAGGTCACCGGATTTCAAGCGGTAAGTGAGGGCAATGCGAATGATACGGCGGTGGTGGCCAGAAGCCGCGTTCTCGGATCGGGTGTAATCGTCGATCCGAACGGCTACATCATCACCAATGCGCACGTGGTGAAAGGTGCGCAGCGCGTCCGCGTTTTTCTCACCGCCGCGCCCGCGGGTTCGCAAGTCAGCGCCAGCCTCAGCCTTACCGATCGAATGCCCGCCATGGACGCGAAAATCATCGGCATCGAACCCACACTCGATCTCGCTCTGCTCAAAATTGACGCCACGGGACTTCCGGCGCTTTCCTTCGCCGATTACAGCGCGTTAAAAAAGGGCCAGATCGTTCTCGCGTTCGGCAATCCCGAAGGCTTTGAAAATTCCGTCACCATGGGCGTCGTCAGCGCGGTCGCGCGGCAAGTGTTTCCCGACGTTCCGTCCGTCTACATTCAAACTGACGCGCCGATCAACCCGGGCAATAGCGGCGGTCCACTGGTCGATACGGACGGCAAAATAGTTGGAATCAATACGCTCATCGTCAGCGAAAGCGGCGGAAGCCAGGGCCTCGGATTCGCAATTCCCAGTTTTGTCGTGGAGTTTGTTTACGGCCAATTGAAGCAGTTCGGCCACGTGCACAATATCGTGATTGGCGTCGATCTTCAGCAGATTAGCTCTGACCTCGCGCAAGGCCTCAAACTCAATCAGCAGGAAGGCGTGATCGTTTCCGATGTCGATCCCAATGGTCCTGCCGGCAAAGCCGGGCTCCAGATCGGAGATATTCTCGAAAGTCTTGATGGCCGGTCTCTTGGAAGCGTGCCGTTGGCCAAAATGATCATTGCCACGCAGCCCAGCGATGCCGTGCTCACGGCGGTCGTCGTGCGCGGCGCTCAGAAGTTGACGCTTCAGATTCCTGTGAAAGAAGATCGCAGCGATGTCGATCAAATCGCCGATCTATCCGATCCCAGCAAATCGCTTGTCACCAGGCTCGGCATCTTCGGCGTCGAAATAGATAGCAAGCTCGCCGCCGATTTGCCCAACCTGCGCATCCCTTCCGGCGTAATCGTCGCGGCCCTTGCTGCGAATATGCTTGAGGTCGAAACCGACCTCCAACAAGGCGATGTAATCCACGCCCTTAATGGAAAACCAATTTTGACTTTAACCGACCTGCGCTCCGGCCTTCGCGCCCTTCCCTCCGGCACACCCACAGTCCTGCAAATTGAACGCGGCGGCGTCCTGATGTACGTAGCCTTTGAGATGGATTAGCCGCCCGCAGGCGCGCGCGCGGAGCGAACTGTCGAGCAATTGTCGGAAATTTCGGGACACCCCCTCTTCATCCAGGCGGCGCTCGATGCTGTTCGCCAGTGGCGCTATCAACCCACGCTGCTGAATGGCGATCCTGTCGAAGTGGACACAACCATCACCGTCGCAGTTGCGCCGGATAATTAGGTAACGGCCGTTGCAGGCAGCCGCAACCAAAGTGTCTTCTTTTCGAATCACTTCCGCGAACTTTGCAACCATCCGAATTTCCATGCCACAGGGCAGAGCGATCGACAGGCTTCCAGTTTGACCGTAATCGGTCGCCGTGCATTCCCCCTTGTCAAACTAGGAGAGCATTCGCTACACTCCTAGATGAACTAGGAGACCAACGCATTGGACAAAGCTGCGGAACTACTCCCGGGCACACTCGATCTGCTGATTCTCAAAGCGGTTTCCTTGAAACCGTTGCACGGCTACGGTGTCTTGCTGCGCATACGCCAGATCTCAAAGGATGCCCTTGAGATTCCCCAAGGGTCCTTATATCCGGCCCTCTACCGCTTAACGCATCACGGTCTCATGACTGCTGAATGGGGTCAGAGCGAGAACAATCGCCGGGCGAAGTATTACACCTTGACCGCTGCAGGGCGTCGCCGCTTGCGTGAGGAAACGGCCGGCTGGAACCGGTTGGCGTCCGCGATTGCCGCGGCCTTAGGCGCAACGTCGAAGGAGGTGTGAGATGATCCAGCGCCTTCGTTCGCTGTTTCGTGCGCTCACTCGGCGGCGTGATTTCGAAGAGGGAATGTCCGAGGAGCTTCGCTTCCACATCGAGCAATCCACGGACGAACTCGTGCGCTCCGGCATGTCACGGGAAAAAGCGGCCCGGGTGATACGGGCGGAGCTGGGTAGCCCTATCAACATCAAAGCGGATTGCCGGGAAGCCTTTGGCATGCGCTTCTTTGACGAGTTTCGCAGGCAGTTGAGTTACGCCGTCCGATTGTTGCGAAAGACTCCGGCATTTACTGCTGCTGCTCTTCTCACGCTCGCCGTTTGCTTGGGCGCGAATCTCACGATTTTCGCCGTGATCGATTCGGTGCTGCTCCGTCCCCTGCCGTTTCCCGAGCCCGGCCGGCTCATGATGATATTCAATTCTTATCCGAAAGCTGGCGTCGATCGCGACGGCTCCTCGGTCACCAACTATTACGAGCGCCGCGGTCGTATTCCTGCCTTCGCTTCGCTCTCAATCTACTCCTATGGAACGGAGATCGTCGGTGAGCCTGGCTCGACGGAGCGCCTTGAGACGATGCGTATCTCTCCGGATTTTTTCTCTACTCTCGGGCTCGGCCCCGTGATCGGACGCACGTTCACGGACGAGGAAACGACTTCCGGAACCGACGACGTTGCCATTCTTTCCGACGCGTTTTGGCGGCAACGATTCAACGCCGATCCCAACGTGCTCGGAAGGCGAATTCGCGTAAACAGCGTTCCCAGAACGGTGATCGGCGTCTTGCCTCCGAGCTTCCGCTATCTCTCCTCCGATGCCCGGGTGTATCTGCCGCTTGCATCGGAACTCGAGGATCGCGCGCCATCGCGGCGGCACTACGGCGGGAATGTGATTCAAATGATTGCGCGACTCCAACCGGGCGCCACGCTCGCACAGGCCCAGTCGGAGATCGACCAGCAGAACTCGGCACTGGAAATCGACGACCCGCAGGCCAAGATGGTTGCCGATGCGGGATTCCGTACGTTAGTGGTGCCATTGCGGGCGGATCACGTCGCAGCCGTGCGTCCCATGCTGCTACTGATGGAGGCGGGCGTACTCGTTCTTCTCTTGATTGGCGCGGTCAACCTGGTGAACCTGCTTCTTATTCGTGCTAACGGCCGAATTAAGGAATTGGCCGTTCGTCAGGCGCTTGGCGCAGGTTGGAGATACCTTGTGAGCGAAGTGGTCGTCGAGACCACCTTGCTCACGTTCGCCGGAGGACTACTCGGACTCGCCGTCGGCGCCGGCGGAATCCAACTGCTGCGCGGGTTGGGCGCTGATCGCCTACCCATGGGGAGTCGCATCGTTTTCGACTCTCGACTAGCGATGATCGGATTGGTCGCAGCCATCGTCATGGGCATCGTGCTCGCGGTTCCCGTCGCATGGTTCCAACTTCGGCGGCATCTAGGAAATGCGCTTCAATCGCAGAGTCGCGGCGGGATGACTGGGCACGGCGCTCAAATCCTGCGGCACGGTTTTGTTGTCTCTCAAATCGCCTTAGCGTTTATTTTGCTGGCGGGCGCCGGCCTGCTCGGCCTGAGTCTTCAGCGAGTGTTGGCTGTTTCTCCCGGTTTCCAGTCGGACCACGTCCTGACTGGGCAAATCCTGCTTCCGTGGGCAGATTACTCGGCGGCGCGCCGCGTGAAATTCATGGAGAGCTTGACGGACAAACTCGACCACACACCGGGAGTGTTGTCCGCGGGCGTAGTCAACAATGTGCCTTTCAGTGGCAACATCGGGAAGAGCGCTGTCACGGTAGCGGGTCACGTGCTCCGCCATGGCGAGTCCGCGCGAGGTTACTATTCTTACGGTGTCGACGGCGATTATTTTCGCGCGATGGGTTTCTCTCTGCGGGCAGGACGATTCCTGACCACCGGCGATTCACGTCGCTCTACGCGCGTCTGCGTTGTGGATGAAGACTTCGCGCGATATTACTGGCCGCACGCCAGTGCGATTGGCCAGCGAGTGTGGGACGGCTCCGAAGCGGGAAATGATGCCGAAGCGTTTACTGTCGTCGGCGTTGTAGGCAGAGTGAAACAAGCCGGGCTTACCGAAGACGAAGCGCAGGGCGCGATTTATTATCCCTACGCCTTCCGCGTTGGTGACAGCGTCTTCGTCGCTCTGCGCACCAGCGTGCCGCCGGAATCGTCCGCGTTGACATTGCAGACGGTGGTTCGACAAGTCGACGCCGACGTGCCGGTGAGCGATATCCGGTCGATGGACACTCGCATTGCCGACAGCCTGGTCGCGCGTCGCTCCCCGGCGCTGCTGGCCGGCCTGTTCTCGGCGATAGCTCTGTTGCTCACTTCCATCGGCACCTATGGAGTGCTCAGCTATGCCGTGGCACAGCGCCGCCGCGAAATCGGAGTGCGCATGGCCCTCGGTGCGCAGCCCGGCCAAATTCGAATCCAGTTTCTCTCACTCTCACTGCGCCTGCTAACCGCCGGAATCGTGTTGGGCTTGATCGGAGCATGGCAGGCAGGCCGCGCGATGCGCTCGCTGCTCTTCCAGGTACCGCCGCTGAACGTCTCGGTCCTCGCCGCAGCCGCGTGCGTGACGGCAGCAGTGTGTCTCACCGCCTGCGTCCTACCAGCGCAACGCGCCGCGCGAATATCACCGATGGAGGCTCTTGCCGAGGAGTAGCAAGCTCTGGCCAACTTCCGGGTGGTCGGCTGCGCGAAAGCAGTCCGTAACCCATGACCTTTGGATTCGCCCGCCGCCCATGCTGCGAGTCGGATCGGTTCCAACGTAAAAGGCAGCATTAGACAATTCGGATGGTTGCAGGCCGCGGCGCGCCTTGTTCCGCATCCCGCATTCGAATAGATTTCCTCGGCGTGTTCGAATAACCTACAGGTTATCATTGACATGCGCGTTATACATGTGCTATGCTTCTGGCATGCGCTGCAAGCACATCATTGCGCCGCCTCTGAGCATTGCCTTTCCCTTCGCTAAGCCGCGCAATTTCGCGGAGGCCAAGCCTGCCACGGCGGATGCTCCGCTTGTTTCCCCCGCGTTTTCCCGTCTGGCGCAGTGTGCGCCTATCGTTGCAAATCCGGCCGTGCAAACCATTCATTTTCAATCGATTGTCAAAGGAGTGCGCATCCCTCTGATAACACGCATCTTCAATTCCCTTTGTTTTCAAACTCATGCGCACTCTTTTGCTGCACATCCTTTATTTTCAGTACTTTGACAAAATGGTACCGGGGGTGTACCCCTGTCAGTGTCAACCAAAATCCAATGCCCGCAACCCTCTTTCAAACTAGGAGGTTACTAGCCCGGGCAGCTTCTACAAATCTGGCGCACTTCGGAGCTACAATAGAAACTCATGTCGTCACTTGAGCAGCCACGTGGCGTCCCAGGACCGATAGCCAGCAGCGGAACCCGCGCTGATTGGGCCCTGCAAGCTCGCTTCGCCGAGCTTTTGGCCAAGGTGCGCCAGAATCGCCCTTCCGACGATACCGAGCAGCTACGCCGCGCCTACGAATTTGCCGCCGAGCAGCATCAAGGCCAGATGCGCAAATCCGGCGCGCCCTATCTTTCGCATCCCCTCGAAGTCGCGCACATTCTCGCGGACATGAAGCTTGACACCACCACACTATGCGCCGCGCTTCTGCACGACGTGGTCGAGGACACTCGCGTTCCCATCGGTGAAATTTCCGAGCGTTTTGGAGAAGACACCGCGCGTCTTGTTGAAGGCGTCACGAAGATCGGCCGCATCGGTCAAGTCGCCCCCGAAGCGCGCCAAGCCGAAAATCTTCGCAAGATGCTGCTCGCGATGGTGGTCGATATTCGCGTTGTTGTGGTCAAGATGGCCGATCGCCTCCACAACATGCGCACGCTCAGTTACCTTTCGCCCGAGCGGCAGGAATATATCGCGCGCGAAACGCTCGACCTTTATGCGCCGATCGCTCACCGGTTAGGAATGGGCGTGATGCGTGGCGAGCTTGAAGATCTCGCCTTCAGTTATCTCGAGCCCACGGCGTTCCTCGAACTCAAGAAAACTCTCGAAGAACGCAGCAAGCCATTCGAGCGTTTCCTCGCCGAAACGCAGGATTCAATTCGCAAGCGTCTTGTTGAGAACAGCATTCCCGCCGAAGTCGAGGGCCGCATCAAGCGCCTGTATTCGATTCGCCAGAAAGCTCAGCGCCAGCAGCGCGGTCTCGATCAGATCTACGATTTGCTCGCAGTCCGCGTCATCACCGATACAGTCCGCAATTGCTACGCCGCGCTCGGCGTGATTCACCAGATGTGGCGCCCCGTGCCCGGCCGCTTCAAAGATTACATCGCGATGCCGCGTCCGAACTTGTATCAATCGCTGCACACCACCGTGATCCACGCCGGCCAAGCCTTCGAGGTGCAGATCCGCACGCAGGAAATGCATCGCATCGCCGAGCAGGGCGTCGCCGCGCACTGGAAATATAAGGACGGCCGCCAAATCGCCGACGCCGACGATCAGCGCATCGTGTGGATGCGGCAATTGATCGAGTGGGCCCGCGAGATGGAGGAGCCTTCGGAATTTCTGTCCACGCTCAAGGTCGATCTTTATCCTGAAGAGGTTTACACCTTCACGCCCAAGGGACGCGTCCTGGCTCTGCCCCGCGGCGCCACGCCCGTCGATTTCGCCTACGCTGTGCACACCGAAGTCGGCCACACCTGCGTCGGCGCGAAAGTGAATGGACAGATCGTGCCGCTGCGTCATCGGCTCTCGAATGGCGACGTCGTCGAAGTCATGACCCAGAAAGGCCACGCTCCCAGCCGCGATTGGCTCAACTTTGTGCGCACGTCTCGCGCGCGCACCAAGATTCGCCAGTGGATTAATTTGAATGAGCGGCACCAAGCCACTGAAGTTGGCCGCCGTCTGCTTGAGCGCGAAGCGCGACATCTTGGCGTGAGCCTGAAGAAAATTCCCGACGAGGATTTGCTGCGTGTCGCTTCCGAGCACGGCTGTTCCAAGCTCGATGATCTTCTCGCCGGTCTCGGCTACGGAAAATATTCCGCGCGCCAGATTTTAACCAAAGCTTCCGGCGCGACGATCGCCGAGGGAACGGTTCCTGAGCGCGCTCCGGAGAAACCTGCCCATCCCGGACCGAAGCGCGCCGCCGAAGGCCAGGAACCTGTCGTGCTCGTGCGCGGGCAAGACGACCTGATGGTTTTTCGCGCCAAATGTTGCAGCCCGATTCCCGGCGATGAAATCATCGGCTATGTCACGCGAGGCCGCGGCGTCGCCGTGCACTCCACGCGCTGTCCTAACGTTCAAAATCTTCTCTACCAATCCGAGCGCCGCATCGCCGTTCAGTGGGCCGGCGAAGCCGAAACGCAATTCCCGGTAACGATTCTGATTCGCGCCCAAGATCGCTCCGGATTACTCGCCGACATCACCAGCGTCATCAGCGGCGCCGGCTCGAACATCCGTGCGCTTGAAAGCCGTCCCGATCAATTGAACGCGCGCGTTGAGGCCACGCTCGAAATCGTCGATCAACCGCAGCTCGAGCGCATTCTCGCGGAGATCAAGAAAATCTCCGGCGTCTATGATGTCGAGCGCGTTTACAAAGTGTGACAAGATAGAATCCATCCATGGCTCGCTCGCCCTCCCAGTCGCCGGCTCGCGGACGTTTCTGCGCCGCGATCTTCGCGTGCGCGCTCGCCGCGGCCATCGTTTGCGGCGGATGCAAACGCACGAAGCCGGCCGAAGAAGCGCCGATTGACGGAGCCACGGTCCCATTCTCGAACGCCGACCAACTGCGTCCGCTGAATCCTACGCAGTACGAAGTGTTACAACTGGCCGAAGTGCGTCAGGCTGGCCTCTCTGATTCCGATTGCCTCGAACTCATCCAGCTTGCGCGCAAAACCGGCCAGCCGTTTTCCGACGGCGATTCAATCGCCGAATTGCTCGGCGCCGGTGAAAGCAAGGACACCGTTCTTACGCTCGCGCGGAAAGGCCAGTTGGGCGTCTTTGCCGGCCAGGTGCTGGCGATGCACTTGGCGAGAATTCCCGACGCCATCATTCTCGACGTCGCGCAGCGCCGCGCCGCCGGAGAAACTTCGCTTTCCGGAGACATGCTTGCCGAACTGCTCGAAGCCGGCTACACGCAATCGCAAGTAACCGGGTTGCTCGATAAAGGCACCACCGATGCCCAGGCCCAGCAAATTCTGGATTACCGCGATCGCGCTTCCGCCCACGGCTTCGTAAGGAACGGCCGCCGCAGGCACTGATGCGCGCGCAACAGTTTCGATGGAGAGAATCTTGAGCGGCGCGCGCCGTTTTTTTTATTTTGTGCTGGGAATGTTTTCTGTGGCCGGCCTCACCGGTTGCGCCGTGCCGCTCGGCGCTGGTTTTCACTTGGACGCGCGCGAAATTCAGGTTCGCGCACAGCCTTCCGATCCGCCGATGCTGCACGTGCTCGTCAGCGATCGCTTGGGTAACGTCGGCAATCGCCCGCTCGATTCGCTGATTGTCGAGCTGCCGTCTGGATCGACATTTGGACTCAGCAATCTGCGCGCCACCGTGGACGGCGAAGACGCCGAGCCGCATTTGCTTCCAAGTTCCGCCGCGCAACTTTATCGCGTTCCATTCGATCCGGCGTGGCCCGATGGCGCGCCGAATCACATGCATGTCGTCGTACTGGAATACGATCTCGCGCCGGCCCCGGGCGGACGCGGCACGATGGGTTTGGCCACGGAAAGTTTTCACGTGGCCGATCACTCCGCGTTTCCGCTTTGGCAAGCGCCGCCCGGAGTGTTTTCAAAAGGCAACCCGGATTCGCGTCGCACGATTCTGCGCGTTTTGGCTCCGGCGAACGATTTGGTAGCGGCGTCGGGCACGCGGATCGGCAATCGGCGTCCGAAGCAGGAAGCAGACCGTGTGTTTCGCATCGCGCGCGGCGATCCGTTTCCGTTCGTAGTGGCGGGGAATTATCAGGAGAAACAGATCGTCGAGTCCGCCCGCAGTGTAATTTTCTGGACGCTTGGGCCGCTCGATCTTAACTCCGCGCAACCGCTCGCTTCGCGGCTTGCCTCTGCGCGCGACGCCTATGAAAAGTTTTTCGGACACGGCGCGGATGGGGCGGATACACTCCGCGTGGTCGAAACGCAGGAAGCGCTTCCGGCCGAATTCGGCGCGAGCGGCGATCCCGGCGGCGCATCTTTTCCCGGCGGCGTTTTGCTTGATACCCGCGCGTTCGCCGCGGGACTTTCGAGCGAACCCGTGATGGAACTCGCCGAATATGAGTTGGCGCGCTCGTGGTTCGGCTGGATCGTGCGGCCTGATCCCACCGCGCAAATTCTGATGGGGCGCGGCGCCGGTCTGTATGCTGTTACATTGGCGGCGCGCGCGCGCGGCGGAGAGACGGCGCGAAACGCCGTCGTCGCGGATTTGGTGAGCCAGTACGCAGCCGCGCGGCAGCGGTCCGCGGATAAGCCGCTTCTTGAGCCGGCGACAGGCTATACGCACGAGCAGCGCGTCGCCAGCGGCTACAAGGCGGCGCTGTTTTTCATTGCGCTTGAAGAGCGCGCGGGAAGCGATCCGTTGCGCCGCGCGATGCGCCGCATTTTCCGGGATATGGCGGACAAGGAAGTGGGCGCGGCTGAGTTGCGCTCGGCGGTTGAGGCCGAGACACACCAGGATTTCGCGGAATTTTTTCGCGTGTGGCTCAATCAACCGGGGATTCCCGCGGACTTTTTGGCGGCGCATCAGGCAGGCGCGGCGGCAGCGCTTACGACGTCAGCGCCGTGAGCTGTTGGTAGTCGTCACGCGCGAGAATCGCATTCATTTCAGCGCCATTCGCGACAGCGGTCGCAAATAGGGAGGCCATCATGATCGAAGCTGTGGCAACCGAAAACGCTCCGAAAGCTATCGGCCCATATTCACAGGCGATCAAGGCCAACGGATTCGTTTATGTTTCTGGCCAAGTTGCGCTTGATCCGCGGACGCAACAGTTGCTGCAAGGCGATGTCGCGGCTCAGACCGAGCGCACGCTAGAAAATCTGAAAGCGGTCGTCGAGGCGTCGGGTTCTTCGCTTGCGCGCGCCGTGAAGACCACGGTCTACCTGATCGACATGGGCGATTTTGCCAGGATGAACGAAGTCTATGCGCGCTACTTTCCCGGAACGCCGCCGGCGCGCGCGACGGTGCAAGTGGCGCGGTTGCCGCGCGACGCTCGAGTTGAAATTGATGTGATCGCGCTGCTCTAGCGAGTCGATCATCGAAGGCGAAACGCGCCAATTGATCGGCGCCGCAGATACTTTGTCCGCGATTGGAGGAAACGATGAAACGTGGAATTTTCTATTGGCTCTCGATAATGGCGTTGCTGATTGCGACTTGTGCCGTGGCTCGCGCGCAAGCTCCGCCCGCGATGCCGACACCCATGCCGTCCGCGGCGCCGATGCCGCCTCAGCCCGCTCCAAAGCCGGGACCGATGGGCCAATCGCAACCGGGCGAAATCGCACCAACTCCGGCTCCCGCACCGGCTCCAGTTGATCCGGCGACGGCACTGGCCCGCGATCAAAAGATACTGTCGGACTGGGCCAACCTCTCGCGCTATCGCGACGCCAACGCGCAACTGGCGCCGGCGGCGCCGGGAGAGACACGCGTGGTTTTCATGGGAGATTCCATCACGGATTTTTGGGCGAAATCGCCCCAAACATTTTTCCCCGGCAAGCCGTACATCGATCGCGGCATCAGTGGGCAGACCATGCCGCAGATGCTTGTGCGCTTCCGCGCGGATGTGATTGCGTTGCATCCCAAGGTGGTTGTGATTCTCGCGGGCACGAACGATATTTCCAGCAACACTGGACCGGAGACGCTCGAAGAAATCGAGGGTTACTTGACTTCGATGGCGGAGCTCGCGCGCGTGAATGGAATCCGCGTCGTGCTGGCCTCGCTCACTCCGGTGACCGACGCGATCATGCCGCAGACGGTGCGGCGGCCGCCGGAAAAGATTGTGGCGCTGAATGTGTGGATCAAAAGCTACGCGGAATCGCATCACATCATATATCTCGACTACTACTCTGCCATGCTTGATGACAAACAGATGCTTCGGCAAGATTTGACCCGCGATGGCCTGCATCCGAATGACGCGGGGTACGCCATCATGGAGCCATTGGCGGAAAAAGCGATCGAGGCGGCGCTTCGTTAGAACGCCGCGCCGCGCAAATTGTTCGCGGACGTAAGTTGTGCTCGATTTCGAGTCTGTGACGGAACGAGGGGTGATTCCACTGGAATTGCGAATGGCAGCTATGAAATCGCACAAGAGAACTCCGATGCTCTTCCGCGCTTGCATCACGCTGCTCGGCCTGGCCTGTTTGGCGCTAGGCGCGCCGCGCGCGATGTCGGCACAGCAGCGCGTTCTGCCGCCGCTGCACACGAGCGGCGGAAGATTTGTGGACGCCGCCGGCCGGGACGTTCGGCTGACTTCGGTCAATTGGTACGGCTTCGACCAAAAGGAATATGTCGTCGGCGGTCTTGACCACGCGCCGCTGAGCGAAATCATTGCGCAGATTCGCGCCATTGGCGTGAATTCCGTGCGGCTGCCGTGGGCCAACGAAACTCTTGAGCGCGATCCCGTGGTCGCCGATTACGCCGTGAAAGCCAATCCCGAATTTCGCGGCAAACATGCGATGGAAATTATGGATGCGGTGATCGCGGCGCTGGGCCGCGCGCACATCATGGTGATTCTTGATAACCACATGAGCCGCGCAGATTGGTGCTGCAAGGAAAGCGACGGAAATGGTTTGTGGTACAACGCCGATTATCCGGAAGCAAAGTGGCTGGCCGATTGGCAGACTATCGTTCGACGTTACAAGCATCAGCGATGGGTGGTCGGCGCGGACTTGCGCAATGAGCTGCGCTCCGGTGCGCAATGGGGTGGTTCAGATGCGAGCCACGATTGGCACGCGGCCGCGGAACGCGGCGGCAATGCCGTGCTCGCAGTAAATCCGAATTTGCTGATCATGGTGGAGGGCCCGAAATACTCGACGGATTTCACCGGCTTTGCGGAGCGCCCCGTCGTGCTGAACGTCGCAAACCGATTGGTTTATTCGCCGCACTTCTATGCGTCCGGACAGGGTGGGCTTCAAAGTTACGACGATTTCAGTCGAGCTTCCGACGCGCGCATCGGATTTTTGCTGCATGCGAAAGACGGAGCGCCCGTATGGATCGGGGAATTCGGCAGTTGCCAGACGCTCGACTGCGGCTACAACAGCAAATGGATGGGTTGGCTATTGGAATATCTGCAAGAGAACGATCTAAGCTGGAGCTACTGGCCTCTGAACGGCACGCAATCGAGCGGCGAAGGCCGGAAGTACGACACCGCGGAAAACTACGGATTGTTGTCGACGGATTACCGGCACATCGCGGCTCCGAAAATCGTGGAGCTTTTGCGCACCATCGAGGCGCCATCGAATCAGAAATGAAAGTCGCGGAAGTCTGCCGGAGGAGCGGACTAAACGCTTTGTACACATGCGGCGATTGACGATGCGCGGCGCTAGGCACGCGCGGCGCGCTGATGTTAAAATCTCTCGCACGCGGAATCTGCACGACGATGGGCCTGTAGCTCAGGTGGCTAGAGCGCACCCCTGATAAGGGTGAGGTCGGTGGTTCAAGTCCACCCAGGCCCACCATCAGAACGATGGTCGGAGCGTCTCACGCCTTCCTCTCGCGGACTTGGAAATTGAGTCGCACGCGTACGAACAAAAGGTTCCAGGGGGATCGAGATGAAGAGATTTTGCGTGGCGTTGTGCGCGATTCTTGCGGCGGGATTTGCGATTCCGGCAACGGCGGGCACGACCAAGATAAAAAGTTTTCAGAATTGGCCGGCGGGGACTTCGCCGCGGGAGATTGGGACGCGCGTTGCCGAACGTTTTATTGCGACGCCGCACGGCAATTTCGGGAAAGCGGCTCCGGCGCACATCATTTATCCGGAAGCCGTTACGTGGTATGGCGCGCTTACGTTTGCGCAGCTCTCGGGGCAGAAGGATCTGACCTCGGCTTTGACCGCACGATTTGCACCGCTTTTTACGACTGACGCCAATTTGATTCCGCCGCCGGTGAATGTGGATTCGACGATATTCGGCGCTGTGCCGCTGGAACTTTTTATCGAGACGGGGGATCAACGGTATTTGCAAATCGGCCAGGGCATGGCCGACAAACAGTGGGAAGATCCGCAGCCGGATGGGTTGACGAAGCAAACGCGCTATTGGATCGACGACATGTACATGATCACGCTCGTCGAAATTCAGGCGTATCGTGCCACGCACGATTCAAAATATCTGGATCGTGCCGCGCTCGAGATGACGGCGTATTTGGATAAGCTGCAGCAACCCAACGGACTTTTTTATCATGCGCCGGATGTGCCGTTTTTCTGGGGACGCGGCGATGGCTGGGTAGCTGCCGGAATGGCGGAGTTGCTGAGTTCGATGCCCGCGAATCATCCCCAGAGGGCACGAATCATGGCGGGCTATCAAAAAATGATGGCGGCGCTGCTGAAATATCAGGGCGCGGACGGTCTGTGGAAACAATTGATCGATCATCCGGAGTCGTGGGACGAGACTTCCAGCAGCGGCATGTTCACGTTTGCCATGATTACGGGCGTGAAGAAAAGCTGGCTCAATCAGAAAGTCTATGGACCCGCGGCGCGCAAGGGATGGCTTGGCTTAGTTGGCAAGATCAACGCGAACGGCGACATCACCGATGTTTGCGAAGGCACCAACAAGAAAAACGATCTGAATTATTATCTAACTCGCGCGCGGAACACCGGAGATTTACACGGCCAAGCGCCGATTCTGTGGTGCGCGTCGGCATTTCTGCGGTAGGCATCACGCGCCAAGCGCAACGCTTGGCTAAGCATACACGTCAGATTTGCCGGGCGCGCCAGCGCCGGCGACGGAAACAACTCTATTTCCTTCAATTCTCGCGGTCCTATAGAATGGCGCCGCTCGCCGGATTTCAATAAGGAGAGAACGCGATGAAAACGCACATTCGAGTTTTGTTCGTGACGGGAATTGTGAGTTTCGTTCTTGGCGCAGGCGCGGTTTGGGTGGGACGGCTGACCGCAAACGCGGCGAATCCGCAGGCAACGGCTACGACTACGAGCGCAGCGCCGGCTGAAGAGCCGGACAGTATGAGCGAGAAGAACGACGCCCACATCAAGATTGCGGATCGCACAAAATCTTATCTCGCGTCGGTTACAACGAAGAATGCTCTCAAGGTGGATGGTTCCGGCGCGAATCAACCGGTGATCATCCTCACCGGGACGCCGCAGCCGCCCGCGACGAGTCCGGCGCCGGTGTCGAACTCCAATCCTCTACCGGTGGTGGTCGCCGCCGGAGCGGGGCAACGAGGATCGCTGGCGGAAAATGCGGTTAGCCCGGATTTGGGATATCCGAGAACTCTGACGATGTGTTGGAATGCGGATCAGGTGACGGTGGAGGAATCGGTTGACGGGACGACGTGGTTTCCAAGTTTGAACACCCAAGCGGCGAAGGAAACGGGAATCGTGGCCGTGGGAATCGGCTGCATGAGCGTTCCGCCGGCGAGATTCGTGAAATGGACTTCGCAGGATTACCAATTTCCGCAAGCGGCTGGAATGTTTCAGGCGAGTTATTAGACCGAATCTTGTTGCGTGACGCGCCGGTGTGGCGGCAGAACGTGTGTCGCCGGCGCGGGCGGCGAATCGCGTATCTCGAGGGAGCGACTGTGGGCCGAAAATTCAGGCGAACTAAGATCATGCTCACGTGCGCGGCGCTGGCAGCCGGCGCTGTCGCTATCGCCATTGCAAAGCAACCGCGATCCACGGCGGACCACGCCGCCGCGCAAACGACTAATGACTCGTGGCTTGGCGGAATTGCATCGGGCAAGACGCGCGTTGTGGACCTGACGTATGCAATCGCAGCGGGGTTACCCTCATGGCCGGGATCGCCGTCGACATTTCAAGTGACGGTGAACGCGACGATCGAGAAGAACGGGCATTTTGCGCGAACGTTCACGTTGTACGAACACTATGGCACGCATATGGACGCGCCCGCGCACTTCGCGGAGGGAAAAGAAACGCTCGATCAAATTCCCGTGAGCCATTTGCTGGGGCCGGCGGTCGTGATCGATGCGGCCGCCGATGTGGCGGACAATCCCGATTATCAGCTGCCTGTTTCGAGCATCGAACACTGGGAAGCAAAGCACGGCACAATTCCCGCGGGTGCGATCGTGTTGCTGAACACGGGCTGGGCGAAGCGCTGGCCGGACGAAGCGCGTTATCGCAACGTGGATGCCACTGGCACGATGCATTTTCCGGGATACTCGGTGGATGCGGCGAAGCTTTTGGTGAGGCGCGGAGTGAGCGGCATCGGCCTGGATACGCTCGCCGTGGATTATGGGGCTTCAAACGATCACATCGTGCATCACACGATTCTGAGCCAGAATATTTTCATTCTGGAAAATCTCGCGGATATGAGCGCGCTGCCCGAAGCGGGCGCATTCGTGATCGCCGCGCCAATTAAACTCGAAGGCGGGTCGGGCGGCGCGGTCCGCGTACTGGTGATCTTGCCGCGGTGACATTGAACCCGCGCGCTGCGCGCACACCGTCCGACGACGCAATCCAGCGAGGAAATTGCATGGCCGGCAATCCTTCAACGAACGACACGAAGATCGCGCGCGGCATGTCCGCCGTGGTCGTGCTGCTAGTGATTTCGGTTCTGATCAACTACATCGATCGCGGCAACCTTTCGATCGCCGCATCGATGATTCAGGACGAACTGCGCATTTCCCACTCGCAATTGGGATTCTTGCTGTCGGCGTTTTTCTGGACGTACGCGGCGTGCCAACTGATCTCCGGATGGCTGGTGGATCGATTCAACGTGAATTGGGTAATGGCGGGCGGATTTTTGCTGTGGTCGACGGCAACTTCGATGACGGGGCTGGTGCACGGGCTGGCAGCGTTGTTTGCGGCGAGGTTGCTGCTGGGTGTGGGCGAATCGGTGGCATATCCTTCGTACTCGAAAATATTCGCGAATCATCTACATGAACGCCACCGGGGTTTTGCCAATTCAGTGATCGCCGCGGGAGTGTCATTGGGGCCGGCGCTCGGTCTTTTGGCCGGCGGCGAAGTGATGGCGAAATTCGGGTGGCGCCCATTCTTTATCGTGTTGGGATTGGTCAGCCTGCTGTGGATACCTGTGTGGTTATGGGTGATGCCGCGCGGGCCGAGTTTGGGAGGCGCGGTTGGTAAGCACGTGGGTCCGGGCATCGCGGAGATTCTGGAGCAGCGCTCGCTGTGGGGCACGTGTGGCGGATTATTCTGCGTGAATTACGTGTCGTATTTTCTGATCATCTGGCTGCCGTATTACCTGACGCGAGAGCGCCGCCTGCCAACGAGAAGCATGGTGGTAATCGGCGCGCTGGTTTACGTGATGAGCTCGATCTTTGCGACGATTTGCGGCTGGCTTTCCGATCGCTGGATCGCCGCGGGGCATGGGCCGACGATTGTGCGTAAGGGATTCATGTCGGTGGGCATGATCCTGTCGGCAATTTTTCTCGTTGCCGGCGTAGTTGCCCCCAAGATGCACGTCGCGATCGTGCTCTGGCTGTTGGCGGGGGCCGCGTACGGTGTGTCCGCCTCGAATACCTGGGCAATCACGCAGGCGCTCGCCGGACCGCAGGCCGCGGGCAAGTGGACGGGCTTTCAGAATTTTGTTGGAAACATGGCGGGAATTGTGGCCGGGGCGCTCACGGGCTACCTGCTCGATCGCACCGGACAATTTTTCTGGGCATTTACGGCGACTGCGATCATCGCCATTCTCGGTTGTCTCTTTTACGTCTTCATCGTAGGGCCGATCGAGGAATCGCGCTGGCGCTCCAGTCCGCGTTTGGATGCCGCGTAGCCTCGATGAAAGGCATCGCACAATCTTAGCCAGGCCGCATTCGGCGACCGCGTCGCGGCGGCTTGAGGCGCGCCGCGCCGTGTCGTATGATTTGAATCGGCGGGGATTCCGGGGTTAAGCAAGTTCATGCCTACCAAGACAGAAGGCCCGCGTTTCAGCTACACGCGATGGATCGGTGTGGTTTGCGGCTGGCTGCTGACGAAGATTGTGGACGCGGTCGCGGCGACGGGTATCAATCCAAATTTCCTGACATTTCTGGCGTTGGTCGTCAATTTTGGGGCGGCGGCACTATTTGCGCTCGGCAAGTTTCGTTCGGCGGCCAGCGTGATTCTGTTCGCCGCGTTTCTGGATATGCTCGATGGCCAGGTGGCGCGCCGCGAAAGGCGGGTCACGGCCTTCGGTGCGTTTTTCGATTCCACGCTCGATCGCTACGCCGATATGTCGCTCTATATGGGCTTGTTGGTTTATTACGCGGTGAATGGCCGATCGAAATACGTGGTGCTGGCCGCGGTGGCCACCGCCGGATCGGTAATGGTGAGTTATGCG
>JBAQYV010000087.1:0-30135 GCA_049790315.1 Candidatus Acidiferrales bacterium | reverse complement strand
CGCGCTTCGGGAACGTTGCAAAATAACGCGATCTTCGCCTTGATCTCATGCGAAATGCGGCGATCGCAGCGGCACAACAAAATGTCGGGCTGGATGCCGATGTTCAGCATCTCTTTCACGGAATGCTGCGTGGGCTTGGTCTTGAGCTCCCCAGCCGTGGGAATGAACGGCACCAGCGTGACGTGGACGAACAAAACATTTTCCGCACCGAGTTCCAATCGCATCTGGCGAATCGCTTCGAGAAACGGCAACGACTCAATGTCGCCTACCGTTCCGCCAATCTCCACGATCACAACGTCGGTGTCCGCGGAAACCTTGCGAAAGGCCGCCTTAATTTCGTCGGTAACGTGCGGAATCACCTGTACGGTTTTGCCCAGGTAATCGCCGCGGCGCTCTTTCGCAAGAATGCCTTCGTAGATGCGGCCGGTTGTCCAGTTATGATCGCGAGTTAATTTTGCGGATGTGAAGCGTTCGTAGTGGCCCAGATCGAGATCGGTCTCAGCGCCATCGTCGGTCACATAGACTTCGCCGTGTTGATACGGGCTCATGGTGCCCGGATCGACATTCAGGTACGGATCACATTTTTGGAGAGTGACTCGGAGCCCCCGGCTTTCGAGCAGGCAGCCAATCGAGGCAGCCGCCACTCCTTTGCCGAGTGAGGAAACAACACCACCGGTTACAAAGATATACTTCGGTGTCATCCGCGCAGTTTGGCGCCCAGGCAGTTCCGCGAGCGCACTGAACTGTTTTGCGTCCTCCAATTTTTCTGCGTACGCGTTATTGTACCAGAGGCAGCGCGGCTGTCAATTGCGAGAAGGTGAACGATTCCTGGCCGGAGCTGAGTGATTTTGTTAAACGTGCGTGAACCGATGCGGATAATCCGCGGCGTTATCCGAGGGCAGGCGGTCCTCCTGCTAGTCTTGGTGTCGGCGGTTTTCGCGCAGCAACCGGCGTATGCTCCGGCGAGCCCCGGCGCCAGCCCGCGCATCGCAGAGCTGCGCAAACAGATCGAGTCGGGCGATCCAGGCGCCATGAAGCAGTTCTGGAACGAAGTCAATCAGCGCGGCGCCCCACTGATCGAGCCGATTCCGGGCGATCCCAACAATTCCCTTGTAACTTTCGTGTGGCATGGAAACGCGCAGACGCGCAACGTCGTAATTTTTGACGGCGTCGCGGGATTCGATGCCAAGGACCGAATGGCGCGCTTGGATAACAGCGACGTTTGGTTCAAAACATACAAAGTCCGCAACGACGCGCGTTTCGCCTACAACCTCTCACCGAACGACTCATTGGAATCGATCAACGACATCAAAAGCGGCAGCGATGCCATGCAGAACAGATTGGCGACGCTTCAGATCGATCCGCTGAATCCGCATCGGTGCCCTGCCACATTTGGACCGCACGCCGCCGAGTCGTCGTTCGTTGAATTGCCCGATGCCCCGCCGCTAATCTGGAACGCGCCGTCGCCCGCCAGCACGCAAGGTAAGGTCGAGACGGCGGCAATTCATAGCGATATCCTGAAGACCGCGAAGAAACTCTGGATCTACACTCCGCGTGGTTTTTCCGAAAGCGGCGATCGCTATCCGCTCTTGATCATGTTTGATGGCGATCGCAACGTGATGTGGATGCCGAGAATCCTTGACAATCTCATCGCACAGAAAAAGATACCTCCCATGGTCGCCGTGCTGATCGACGATTCCGACCCCGCCACCCGCGGAATCGAACTCCCCTGTGATCCTCCGTTCGCCGATTTCCTGGCGAAAGAACTCGTGCCGTGGTCGCGGCAGAACTATCGCGTCACGCGCGACGCCGCCCAAACAATTGTGGCCGGCTCCAGTTATGGCGGACTTGCCGCGGTTTTCGCGGCGCTGCGCTACCCACGGATATTTGGCAACGTGATCTCATTGTCCGGTTCATTTTGGTGGAAGCCGAAAGATGCAACGGAACCAGAATGGCTCACGAAGCAGGTAGCCGCCTCGCCGGCGCTGCCTATACGCTTCTATTTAGAAGTCGGCCTGATGGAAAGCTACGCTGGCCAGATCGATTCAAACCGGCGCATGCGCGATGTGTTACAAGAAAAAGGCTATCTCGCCGGCTACTCCGAATACGACGGCGGCCACGCATTCCTCAACTGGAGCGGCGGCATGGCGAACGGTCTCCTTTCGCTCGTGTCCCCAGGCAGCACCCAGAACCTCAAAATGCGATAGAATTACCCGCCATCTATCCACAGTCTTCGGCGAACCGATCAACCCGCCGAGATCCGGATTGCTCCAGCGTGGACCAGAGCAATTGGCCGGGCAGCCCATGCAACTTTTCTAAGCCTGCGCGTGTCCTATATCTGTTCCCTGCGGGATATCGGGGTGCGGGTTCGGAGCCGGCGATTTCCTCGAACCCGGTCCGGTTGGAGCCAACAAGAATTTCGTTGGAACTTTGAAGCTCGCTACAGGAAAATGCTTTGGGGGTGACCATGCTACGGTTGTGCGCGATGGACCAGCCTGCGCCGAACGCAGTGCTTCGGTGGAAAGCGGCAGTGACCGCGGGAGAGCGGTCTGCGTGGGCGATGGCGCCGCGCGAATTGCCGCGGACGCCGCTCTGCCTTTGTGTCCCCAGCCACAACAAGGCCCTATGCGGAGGAAATCGATGAAGCGCGCCGCACTGCTCGCGGCCGTTGCGCTTGCGATCGCGTCATCCGGGTGCCACAAGGCGGCCGCAGCCGCTGCACCCACCATCACTATTTCACCCACGGACATCGACCTCGAAGCCGGCACCAGCGAACAATTCGGCGACACGATTACGAACGAATCGACCTCGGCGGTAACGTGGCTGGTCGACGGCATCACCGGCGGTGACGCCGCAACCGGCATCGGAACGATCAGCACGAACGGTCTCTATCAGGCGCCCACTACTCCGCCGAACCCGGCGGTAGTAACCATCACGGTTGAAGTTACCGCGGATACAGCGACTTTTGCCGTCGCATCTATCGTGATCACGCCGACTCCAGTTGTGACCATTTCGCCGACAACGGCGACGATTGCACCGACGCTCCCTGCCACGACGACTCCCTTCACGGTTTCGCTGTTCGGCTTGAATACCAACCCGCCGACGAATCCGGCGGTCACGTGGGAAGTGAACAGCATCATCGGCGGAAATGCGACATTCGGATTTGTCGATCCGATGGGCAATTACACTCCGCCGCAGGTGCCGCCCCCGGGCGGAGAAGTTTTCGTCGAAGTCTATCTGGACGCCGATACCACTCAATCGGCGGGCGCAACGGTGACGCTCAACTACGCGGCGGCGTCGGTGCAGGGCCAGTATGCGTTTTCTCTCGCCGGGCAAAACACTTCCGGATTTTTCGCGCGCGCGGGCACGTTCACAGCCGATGGCGTTAGCCGCTTTACCGGCACCGAGGACTACCACGCAGCCGGCTCCGCAGCCACATCGGGCGCGATCAATGGAACTTACAAAGTCGGACCCGACGGCCGTGGCACAGCTACTCTGACCGATGCTGCCGGCACGACCAATTACGATTTGGCAGTGGTATCCGCCACTCAGATCAGGCTGATCGAAGCGGATAATTCCGCCACGGCGCGCGGCCAGGCGGATTTACAGACTGCGTCGTCATTCACACAAACGAGTTTCACGGGCCCGTACGCTTTCGATTTCTTCGGCGTGACGGGCAGCGCGACACCGACTTCCGAGATTGGCCAATTCGCGGCAACCGGCGCGGGCGACGCGATTCAAAACGGACTTGAAGACATCGATGCCGGCGGAACGCCAAATTCCGCGGCAGCATTTTCGGGCACATTCGGAACGATTAACGCCACCACGGGTCGCGGAATCGCGACAATCAACGGTCCCGGCGGCGCAACCACGTTCAGCTTCTACATGATTTCAGCGGGGCAAGCGCGCTTCATCGAAACCGACTCCTCGGCCGACCTTGTCGGCGACATCTTGCAACAAAGTGGAACCGCCAACGCCGGTTACCTTTCCAGTCTGACCGTTTTCACAATTTCCGGACGCAGCTCGACCGGAAAAATCGCCGCGGCTGGAATATTTTTGGCGGATGGATCGGGCGGACTCCCAACCAGCATCTCGAACGGCCTCTACGACCAGAACAACAACGGAACCGCGACGACCTCCGTGCAATTCGCGGGAACTTACGCGGTCGCTGCGTCCGGACGCGGCACCGCATCATTCACGGCTGGCGGCCAGACGCTAAAGACCTTCGTAATTTATTTTGTCTCGGCCGGGCAGGGCTTCATTCAGGAAACGGACTCTTCGATCGCTGCCGCCGATGGCATACTTCTCGCGCAGCGTGGCGGCACGTTCTCGACAGCGAACGTAACCGGAAGCTTCGCGCTCAACTGGACCGGCGCCGCTGCTCCCACCGTCGCGCAACAAGATGCGACCGGCCAACTCACCGTCGGGAAAACCAACGGCATAGTGTCCGGCACATGGGATCGCAACGACGCTTTGGTGCTGCAACCTAACATCACGCTGACGGGAACGTATTCGCTTGCGGTGAATGGCCGCGGCACCGTAACGCTGATGGACGCGAGCAACAATACCTACGATCTGGCGGCCTACGTGGCGAACTCGAACACCGTGTTCCTGGTCGACATCGATCCGACGCTTGTATTCAACGGGCAACTTACGCGGCAATTCTGATACGCCGGGTTTGAAGGTTCAATTCCCTGTCGGGCTTGCGCGCGCCGCCGATTATTTCTCCGCGGCGCGCAACAACGCTTCCACGCGCGCCACATCTTCCGGCACGTCCACGCTTATGGAGTCGTTCAGCGTCTCAACCACGCGAATCGAATAACCATTCTCAAGCCATCGCAGTTGTTCAAGCTGCTCGAGCCGCTCAAGCACGCCCGTAGGCAGCGTGGGAAATTCCAAAAGCGCGGCGCGGCGGAATGCATAAAGTCCCAAATGCTTCAAGTGGCGCGCGTGCACAAGCCCGTTGCGATCGCGCACCCACGGAATCGGCGCGCGCGAAAAATAAAGCGCGCGATCCTCGAAATCCAAAACCGTCTTCACCACGTTCGGATCCATGATTTCGGAAGTCACCGCGATCGGCACGGCAAGCGTGGCTACGCCGGGTTCACCCTCGGAATCGAGCGCCTCGACGGCCGCGTCAATCCCCGCCGGGTCGAGCAGCGGCTCGTCGCCCTGCACGTTCACGACGAATCGAATGTCGCCCTGACCCAGCGGACCCGCGGCAACCTCAGCGGCGCGCTCCGTGCCGGAGCGATGCGTTGCGCGGGTCATCACCGCGTCTCCGCCAAACGCGCGCACGGCATTCAGAACGCGCTCGTCATCTGTGGCGACGACGGCGCGCGTGACCGAGCTCGCCAGAGCGACGCGCTCCCACACGCGCTGGATCATCGTCTTGCCGGCCAGCATCACCAACGGTTTCCCCGGCAAGCGCGTTGATTCATACCGCGCCGGAATGATTGCCAGCACATCGGTGCGACCCGGCGTTCGATTGGGCGTTTCGGCGGTCATCCGATTGCTTTATTCCCTCGCAGAAAATTTAATGCCACAGCGCTGGCGTCTGGAATCGATGCTATCACAGGCGGCGAAGAGTCAACGCGGGCGCGCCGGCGGGTAGTGGGCTAACCTTGTGTTGCTGGCAGCGATCGGGCCAGGGAGGGCGCCATACTCTCCGACGCAAGTTCCGTGGCCTTTCTCTGCGTATCTCCGTGCCCTCTGCGCCTCCGCGTTATCTTTACGATTTTGTGCCGGCGAAGATGCTCGCCAGCATAGCGGCGTAACGCGAAGCGTCGGATGGACGCGACTTGGCAACACGCAATTGGCCCACTACCCGCCGGCGCGCGGCCTTGCGCTGGCGAAGTCCCGTGGTAGAATCCTTCAAGATAGCCACGAAGCGACGCCTCAGCCGGTCGGGTGGATCGGATCCAAGTAGGAGGCGCAGTGAAGCCACACGGACGTTCTGGCAACTTTTGCGCGTTATTTCTGGTGGTGTGTGCCTTTGCAGTGCTGCCGGCGTATGCGCAAGTCACCGGCCCTGAAAAACCGGCGCCGCCTCCCGCGACACCGGTCACCAAAGCTAAAGAGATCAAGGTCGACGTCGATCTCGCGCTCGTGAACGTCACCGTCACCGATCCCTTCGATCGACTCGTGACGGGCCTCGAGAAAGAAAATTTCCACGTATACGAAGATGGAGTCGAACAGGAAATCGTTAACTTCTCGAGCGAAGACGTCCCGATTTCCATCGGCGTGATTTTCGATATGAGCGGAAGCATGTCCGACAAAGTGGACAAGGCCCGCGAAGCCGCGGTGCAATTCTTCCACACCGCGAATCCGCTGGACGAATTTTTCCTGGTCAGCTTCAACGATCGCGCCGAACTTACCAGCCCGTTCACTTCCAGCGTGGATGAATTGCAAAGCCGAATGATGTTCACCGCGGCGCGCGGCCGCACCGCCCTGCTCGATGCCATCTACCTGGGATTGTCGGAGATGAGGGGTGCACGCAACGCCAAGCGCGCCTTGCTCATCATATCGGATGGAGGCGATAATCATAGCCGGTACAACGAGAGCGACATCAAAAGCTTCTTGAGAGAAGCCGATTGTCAGCTCTATGCCGTCGGCATTTTCGATCCGATGGACGTGCGCAGCCGCACTCCGGAGGAAATGCAAGGGCCGTCGCTGTTGAATGAGTTGACGGAGATGAGCGGAGGCCGGGTTTTTCCGGTCACCAACTTGAACGATTTGCCGGACATCGCGGCGAAAATTGGAATGGAGCTTCGCAACCAATATGTGGTGGCCTACAGACCAAGCAACGGCAACCGCGACGGCACGTGGCGCAAGATTAAGGTCAAACTCACTCCGCCCAGGGGTCTGCCTCCTCTCAGCGTCTACGCTAAAACCGGATATTTCGCACCGGCCCAGTAACCGCCAAATGAGCGGAGGCCGCGCTCGTCTGATTTGCACGCTGCTTCTTACCGTTCTTGCCGCCGTTTCGATTGCCTGGGCTCGCCCCCAGGGCCTCGATCAAACTCCCGCACCGCCGCCTCCGCCAGGCGCGACAGGCGCACAAAGCACTCAGCCAAACAGCAAGGGCGGCTATGCGATTCAGAGCAACGTCAGCCTGGTTGTTCTGCACGCGTCGGTTTTTAACGATCGCGGCGTGTTCGTGCCCGGTCTGCAAAAGGATGATTTCCGCGTGTATGAAGACAAGGTCGAGCAAACACTGTCGCTCTTCAAGCAGGAGGACGTGCCCGTAAGCGTCGGCCTCGTGATCGACAATAGCGGCAGCATGCGCGATAAGCGGCCGCAGGTGAACGCCGCGGCCCTTACCTTCGTCCAAACGTCCAACCCGCAGGACGAAGCTTTCGTCGTCAATTTCAACGACGACTATTACCTCGACACCGAACACGATTTCACCAGCAACATCGACGAGATGAAAGAAGCCCTTGAGCGCATCGACGCGCGTGGACTCACCGCGCTCTACGACGCGATCATCGGTTCGCTCGATCACCTGAAAAAGGGTCACAAAGACAAGAAAGTTTTGCTGCTGATCACTGACGGCGACGACGACTTCAGTCATCACAGTTTGCAGGACACCATCAACGAAGCGCAGCACTCAGACGCCATCATCTACGCGATCGGTCTGTTCGGCAAAGATGACATGACGCGCGCCAAGGTCCGCCACGCGCAGCGCGTTTTGCAGCAACTCGCCGATGCCACCGGCGGCGCCGCGTTCTTCCCCGAGGATGTCGGCGATACCGAAGCCATCTGCACTCAGATCGCGCACGACATCCGCAATCAATACACGCTGGCCTACTATCCCACCAATACCACGCAGGATGGCTCATTCCGCACCGTGACGGTGCAAGTTTTTCCGCCCAAGGGCATGGGCAAACTCACCGTGCGTACGCGCTCCGGCTATTTCTCGCAGAAGGCCTCGCCCGCGGACTGACGCGAATCTCTGCGAGCCGCTATTCGGCCCGGCGCAAGTTAATTAAATTTAATTATCGGATAGAAGAGGTAGAAAGGTAGTGCCGTGCGGAATGGCGCCGCCGAAATTCTGCGCCACGGTTTGGCCCATGTCCGCCAGCGTATCGCGCACGCCCAGCGCAATGCCGCGCTTTCCCGCCGAACTGAACGTCACGATCGGCACATACTCGCGCGAATGATCCGTGGTGGGCCAGCGCGGATCGGGATCGCATCCGTGATCGGCCGTAAGCATCAGAAGATCGCGCGGCCGCAACCACGGCAGCAACTTGCCCAGCGCAACATCGAATTCTTCGAGCGATCGCGCGAAACCCTCCACGTCTTTACGATGCCCGTACAACATATCGAAATCCACAAGGTTGCAGAAAATCAGTCCGTGTTCCTGCCGCGTCAGTTCCAGCGTCAATTTGTCCATGCCATCCAGATTATTTTTTGTCGTCACGTATTGCTCCACGCCGCGCCCATCGTAAATGTCATGGATCTTCCCGATGCCGAACACCGGCACCTTCAGGTCGCTGAGCACGTCCAGCAGCATGGGCCGCGGCGGTTGCACGGCGTAATCGTGTCGCCGCTCCGTGCGGCGAAAATTCCCCGGCGTTCCCGTGAACGGCCGCGCGATCACGCGCCCCACGCGATTCGGCCCATCCAGAATTTTCCGCGCGATCTCGCACATGCGATAAAGTTCCGCGATCGGAATCACGTCCTCGTGCGTCGCGATCTGAAACACGCTGTCGCCCGACGTGTACACGATGGGAAATCCCGTGCGCATGTGCTCTTCGCCCAGTTCTTTGATAATTTCCGTGCCCGACGCCGGCTTATTGCCCAGCGTTTTGCGCCCGATGGCGCGCTCGAAAGGCTCCATGACTTCCGGCGGAAATCCATGCTTGTAAACGGGAAACGCCTGCGCCAACCAAATTCCCGCCATTTCCCAGTGACCTGTGGTGGTGTCTTTTCCGGGCGAGTGCGTCGCGCCCTTGCCGTAGCATCCGATAGGTGGCGCGGGCGGCGTCAAATGATCGAGCGGCGCGATGTTCGCGAGGCCTAAGCGCACAAGATTATCCAGGTGCAGTGGCCGCGATTCCGCCACGTGGCCGAGCGTGTTGCGCCCCACGTCGCCGTAATCGACGGCGTCGGGCAGCGCGCCAATTCCCACGCTGTCCAGCACAATCCAAATGATGCGATCGAATGAATTCACCCGCGATAATCCTTTCGACTATCGAATCTATCACATTCTCCCCAGGCTGGATTGCTCGCGCGAAGGCCACACAATATGATAGGCGCCGGCATTTCTTAAGCCGGCGATCCGAACCGATGAGCGATTACAGCCAGCAATGGGAAGCGTGCAAGAAGCTCAGTAGCCAATTCTTGTTTGCATTCGTCGTCGAACTTTCGATCATCGTCGCGTCCATTTGCTTCAGCGCCGCCATCCGCCGCAACTTCATAACCTGTCTCGTGTTGGAAAGTCTCTGGGTCGTGGTTTTCTTCGTTACCGCCATTCGCTTGCAGAATTTCCGCTGCCCGCGATGCGCAGAGAAGTTTTTCGCGTCGCCGCGCTACCACAACGTTTTCGCCCGCCAATGCCTGAATTGCGGCCTCCAGAAATATTCCAATTAGCCAATCGCTTAGGCCGCTTTCGGTAGTGGGCTAACCTTGTGTTGCTGACAGCGGTCGGGCCAGGAGGGTCGCCATACTCTCCGACGCAAGTTCCGTGGCCTTTCTCTGCGTATCTCCGTGCTCTCTGCTACTCTGCGTTATCTTTACGATTTTGTGCCGGCGAAGATGCTCGCCAGCATCGCGGCGTAACGCGCAGCGTCGGATGGACGCGACTCGGCAACACGCAATTGGCCCACTACCCCGCTTTCAGCCCAATTGCCGCGTCGCGCCCGCCGACGTATAATTGTTTGTTTAAGCAGAGCGCTTCGGACGCGCCTGTGGGAGCTGTGCGGGTGAAATCGCCAAACACGGTGCCAGTCCCGGAAATCGCGCCACCAGTCGAGCAGGACGTCCTGCGGGTACGCGGCGCCCGCGTCCACAACCTCAAAAACGTCAGTTGCGAGATTCCGCATAACGCCATAACGGTCGTCACCGGCGTCTCCGGTTCCGGAAAATCGTCGCTCGCTTTCGATACGATCTATGCCGAAGGCCAGCGCCGCTATCTTGAATCGCTTTCCGCTTACGCGCGCCAATTCCTCGAACGCATCGAAAAGCCCGATGTCGATGAGATCACCGGCATCGCTCCGGCCATCGCGATCCGCCAGCGAAATTCCACGCGCAATCCGCGTTCAACTGTAGCGACAGCCACGGAAATTTACGATTATTTGCGTCTACTGTACGCGCGCGCCGGCCGCACTTTCTGCACCCGCTGCGGCGAGCGTGTGCGCCGCGATTCGATTGACGAAATTGTCGCGCGCGTTCTGCAATTTCCCGAAGGCCGGCGCTTCTACGTTCTCTACGCGCTCCAAATCGCCGCGCCCCCGGCCGCGGCGGCAAAACGTTCGCGTGCTAAAGCGCAGCCGCAATCGCCGGCGCCCGCGCCGGTAAGCGACGCGCTCCGTGAAGCGCTCGCCGCCGTGCAAAAGCGCGGCTTCAATCGCCTTTACCAAAACGGCCGCGTGCACGAATTCTCTTCTCCCGAAACGCTCCTCGATATCGATTTCACGAAGCCCGTCTATGTCCTCGTGGATCGACTCTCGGTTTCCCCCGACGTGCGTTCGCGCCTCGTCGATTCCGTGGAGATCTGCTATCGCGAAGGCAAAGGCGAAACGCTTCTGGAATTTCTGCCCGCCGTCGAGGGCGGCGAACCCGAGCGCGTCGTCTTCAGCGAGCGCTTCGAGTGCAAAAAGTGCGGCGCCATTTATGCCGAGCCGGAGCCGCGCCTTTTCTCGTTCAACAATCCTTACGGCGCATGCCCGCGTTGCCAGGGTTTCGGCAACACGATCGATTTCGATATCGATCTCGTGATTCCCGACCGCGGCAAAACCATCAATGACTGCCCCGTTGATCCGTGGACGAAACCTCGCTATCGCGGCCCGTGGAATGATCTTAAAAAATACGCGCGCGCGCACGATATTCCGCTTGACGTTCCCTATCGCGACCTTACCGTCGCGCAGCGCGAAGCCATCGTGGCCGGCGACAAAAAAGCCGGCTACATCGGCGTGCAAGGATTTTTCCAGTGGCTCGAGCGGAAAAAATATAAATTGCATGTGCGCGTTTTTCTCAGCCGGTATCGCGGTTACGCCACATGCCCGGAATGCAACGGCACTCGCCTGCGTCCCGAAGCGCGCGCCGTGCGTCTGGCCGGCGCTCCGATTCACGAAGTTTGCGCGATGACGGTAAGCGAAGCGCGCCAGTTTTTCGGCGCCATCGAGCTCGGCCCCGCCGAAGCGCACATCGCCGACAAAATCCTCGAGGAAATTCGCCATCGCCTCGCGTATCTCGACGAAGTCGGCCTCGACTACCTCACGCTCGATCGCCTCACCTCCACGCTGTCCGGCGGCGAAGCGCAGCGCATTCAACTCGCCACCTCGCTTGGCTCGCGCTTGGTCGGCGCGCTCTATCTTCTCGACGAACCTTCCATCGGCCTTCATCCGCGCGACACGCATCGGTTGATTTCGATTCTGAAAAGCCTGCGCGACCTGGGCAACACGATCCTCGTCGTCGAGCACGATCCCGACACGATTAACGCTGCCGATTATCTTCTCGATCTCGGCCCCGGCGCAGGCGAGCATGGCGGACGCATCGTTTTCGCCGGCACCATCGCCAAGCTCGGCGCCGGGCACGATCACTCACTCACAGCGAAATATTTATCCGGCGAACTGCGCATTCCCACGCCCACGATGCGCCGCAAACCGAATGGCCGTTTTCTGCGCGTCTTCGGCGCACGCGCACACAATTTGCAAAATCTGGATTTAACGATTCCGCTCGGCAGCCTCGTCGCCATCACCGGCGTTTCAGGCTCGGGAAAATCCACTCTTGTCCACGATGTTCTGTTCCGTGCGCTCGAAGCGCGCCGAAACGGCCCCGTGATCCAGGACGAAGGCCCGAAGGTGCTGCGCGATTCCTACGATCGCATCGAAGGTGACGCGCTGATCAAAGAAGTCGTGCTCGTTGACCAATCCCCCATCGGCCGCACCCCGCGCTCGAATCCAGCCACGTATCTGAAAGCCTTCGACGCCATTCGCGATGTGTTCGCGCGCACGCCCGAAGCCAAAAAGCGCGGCTACGGTCCCGGGCATTTTTCATTCAACATTCCCGGCGGCCGCTGCGAAGCCTGCCAGGGCGATGGCACTGTCACTGTCGAAATGCAGTTTCTCGCCGACGTCGAGCTGGTCTGCGAAGAATGCCGCGGCACGCGTTTCAAAAGCGGCGTTCTCGAAGTGCGCTTCCGCGAAAAAAACATTCACGAAGTTTTGCAACTAACCGTGCGCGAAGCGCTGGGATTTTTCGCGGGCTTGCCGCGCATCGTCTCGCGCCTGAAAGTGCTCGATGAAGTCGGCCTCGGCTATCTGCGTTTGGGCCAATCCGCCACCACTCTCTCCGGCGGCGAATCGCAGCGCCTGAAACTCGCCGCGCATCTCGCGCGCCAGGCAAACCAGGGTGTCCTTTATATTCTCGATGAGCCCACCACCGGCCTGCACTTCGACGATATTCAGAAACTACTGATCGTTTTCCGCAAACTTCTCGAAACCGGCGCTTCCCTTTTCGTGATCGAACACAATCTCGATGTAATCAAATCCGCCGATTGGGTGATCGATCTGGGCCCCGAAGGCGGCGAGCGCGGTGGCCGCATCGTCGCCACAGGCACGCCCGAACAAGTCGCGCGCAATCCGCATTCGCACACCGGCCGGTTTCTCGCGCGCGTTCTCGCGGAAAGCCACAATGGACACAACGGACATAATGGCCATGGCGCTATCGTGCCGCCCCCCGCTTCACCCGTCGAGAGAGCTTCAGCGCGCGTTAAAAAGACCGTTGCCCGCCAGGCTCGCAAAAAATGATCGCAAGCAACGAATCCATCTGATAATGAATCACGGTAAGCGAATGCGGTTTTGGGAATGAACCAACGCGAATGAAGCCACCTCAATGAAGATTCCTCGCGCCGCGATTTTACTGATTGCCGCAATCTGTCCCGCTTCGATCGTCGCGGCTCAATCTGCGCAAAGCGCGCCCGCGCAGACTCCGGCCGCGCCGCAACCCGCCCCAAAATCCTCGTCCCCGCGCACGCACACCGATCCACTCGGCTCGGTATTGCAGCAAGCGCAGGACGACACCACGCACGGCGATTTCGCCGCTGCCATCCCGCTGCTCCAGGAATATCTCGTCCGCTATCCCGATTCGGAATACGCGCATTTCGAGCTCGGTTACGCCGACGCGCAGTTGAAACACGACGACGATGCCAAATCCGAATTCGAGCTTGCTATCGCGATCAATCCCAAAATGGCCGAAGCGCACCTGAACCTCGGCCTGCTTCTTCTCGATTCCGACCCGGCGTCTGCCGCAACCGCCTTCGCCCACGCCGCCGAGCTCACGCCCACCGAAAGCCGCCCGCGTTTCCTCTACGGACTCGCGCTCGAACACGCCGGCAAACTCGATGAAGCCGTCGTGCAATATCAAAAAGCCGCGCTCCTCGCCCCCAACGATTACGAAATCGCATTCGGCCTCGCGCGCGCCCTTGTGCGCCTGAATCGCTCGGCCGAAGCCGAAGCCGAATTTCGTCGCGCCGTCGCACTCAAAGCCAATTCGGCGCCGGCCCAGCTAGGACTCGCGCAATCCCTCGAAGCGCAAAAAAAATACAGCGATGCCGCTGACGTTCTAAACGTGTATCTGAAGTTGCAGCCCGCCGACCGCGCCGCGCACGAGGACCGCGCCTATGCCCTCATGCAGACCAACCAGTTCGACGCCGCTCTCGCCGAACTCGACCTCGCCCAAGCCGGAGCCGCTCCGGATGCGAACAGCCTTAAGATGCGCGCCGGCATCTATATGCAGCAGAGTCATTGGAAGGACGCCGCCGCAACTTTGCAACAAGCCATTCCACTTTCGCCCGCCGATCCCGAGCTTTACGCGTGGCTGGGCCGTTCGCTGCTTGAGCTGCGCCAGTTTCCCGAATCCACCGCCGCGCTAAACAAATCTCTCTCGATTGACGGCGCCGCTGTCGATCCGCTTCGCGATCTCGTCGACGCTTACTATCTCGGCGGCGATTGCCCCTCGGCGCTCGCGACACTCGATCTGCTCTCCGCGCGCGAGCCGCTCAAGCCCATCGCTTGGTTTGTCCGCGGCACCTGTTACGATAAACTGGCTCGCAAGCCGGAGGCGATTGCCGCCTACCAGAAATATCTTGACCTCGACCAGGGAAGCCACGACACGCAGGATTTCCAGGCGCGGCAACGAATTCTGGCTTTGCAACGCCAGATGCAAAAGAGGCAGTAGCATGTCGTGGAGTCATAGTCTCCCGATAATTTGCCTGACCATTATCGCGGCGCCGTGCGTTGCGTCCCGCCCCGCGCTTTTGGCCGCGGCGCCCACGACCTCGCCGGCACAGCGCCTCGCTGCCGAGCAAATCGCCTTCGATCAAGCTCCCGATCCGGTCGCGAAAGCCAAAGCGCTTGCCAAGCTCGAACCCGCCGTCTTCGATAGTGCCCTGAAAACGCTGGACTCAGGCGACGATGTGGGCTCGCTCGCGCAACTCGAGCGCTTCCGCGACGAAACCAAAGCCACCGTTGCGGCCCTGCAAACCGTCAGCGCCCATGCTCAGGATCATCCGGCCGGTTTCAAGGAGCTTCAGATCGCGTTGCGTGAAGCCGTGCGCCACATGGACGGCATCATTCTGGATTTGCCGCCCGACAAGCATCCCTGGTTCCGCGCGGTGCGTTCCGATCTGGTCGAATCGCAAAATGAATTGATCGATATTCTGTTTCCGCGCCAACAGCGTAAGGTGAAAGCACCGTCGTCTTGGACTGCGAACTTCGCCTGGAGCCCTCTGGAGAAATGAAGCTTCGATGCAAAGCGATGCCGGCGATGATGACCGCGCGACGCGTCTCGCAATGGTTTCTGGCAATGGCCCTCGCCGCGATTGTCGCGGCTCCGCTGGCCGCGCGCGCCGCGCCGCCGCCGCAAAAACCGGATAAGGACTACTTGACCGACACCGAAGCCGACAAAATTCGCGACGCCTTCACGTATTCCGAAAAAATCAAGCTCTTCGTCGAATTCGCCGGCGATCGCGTCCAGAAAATTAAATACGAGCTCGCGCATCTGGATCCCGCCGACCGCCGCCAGGGCGAGCGCGTCAATGATCTTCTGAACGCCTACGCCGGCTGCGTCGATGATGGCGATGAGCTGATCGGCGTGGCCGTTGACAAGCAACAGGATGTCCATGAGGCGATGAAGATCTTCGACGCGCGCGCTAAGGAATATTTGCCGTATCTGCAGGGTCTCGAGCCCAACGCCCCGCTGCTCGAAGATTACAAAGACAATCTCGACGACGCCATCGAGTCCACGAAAGATGCCATCTCCGACATCGTCGATGCCGCCAAAACGGATTCCACGGCGCCGGTGCGCCGCAAACAGTGACGGTGCCAAACTCTCCGGCCCAACCGCGTGTCCGCGGCGCCGCTCGGTCCAATCGTAGCCACCGTGCCGCCCCAGCCGGCGCGGTCTCCGCGGTCCCGGGCGGCGCGCTTGCGTTTCAGCGCATGTTCACGCGGCTCGGTTGCCACGGCCGCCCGCCTCAATTCGCCGTCGAGTTTTATCCCTACGCGAATCTTTCTCACACGATTCGTCTGCGCGAGGATTCCGATGCGATCGCGCGCCTCTCCGACGTTCTGCGCGGCGCGCCGCTCGCCGTGATTGAGGCCACTGCCGCGGTACTGCTCGGCCGCCTGTATCGCAAGCGCGTCCCTCAGGAATTGCTTCATCTCTATCGCCAATTTTCCGCCGCGCCCAGCACCGAGCGCCGCATTCGCCGCTTGCGCCGGCATCGCGCGCGCCGCCCCACGTTGCCAGCGCGCGGCCGCACGCACGATCTTGCTCCGCTTTTCACGGCGCTCAATCAGCGCTACTTCGCGGGACGCCTCCACCGCCCCGGCCTCGCGTGGAGCGCGCGCATCTGGCGTCGCCAACTCGGCTGCTTCGATCCAGGTCTGGATTTAATTGTGCTCAACGCGCGCCTCGATCAGCCCGGCATGCCGCGGTACGTCGTGGAATCCATCCTGTTCCACGAAATGTTGCACGTGAAACACCCGCTGCGGGTGGCTCGCTGCGGTTTGGAAATACATTCGTTGGAATTTCGCCGCGAAGAAAAGCGTTTTCTGGATTACGACCGCGCTCGCCGCTATCTTAAACACATGCGTTGACGCGTTCACCCGCCTGCGTGGCGCGATTATTTTTTGGACTGTTTCGCCGCGTCGCTCGCCAAGTCGGCTTGCAACTTTGTCACGCGCTTCCGCACGCGATCGGATTCTTTTCCGTCCGGCAAAAGCGCCAGATATTTCTGGTAGGCCGCGAGCGCTTCGTTCTGCTCGTGTTCCTTGTCGTAAGCCTGTCCCAGCAAATCCCACGGCAGCGCTAAGTTTGATTGGTAGCCGATCGCTTCCTTGAATCGATCGATCGCAGCCGGATAATTGCCGGTCTTTAAATAATATTGGCCCACATCGACACTCTTCTGCGCGTGCAACGGATCGAACGCGGGAGTCGTCGCTGCCGCCGGTGCCGCTGAATCCGACGAAGGTTTCGCATCGGGAGCAGGAGCGGGTGTGGCTGACGGTGGCGGGGGTGGCGGCTTGGAAGGATCGATCTGCCGCGCCGCCGCCGGAATCGTGCCGAGCCCGAAGCTCAACACAAGTGCCAGCAGTACCGGATAACGCTTGCGCACGTTCACCAAGAGTTTGATTCCCTCTGCTATCATCAACGTTGCCCCTAGATTCTACCGCGCCCGCCCTGCGCGGAGCGTGGTGCTTTAATCGTGTGCGCGGAGCGCGTTGCTTCAGTCATATGCGCGAAGCGTGTCGCCCAAATGGACCTCTCAGAAAAAGTCGCCAGCCTCCCCGACGATCCGGGCGTCTATCTCTTCAAGGATGTCCTTGGCACGATCCTCTACATCGGCAAAGCGCGCGAACTGCGCCAGCGCGTGAAATCCTACTTCCTCGAATCGCACTGGACCGACGCTAAGACCGGCTCTTTAGTTCGCGAAATTGCCGATGTCGAATTCATCGTCGTCGACAATGAGCGCGAGGCCCTGGCGCTTGAAAACAATCTGATCAAGCGGCACCAGCCGAAATTCAACATCCTGTTGCGCGACGACAAAACGTATCCCTACATTCGCTATACCGCATTTGAGAAATATCCACGAGTCTACGTCACGCGCCGCCTGAAAAAAGATGGCTCGATTTTTTTCGGTCCGTATTTCCCGGCCAGCCTCGCCTACCGCATCGTCAGTTTCATTCACAAACGTTTCCGTGTCCCGTCCTGCACCGTGGATCTCACGCGCGCCCACCCGCGCCCCTGCTTGCAATATTACATTCATCGCTGCCTTGGCCCGTGCGTTCCCGGCCTCGTCACCGATGAACGCTACGCGGAAACCGCGCGCGACACGCGCCTTTTTCTCGACGGCCGCCGCCAGGATTTGGCGCGCAGTCTCGAACAGCGCATGGGCGAAGCTTCCGATCAAGAGCGGTTCGAGCAAGCCGCGCAGTATCGCGATCTCTTGCGCACGCTCGAAGATATCGACGAGCGCCAGAAAATGGCCGCCGCTTCCGGCGACGACACCGACGCGCTCGCTTGGTACGCCGAACCGCCGCAAGTCGCCGTGAATCTTTTTCACTTTCGCGGCGGCCGTGTTGTCGATCGCCGCGATTTCTATTGGGAAGATCTCACTGAATTCAATCCCGCCGAATTCCTGCCTTCGCTCATCAAGCAGCTTTATCTTGACGCCGCCTACCTTCCGCGCTTCATCCACGTCCCTGAAGATTTTGAGGATCGCGCGCTTCTCGAACAAATCCTCACCGACCGCGCCGCGCAACTCAGCCCGCCTCGCTCGCGCGTGGAAATCCTGGTGCCGCAGCGCGGACAAAAACGCGCCGTCGTCGAACTCGTCGAAAAAAACGCCCGCCACTCCTTCGAGCAGCGCTTCCGCGTGCAAAAACCAAACCCGAAAGCGATCGCTGAAGCTCTCGAACAAGCGCTCAACTTGCCCGAGACACCCGAACGCATCGAAAGCTTCGACATTTCTCACATCCAGGGATCGGACACGGTCGCTTCCATGGTTGTTTGGGAAGCCGGACGGATGAAAAAATCCGGCTACCGCAAATTCATCATCCGCGGAGAGTCCGTCTCCGGTCACGCCGCCGTCGATTTTCAAAATGACGATTTCGCTTCCATGCGCGAAGCCGTCACGCGCCGCTACCGCCGCCTGCAAGATGAAAAAAAGCCGCTTCCGAGCCTGATTCTGATCGACGGCGGTCTCGGCCAATTGCACGCCGCGGCGGCGGCGCTCGACGAACTCGCCATCATCAATCAGCCCGTCGCCGCCATCGCCAAGCAGGAAGAAATTCTCTACGTCCTCGGACAAGAAGACGAACCTGTGCGTCTCGATCGCCACTCTCCGATTCTGCATCTCGTCCAGCAAATTCGCGACGAAACCCATCGTTTCGCCGTCGGCTTCCACAGACAGCGCCGCGCAAAACGCACGCTGCACTCCGAACTCGAAGATGTCCCCGGCATCGGCGCTCCGAGCGCCCGTAAACTCCTCGCGCGCTTCGGCAGCGTAGCCCGCGTCCGCGCCGCCAGCGCCGGAGATCTCGCCAAAGTCGTGACGCGTCCACAAGCCACCCGCCTTGCCGAATATTTCCGCACCCATCCTCGGTAAACTGCTGAAATTCTCTGATAAACTCCCAGCGCCGGAATCTCTTTCTCGATACTGCATGCAAGCGCCCGGCAAATCCGCTGTCGCCAGCGTCACCGCACCTTACACGTTGCGTACGTCCCCGCTCTGGAATCGGCCTACGCGTCGGAAGCATCCTAATCCGCGCTCTGCTCGCCAATTGGCCGATGTACGCGGAACACATTCCCGGCGACCGACTGGCCGAAGCCTCGCCGGAGGCTCATCAATTTTCTTGTCTCCGCACCAAGAAAAGATTTACGATGTGCAAATTCTGGGAGCTGAATCGCGAATTCCGCCGTCTCTGAATTCCTAAATCGGGAGCCGCGCAATGATCAAATCAACGTTTAAAGCAACCGCGTTGATAATGACGCTGGCCATGGGCGCGTTTCCGCAAGCGCCAACTCAACAGACCGCGCCGCCGCAAACGCCCTCTGCGCAAACGGGGCCGTCGCAAACAGCCCCCGCGCAGACCGCGCCTAATCCAAACGACGAGCGCGAGCAGGACCGTCTGCAACATGCGGGAAAGGTCCTGGGAGAAATCCTAAATGGTCCGTATGTTGGTTTGCAGTTCGCGCTCGATCGGGCCGAATGCGTAATCGTGCTTCCGGGTGTGATCAAGGGCTCCGGGAACCTATTCACGCTTTTCTGGGGCGGCAGCTTTGGCCGGGGAGCGATGACCTGCCGCAGCGGCCCGCATTTCGATGGACCGTGGGGCGCGCCCACAATGGTGGCGCTCGAAGGCGTGAGCTGGGGCCTCGAGGCGGGTGGCGAATCCGTGGACATTCTAATCACCGTGATGAATCCCGACGGAGCGAACTCCATTCTCACGAGCAAAGTGAAACTTGGCGGGAACGCTTCCGCGGCAGCCGGCCCTGTGGGACGCGACACGGCGGCGGAGGAAGATGTAATCCTGCATTCCGAGATGCTCACCTTCGCGCGCGCAAAAGGAGTATTTGCCGGCGCGGCACTAACCGGTTCAACTCTGCGCGCCGATGGCCCGGCGAATACCAAACTGTACGGTCACCATGTGAATGCCAAAGACGTGGTCTTGCACGGCGCTGAGAAACCTCCCGATGCCGCAAAATTGCTGCTGGACACGCTGAATCAGCGATCGCCGAAAAATCTCTCCGCTGCGAAGAACCGCTAGCGGCTCCGCGCCATATCGGAGCAATTTGCGGCGCGCCACAGAGCGCCGTGCGGCACGCGCGCCCATACCAACCGCGACCAGCGATATTGTGCCCGTGCCAGCCGCCAAACGTGCCAGCTTCCGCATCCAATCCAATGTGGCGCGCGTGTGCGGCGCTTCGCTGCGGCACGAACGGCGGTTTCCTTGAAAGCGTGCCGGGCATGTGCTAGCGTGAATATAACGAACTGAGGGAGGCTGAGTGATGAGCGACAACAACATAGGGTCCAAAGTGACATTTTTCATGGTCGGACTCGGAATTGGCGCATTGGTCGGAATTCTTTTTGCGCCGAAGTCGGGCGAAGATACGCGCGAATATCTGATGGACAAGGCGGATGAAGGCCGCGAATACGCGCAACGCAAGGCGCGAGAACTGCGAGACCGCGCCGAAGATTTGGTTGAACGCGGCAAGAATGTCGCGGTGCGGCAGCGGGATTCGATTTCAGCCGCGGTCGACGCGGGCCGCGAAGCTTTCCAGAAAGAGAAATCGAAAGCGCAGTAGCACGAGTCAGCGCATTCGCGCAGAGATGCGTTTCGACATTTTGAGGAACGGTAGAAGCCGATGAGTTGGCTGCCATTTTTCGTCGCAATCACCGCGCTCGCCTTCGTAGCGCAAGCCATCGCCGTAGTGGCGCTGTACCTGCAATTCCGGCGCACCAGCGCGAAGGTCGAGCGCATCGCGGGTAACGTGGAGGCGCGCGTACTCCCGATTCTGACGCGCGCGCAAATCATGATGGAGGATGCGCAACCGCGCATCACTTCCGTGCTGGCCGACGCCGCCGAGTTCACGTATCTGGCGCGCAATCAGGCGCAAAAAGTGGATCGCGTTTTCACCGAGACGCTCGATCGGCTGCGGCTGCAACTGGCGCACGTCGATCAGATTCTGACCGGCGCGCTCGAAACCGTGGAAGACGCCGGGAAAACCGTTCGCCGCTCCGTGCTTGGCCCCGTGCAATCGGCTACCGCCGTGCTTCGCGGCATTCAGACCGGCATTGAATTTCTGCGCTCGCGCCGGCGTCATCGCCATGACGGCGCGTCTCACGCGACCGGCGATTTGCCGGACGAAAATCTGTTCATTTAGCTTCAAACTTCCGCAAATTTTAATTCCGGCTCTAAATTGCGCGTGCGATTTTGCGCGCAAACCGCATTGCTTTTCCCCGATGCTAATTTCCGCCGAAGATTCAACCGGCGGAAACGATCGTTCCGCCGCCCAGAACAATTTCTCCATCGTAAAACACGGCGGCTTGCCCGGGAGTCAGGGCGCGCTGCGGCTCATCGAAAGCGACGCGCGCTGTTGTGGCGTCGAACGCTTCGATTGTGGCGAGCGCCGGTGTGTGCCGATGGCGGACTTTTACGGCACCGCGAATCGGCTGGCACGGCGCGGCGATCGAAACCCAGTTGACGTCGCGTACATCGCATGTTGCGCGGCGCAGCTCGGCATCTTCGCCGACGACGACGCGTCTGGTTTCCGGTTCGAGCGCCACGACGTACATCGGGCGGCCGGCGGCAAATCCGAGGCCTTTGCGCTGGCCGATGGTGAAGCGATGCAGGCCTTGGTGCCGGCCAATCACTTCTCCACTGGTGGTGACCACCTCGCCGTGATCTTCGGGCATGGTTTCGCCGCGCTCGGCTAAATACGATTCGATAAATTGCACGTAATGACCGGCGGAGACGAAGCAGATTTCCTGGCTATCCGGTTTTTCAGCGACGGGCAGCGCGGCTTCGCGGGCTAATTGGCGCACGCGGTGTTTGTCGAGTTCACCGAGGGGAAAAACGGTGCGCGACATTTGCTCCTGCGTCAGGCCAAACAGGAAATACGATTGGTCCTTTGACTTGTCCGCGGCGTGCAGCAGCATCATGCGGCCAGTCTCTTCGTTGCGTCGCAGGCGTGCATAGTGCCCGGTGGCCAGGCGCTCGGCGCCGATTTGGCGCGCGGTGGTAATCAGCGGATCGAACTTCACGTGATTGTTGCACTGCGCGCATGGCACGGGCGTCTCACCGGCGAGATATGACGCGACGAAGGGCTTCACGACGGTCTGCTCGAAACGATCTTCGTAATTGACCACGTAATGCGGAATGCCGAGATGTTGCGCCACGCGGCGCGCGTCATGCGCGTCGTCAAGCGAACAGCAGCGCTGTCGCGGCGCGCCGATGGGGCGCAGGCCGGGCAAGCGGCGCTGATCCCACAACTGCATCGTGAGACCGGCGACGGCTTCGCCGCGCTGGTGAAGCAGCGCGGCCACGGTGGAGCTATCGACGCCCCCGCTCATCGCGACAACCGTTAGGTTGGCGGGCATTTCGTCAGGCGACGGAATCCCGGTCACGCTCATACCCTCGATATTCGGCATGACCGTCATTACGCCACCACGGCTTCGCGCCAAGTCGGCGACAGGCTGCGCAGACGCTGCACGGTGCGCGGAATCACGTCAAGCACGTGATCGATTTCGGCTTCGGTGGTGCAGCGGCCCAGGCTGAAGCGAACCGAAGCGCGAGCGTCGGCGCGATTCAGACCAATCGCGGTGAGCACGTGCGATGGCTCGATCGTGCCCGAAGAGCACGCGGCGCCGGCCGAGCACGCAATACCCTGAAGATCGAGCGCGATCACCATGGCTTCGGCTTCGATGTGCGAGAAGACCAGGTTCGATGTGTTGGGCGTGCGCGCGGCGCAAGATCCGTTGATACGCACGATCGGAACGGCCAGCAGCAAACCACGCTCGAAGCGATCGCGCAAAGCGGCAACGCGGGGATTTGTTTCGGCCAGCCCGCGGCGCGCGATTTCGGCGGCTTTGCCGAGACCCACAATTCCAGGAACATTTTCGGTGCCGGGGCGTCCATCGCGGCCGTGGCGTCCACCGAAAAGCAGCGCGTCAAGACGCGTGCCGTCGCGAACGTACAGCGCGCCAACTCCCTTGGGCGCGTAGAGCTTGTGCCCGGAAATCGAAAGCAGCGGCGCGCCGATGCTCTTTACATCGACGGGGATTTTTCCGGCGGCTTGCACGGCGTCGACGTGAAACGCGATTCCCTTCTCGGCGGCAATCGCGGCGATCGCCTCGACCGGCTCAATCGTGCCGATTTCGTTGTTGGCCATCATCACGGAAATCAAAACGGTTTCGGAGCGAATGGCTTGGCGAATCATCTCGGGATCGACGCGCCCTTCCCGGCTGGCGGCGACGTACGTGACTTCGACGCCGCGGCGCTCCAGTTCTTCACACGGTTGCAGCACGGCGCTGTGCTCAACGGTGGTGGTGACAACGTGCTTGCGAGGGCCGGGCGCGGCGTTGACCACGCCGAAGATGGCTTGATTATTGGATTCCGTACCGCCGCTGGTGAAGACGATTTCGGACGCGCGCGCATTGAGGAGGCCGGCAACTTCGTCGCGCGCCTGCTCAACGGCTGCACGGCACTTTTGACCGAATCCGTGAATCGAGCTGGCATTGCCATATTCCTGCGCGAAAAACGGCAGAATGGCTTCGAGGACCGCTGGGTCGACGGGGGTGGTCGCGTTGTTGTCCAGGTAGATGCGTCGCATGGAACGTTGCTGCTTCTTGGGCGGACCGCAACTTGTGGCGACGCCGTGAACCGTCGCCAATTCAGAATATCGTCGCCGGGGCGAAGGGTCAAGGCGGCCGGGGACTGAGTCGGTACATGCTCCGGATGAGCCCATGTTCGCGGGCTGTGTCGCTCCGGTGGGGCTCGGTTGGGATGATGGCGGGTACCCAGGGCTTCCGCCGCCGGATAGATTATGCCTCGACCGCGGGACTGAGGAGGAATTCCCAACGGCGCGACGGACAGGGCGCATTTTTTGTGCAACTCGCTGATGGGGAAAGACTTGGATCAGTCCGCGGCCATCGGCGGCTTCGGCAAACGCTGAGGGGGTACATACACCCCCGGTACCGTTTTGCGAAAGTGCTGAAACTGCGAGGGTTGCAGCAAAAGAGTGCGGATGAATATGAAAATAAAGAAACTTAAAAGTACCTGATTTCAATGTCTTGCGCACTCTTTTGCTAATTAATTGAAAACAATAATAGTTGCGAGGCCATTTGAGACTATCGGCCGGGAGGATGGTATCTGGAATGCGAAAATGTAGAAATTCCCGGCGAAGAACGAGAACATCGCAGGCGGGAGGCGAGAGCTTCGTGAATTGAGGAAAGACGAACATGCAGTAGCATAACAATTGTGTATCGTAATGTCAATTCATTAGATGAGTATTCGAAGGGATTTCCACAGGGCGCCCTACGAGGCCATGGAATTCAAGGGCCGCGCCTTTATAAACGAAAGGATGCGGCGGAGCGCGGATGGACGATGGCGTTGGTACCGAAGATCGAGGAGGCAGAACCAGACTGGGCGGAGACAATATCCGGCAGCTACGAACCGTTCCGCTTCGACGATGGTGCTGGGGCGCAGCGCGGAGCGGCGAGCACGGCGAGTAAGAGCGGCTTGGCTGTTCGGACACCCGAACGGGGGATGGCTTTGACACTCGACGGAGGGTCCGTTAGCGTGAAACTTGGCCGCTTTGCGCGGCCGTTTGCTTGGTCACTACGCTGCCGACGAGGGAGACGCCTCCATGCCTGACGCTCTGATTACGCTGACCACCGATTTCGGGACTTCCGACCATTTGGTTGGAGCGATGAAGGGCGTGATCCTGGGGATCAATCCGACCGCGCGCATCGTGGATATTCAGCACCACGTTGCGCCATTCGATGTGCTGGACGGCGCGTTGACGATTGGCTCCGTGTATCCGTATTTTCCGCTGCGCACGATTCATATCGTGATCGTGGACCCGGGAGTGGGAACGGCGCGCAGGCCGCTACTGGTTTCCGCGGACAACCAATATTTTGTCGCGCCGGACAATGGCGTGCTTTCGATGATTTACGATCGCGATCCGAATGCCGTGGTGCGGCACGTGACGGCGAGCCACAATTTTCTGGAGCCGGTGAGTCCGACATTTCATGGGCGGGACATTTTCGCGCCGGTCGCCGCTTATCTTTCCAAGGCATGGGCCACGGAATCGTTCGGCGACGAGATCACGGATCACACGCGTTTCGTATTGCCGAAGCCGAAAGCCGCGGGAGATTCGATGAAGGCTTTGGTATTGCGCGTGGATACGTTCGGGAATCTGATGACGAATTTGCGCGCCGAGGATTTGCCAGAGGCCACGGTGGCGACAGGAAAAATTAAATTGCAGGTGGGCGCGAAAAACGTGGAACGTTTCGTGGCCACGTTCGGCGAAGGCAATAGCGGCGAAGCGGTCGCGTTGATTGGGTCGAGTGGATATATCGAGATCGCCGTGAACAAAGGCAGCGCGGCAAAAGCGCTGGGTGCAAATCGCGGCGCGGAAGTTGTTTTGGCGCGTACTTCTTCCTGATTCAATCGCGCACGACCCGCCGAGCGGATTTCAGCGGGTAAGGTCCTGCGTGATCAGGAACGAACGCGTGCGCGGATCGAGCCAGTCGCGAAGCGCGTCGCCGAGCAGATTGAACGAAAGCACGGCGGCCATGATCCCGAGCGCGGGAAACACGATCATGTGCGGCGCGTCGAAAAGATGATTGCGCGCGTCGTTGAGCATGGCGCCCCAACTAGGCGTCGGCGCCAGAACGCCGAGACCGAGAAAACTTAGCGTGGATTCGGCGAGGATGGCGCTGGCCATGCCGATGGTGGCTTGAATCAGCACGGGTTGGATCGTGTTCGGCAGGAGATGGCGCCACAGAATGCGCGCGTCGGATGCGCCAAGGGAACGCGCGGCGGCGATGAAATCCATTTCCTTCACTTTCAAAACCTGGGCGCGAGCCAGACGCGCATAGCCGGCCCAGCCGGTGATGACGAGCGCGAAGATTACGTTGCGCAGGCCGGGACCAAGCGAAGCAGCCAGCGCGATTGCAAGAAGGACGCCAGGAAACGAAAGAAACGTGTTGATGAGAATAATGTTGATGAAGCGATCCAGCGCGCCGCCGAAATAGCCGGCGAGACAACCGATCGCCAAGCCCACCAAGCCCGCGCCAACGACTACAGAAATTCCCACGGTGAGCGAGACGCGCGCGCCGTAAAGAGTGCGCGCGAAAATATCGCGGCCGAGCTCGTCCGTACCGAACCAATGCGCGGCGCCGGGAGACATCAAGCGATGCGGCAAATCCTGCGCGGCGGGATTCTGGCGTGCGATCCACGGCGCGGCGATGGCCGCGACGACGAGCAACAATGCCAGCGCCGCGCCCCAGCGGCCAAGCCGGCTGCTGCGCAGAAACTGACCGAGATTGCTGCGAGGTGAAGGCGTCATTCGACGCGCACCCGCGGATCGATCACGGCGTAAATTAAATCCGTCAGCAAATTTACCAGCACACAGGAAAGCGCGATCACAAGAATGCAGCCTTGTAGAAGCGGGTAGTCGCGCTCGGTGATGGCTTGGACGGCGAGACGGCCGATGCCGGGCCACGAAAAAATTGTTTCCGTGACGATTGTGCCGGCGAGCAGCGCGCCGAATTGCAGGCCGATGATGGTGATGATGGGAATCATCGCGTTGGGCAGCGCGTGACGGAAAAGCACGCGGCGCTCCGAAAGACCTTTGGCGCGGGCGGTGCGGACGTAGTCGCTGGATAATTCTTCGATCATCGAGGCGCGGACCATGCGCGTGAGGATTGCGGCGAGCGCGGCGCCGAGAGTTACGGCGGGGAGCACGAGGCGGGCCAAGCCTCCACGGCCGGAGACGGGGAGCCATCCTAATTCGATGGAGAACGCGAGGATGAGCAGCGGACCGAGCGCGAAATTTGGAAGCGAGAGGCCGAGCAACGTGAAAACCGATGTAGCGTGGTCGGCGGCGCTTCCCTGCCGCGCGGCGGAATAGACGCCGGCGGGAATCGCGATGACGAGGCACACGAACAAACCGGCGAGCGACAATTCGAGCGTGGCTGGAAAATGTTGGAACACGACCGTGAAGACGGAGCTTTGGAAGTGAAAGGAGATGCCCCAATTGCCGCGGAACAATCCGGAGAGATAACGCAGATACTGAGTGCCAAGGGGCGCGTCAAGACCCAGGGCGTGGCGAAGTTGAGTGAGATCTTCGGCGCGCGCGTTTTCGCCGAGCATTTGCACTACGGGATCGCCGGGGACGATGTGGATCAACAAGAAAACCGTGGTGATGATCAGCCACACCGCGGGCAAGGTGTAGGCGATGCGCTGGAGAATTTTTCGCGTCATGCGTTGCCCGCGGAATTCGGAGTTTTGGTTGGCTCAGGCGCGGGTTCGCCGGGCGCGGCGGCGGGCTTGAGGCGCTCGATTTTTACGCGCGCTACGCGGCGGCGATCCATTTCGACTACCGTGAAGCGATAGCCGCCAAATTCAAAAGTTTCGCCGCCACGAGGAATGAATTGGAGCTGGCTCAAAACGAAACCGCCAACGGTGGCGTAGGCGGAATCTTCGGGGAGATCGATATCGTATTGCGAGGCGAGATCGCGCACGGAAAGCGAAGCGTCAAAAATCATGGCGGGGTCGGGGCCGCGGCCGACGACTTGCGGGCGCTCGACAACGTCGAATTCATCGTGAATTTCGCCGACAACCTGCTCGATTAAATCTTCGAGCGTGACGAGACCGAGGATGCTGCCGAATTCATCGACGACCGCGGCCATGCCGGCGCGATGCGCGCGAAGCTCCGCGAGAAGTTCGGCGGCGGGTTTGCTTTCGGGAATGATGCGCAGCTCGCGAAGCAGGCGGCGAAGATCGAACGTGGGCGCGGGCAAACCTTCTTCGGCGCGGCGCTGGCGATCGAGGAGAACCCAGAGCATGTCCTTGATGTGCACGAAGCCGAGAAGATGATCGACGGTGCCCTCGTAAACGGGAATGCGCGAACGCTGCGTGGTGACGAAAACGCGGAGGGCTTCGTCGAGATCGGCTTCGACGGGAAGAACGTGCATATCGGGGCGGGGCACGATAATTTCGCGAACGCGAAGCTGGCTGAGTTGGATGGCGCTGAGAATGAATTTTTCTTCGCTCTGAGAGAGAAGGCCGCGCTCGCGCGCCTGCTGAACTTGAATTTCCAACTCTTCGGCCGAATGGATGAGGGTGTGACTATGCCTTGTGCGGCTGCCGAGAATGCGCAGAACGACGCGGCTCGCGCCATCGAGAAAATCGATCGCCCAGCGGAATGTGTGCAGATACCAATCGAATGGAAGCGCAACGAGAAGAGCGACGCGCTCGGCGCGCTGCAAGCTGAGCGATTTCGGAACGAGTTCGCCGAGCACAACGTGAAGCATTGTGAGCAGCGCGAACGCCAGCGCGAGCGAGATGGCATGGAGCACGATGACCGCGGGGCGCCCGGGAAGCCAATCGAGCATGGGGCGAAGAAACGCGGCGAGAGTGAGTTCGCCTAAGGCGCCGAGGCCGAGACTGGTGAGCGTGATGCCGACTTGCACGCCGGAGACGACGCGGTCCAATTGTCCGGTGAGGCGCTCGACAATTTTGGCGCGCGTGCTGCCTCTTGCGACGAGTTGACGGACGCGCGACAAGCGGACGGCGACCAACGCAAATTCGGCGGCGGCGAAGAAACCGTTGACGAGGACGAGCGCAAAAATGGCGAGTAGGCGAAGACCGATCATTTACGCGGGCGCTCGGTGGATGGCGTCATATCTCTTGTCGCTTGGCGGGCTCCAAGTAGAGCCCGCACCCGGGGGAGATTCTAGTACCGTTCGGGGAATTTCGAGTGGGAGTTCTGATGGACGATCCGCAAAATCCGGCGGTGCAATGGCAGAGCTGACGGACTACGGCTCGACGATCGGAGTCCAGCCGCCCAGGACGAATGACGGGGCGCTGTAATTGGCGATGGTTTGGGCATCCTGCGGCATCGTGAGTTGTTTGGAAACGGGGTGGCGTTGCGTCGTGTCGATCGGATGACCATCGAGATCGGTGCTATTGAACTCCCACAAATGAAGGTGCGAGGTATCGTCGTCAATCGGGCCCCAGCCGATCGGCGGAATGTTCTTGAGGCGGCAATTGATAAGCACCGCTTCAGCGTAGGGGTAGTTGAGGCCGTGATTGTTGGGAAGACGAGCGAGCACGGCGGCGAGTGTGGACGCCGAGACGTTCCCTTGCGGGGTTGTAGCTGGACGCTGGGACTGAGCAGGCCGCTCGCGCCCGATGAACGTGCAGTTCACGAAAACGTTTCCGTGATTCGCGTCGGTGTTGCGAATCCACATGAACGGTCCGATGGATTGCAGCTCGCAGTGGTTGAAGAACGCGGGGCCTACGCCGAGAATCGTGTCGCCGTCGCCGATGATCGTGCTGTCGGTGAGATAGACGGAGCCGCGCAGATTCAGCGCGTCGCCGGAACCTTTGATGTTCATGTGGCTGACGATATTTTTCGAGCCGGAGATCAGCAGGCCCTCGGCCTGGCCGTAAAAATAGTTGCTCACCGAGAAGTTGATGAACTCTATGCCGGTCGAGTCATAAGCGGAAAATGCACAGCGGCGCGACGGCCCGGGCATCGGCGGATTGAATGCGCTGTTGTTGCCGTAGCCGACCTGGACCTTATCGCGATCCTCGCCGCGGAAAGTGATGTTGGACTTGTTCCGGAAAAAGACAATCTCTTCGTAGGTGCCATCCTTAATGAAGATCGTGACTCGCTGCGGCGGATTGTCAGGAACGAAGTCCACCGCGCCCTGGACGGTGTTGAAATCGCCGCTGCCGTCGGCTGCGACGACAAGCTTCGTTGATGCGGCAGGCGGAGGCGATTGCCTGGTGGTGAAACGCCAGGCGTGATCCGTGGTGAAGCCCGCGAAGGCGCCGGTGGCGAGAGTGAAGACGCCGGAATCGATCTGAACGATGTAGCGGTGGCCATACTGCAGCACGCTGTTGTGCGGATAAATCGTGGCCACGTTTCCGTGGATGATCACGGGGTAAAAATGGAAGTCTTCCAAACCGCCGATCGTCGTGAGTTGATAATTGTGCAGGTCGGCGGGCGTCGTCCTCACGGCCGGCGTCGTGGTTGTGGGAGAGGTGGGCGCGGAAGAATTCGCGCCAGGCGCTGGAGCGGGCGGTGGAGCGATGCGCCGCGTGGGGTCGGGACCAGCGGGGATGCTGAGATCAAGCGTGTCAACCAGATGGTGGTGCGCCGCATCGT
>JBAQYV010000086.1:0-26654 GCA_049790315.1 Candidatus Acidiferrales bacterium | reverse complement strand
CCTCGATGGCAAACAAATCAGCGATCACCATTCCACCGGCCTCGTCGCCACCAACGCCGTAGCCAGCCTGGCCGCCACAAATCCCGCCGCCAAAGATTTCGTAGCTGCCCTCTGGTCCACCCCCATCTCCAGCGGCCAAAAACGCTACTACGACGGCATGCTCTACCTCCTAAGCCTCCTCCACTGCAGCGGCCGATTCCGCATCTACGCACCGCGTTAAAAAAGTTCGCCTTAGCGGCTTTGCCTTTTCCATCGTAGGGGCGGAGCTTGTCTCCGCCCGCTTCGCGTAACATCAGAACTTGCCGCGCCCGTCGCTCGCCGCATCGCGCGTGTTTGCCGACTCGCTTCATGTAGCGGAGGCCTTCAAGCCTCCATCTTATTTGACTCTACCTCGTCATCCCGAGCGAGCGGAGCGACGAGGGACCTCTCCGTCGCCTTTTTACTCGTAGATCATCTCTGTCGCTTGGTTTTCCGCGTGTTGGTTTTTCGTCTTTCGGTTCTCCGTCTTTTGGTTTTCCAGCTTTTGCCTTATCTGGTCATCCCGAGCGAGCGCAGCGACGAGGGATCTCTCCGTCGTTTTTGTCCCCGCCCACCAGCGGTACAATCCCCTCGTGTCCTCGGACCAAACCTTCTACGTCTACATCCTCGCCAGCAAATCTGGCACCCTCTACACCGGCATCACCAACAATCTCCTCCGCCGCGTCTGGCAACACAAAAAGGGCGAAGTCCCAGGCTTCACCGAGAAGTACCGCGTGAACCAACTCGTGTATTTTGAAATGTTCGGGGATCCCACATCCGCAATCGTCCGCGAAAAACAAATCAAAGCCTACCGCCGTGCCAAGCGAGTCGCCCTGATCGAAGCAAAAAATCCGCAATGGCAGGACCTAACCGCAACCCTCAGTTGAACGGTCGCTCGTCTCTTCCGTCGCTTTTGTCGGCCCCTCTCCCCATCTGGTCATCCCGAGCGAGCGCAGCGACGAGGGACCTCTCTGTCGCCTTTGTACTCGCAGCCCAAGAACCCCTCTTCGCTGTTTCATGAGCACGCCTTAGGATCGAAGATGAAGGGAGAGATGCGATCGGTTTCGAGCGACGGATCTAATTCATGGGGCGGATTTCGTTGCGTCGTGGGGGCCTAGGACCTGGTCCTCGAACCACTTTGCGAATTCCTCTTCAGTAGTCATCGTCGAAAATGGATCTGTTGCAAGCACTCTGAAGATCGCTCTTCCCGCAAGGTGTCGAGCCGTGTCTCGATCGGAATCCGAGATGTCCGTACTCCCCGAATGAACCACGGCCGAGCGCAGATCATAAAGGTGCTTCAGCACGCCGCAGATTTCCGTCTTCGATTTCAGGTTTCCCCCAAGGAGGTGCGCGCCCCTTACTCCGAATCTGTATCTAAGCTGTTGGTTCTCTGTATTATCGAGCAGCAGAGACTCGAGTGCGACAACAAACAACAATAACGCCTCTTCCTTTCTCTCCTCAACCGAAGCTCGGCCCGCCCACTGCAACGCGGACAGTACGCGATTCTCGATTGGGTTCGCGTTACCCTTTTCGAGGATTGTCGAAGCCCTAGAGAAGCCACTTGCGTCGGAACGTTTACCTTCGAATTGTGAGAATGAAAATGGAACTGACGGTCCCTCCCAAGAGCTTCCCCAGTTGCCCTCCTGCAGATTGTTGGCAATCGTGAATGAGCGCGCGAGATAGGGCTTTGCCTCCCAAGGTAAATACACTCGTGCGCCCGAGTGTCCAAGTATGGTAGTAAAGAAATTTACGACGTCGAGAGTTTGGCGCAAACGTTTAAGCGCAAGCGCCCTTGCAGCGTTCACGTCCGTGGCCGATACCCGCACATGTGCGTACGTTTTTCCGAGCAATCCTTGCGACATCTGATCAGACAATTCTTTCTTAGCAGCCTCCTTCTCCTCGTCGGTATTGCGCATTGCATGGACGATGTTTCCAATGTGATCTAGAAACTGCGAAAGGCGAACTCGATCCACGATGTAGAATTCCGTACCACCGACCGTGCGTGGCAATCCACTCGTATCGAGGCCCCAGACCTCCAGATGGACGGACCACGGGATCGCCTGTTCGGACAAAGCGTTGCGAAGTTCAACCAGGGCCGCGTCAAGCCTTTCGGCGAATTCTGATCCCGGCTGTTTTTTCAGACTGTCTAGAGACTTCAGGATCGCTAGCTGGACGGCCGATTCTACTGCGCCTCGACTCATTCGTTCTATTTTTCTATTGGCCGCCTCATTAAGATCGATGACACAATCAAAATATTCGTCGCCGCGTTCGGCGAATAATACGAGCGATCCATATTCGGCGTTTTGGAACATACGCATCCTGACGCCTGTTCGAAAAAGTTTTACAGCCTCATCCTGCCTGGTGGACACAACGTCATTGTGGATGCGTTGTATGAGATCCCGAACTTCTTGAAGGACTAAGTCGAGCGCCGATAAGCTTTTCTTGTTCATAGTTGGGCAGTTTGCGCAGCCTTTTCGCGCTTCCTACTTAGGTCTCGGATCGGCATTATAACACTAGTGGAATTCACCGGGTAGTAACGGAGCGCCTGCGGCTGTATATGCACCCGAACGGTCGTCCTGTCTGAAGGACTATTTGCGGGCCGCTCCTACATAAGTCCGTGCCACCGCCAACCGTATGCCGGACAGCCGTGCGATTGATCCGCCCGTGCTTTCCCGCTATCTTCTTTTTGTCTAAAAGGAATTCCGACTATGAAACTGCCCGAAAATACATCGCACTCAAGAAAATGGCTCTTCTCCGTCAATTTCCTAACGATTTTCCTGTCCGCATTCCTTCTCTGCACTTCCGTTGCCCTCCTTCCCCAATCCCCACCCACCGCCGCGTCCGATCCCGTAATCGCCGTCGCCAACCCCCCCAACACCCCCACGCAGCAATCCAAGCACTACGTAATCCTCGTCTCGCTCGATGGTTTCCGTTACGACTATCCCGCGAAATACGACGCGAAAAATATTCTGGATATCGCCGCGCACGGAGCCACCGCCCCCGACGGAATGATTCCCGCGTATCCTTCGCTGACGTTTCCGAATCACTACACGATGATCACCGGCCTATATCCCGAGCACACCGGCATCGTCGCCAACAGGTTTTACGATCCCGCGCGCCAGGCCACCTATTCCATGTCCGATCAGAAAGCGTTTCTCGATGGCACCTGGTACGGCGGTGTGCCGCTCTGGTCGCTCGCCCAGCAGCAGGGCATGCGCGCCGCCAGTTTTTTCTGGCCCGGCTCCGACGCGGAGATTGCCGGCCAGCGCCCCTCGTACTATCTCCATTTCGACGATAAGTTTCCGGATGCCCAGCGCGTCGATCAAGTGATCGCATGGCTCAAGCTCCCGCCCGAGCAGCGCCCTCACTTCATCACTCTTTATTATTCCAATGTGGATACCGCCGGCCACAACTTCGGCCCCGACACCGCGCAAACCGGCGATGCCGTTCGCCACGTTGACGACATGATGGGTCTCTTGATGGCCGATTTGAAAACGCTCAATCTCCCCGTCGATCTAATCGTCATTGCCGACCACGGAATGATTTTGGGTCAGGGAGATTGGATCAATCTGAACAGCTACGCCGACCTTTCAAACTTTGTTACCGCCGGCTCGCTGCTCTACGCGAAAACCGACGCCGACGCCGAAACCGCTTTCACCCAACTCCAGGGCAAAAGCGACAAGTTCCAGGTCTTCCGCCGCAAAGATGTTCCGCCGCGATTGCACTACGATAGCAACGCGCGCATCGGCGATCCGGTCGTCATCCCCACAGGCCCCTACTACATCCGCGCCAGCGCGCCGCCCGCGGGCCGCCGCGAGTACAAAAAAGAAGTCGGCGTCCACGGCTACGATCCCTACACCATGAAAGAGATGCACGCCCTGTTCGTCGCCGAAGGCCCCGACATTCGCCCCGGCGTCACCGTCCCTTCATTCGACAACGTCAATCTCTACCCTCTGATCGCAAAAATCCTGGGTTTGCAAATCGGCCCAATCGACGGCCGCCTGCAAGTCCTGAAAAGCATCCTCCGAAAATAACCGCGCGCCCCACAACAATTGGCGCCTCCGCCCGGTTTGCTTGGCCTGCCTGTGGAAATCAATTCGAATGCTCAGATGGTAATTGACAATACTATACATACGTGCTAAGCTTCTTTATGTTCGCTTCCCCCACCTCGCATTTTCCCATCCCGCGTTTTGCGGCGCAGATGGTCCGCAATCTGAAATCTGATGGCTCCTGCGTGTTCGCGAGCGCGCCCGCATCAATCGTGTTTGTCCGCGTGCATTCACCCCTCCATTTTTGCCGCCCGCAACAGATTTATTTTCAGTCATTTAGCAAAAGAGTGCGCAACTCACTCATAATAAGCATTTTTAATGCCCTGCCTTTTCATGATCATCCGCACTCTTTTGCTGTACGCCCTTTGTTTTCAGCGTTTTGGCAAAATGCACCCGGGGGTGTACACCCGTCGCCATCCGCGGCCCGTCGCGCCGCCAGGAAAAACGCCCAAGTCCCATACAATGATGGAATTCTCAAACAGGGTCGCGAACCGAGGGAACGCTCCACAAATCGCCTCGGGAAGCCGCAACCTCGCGTGCGTGGGGCAATTTCATGCGGCTCGCGTCCTTGTCCGCGCGCGGCGTTCCAGCTAAACTTCTTAGTTTGCGCGCACCAAATATTCGCGCACTGACGGACGGTCGATGAAGATTCACGAATATCAGGCTAAAGAAATCCTCCGCCGCTTCGGCGTTCCCACGCCGCGCGGCGAAATGGTCTCCACAGCGGAAGAAGCTCGCGCCGCCGCCGAGCGCTTGGGCACGAAAGTGGTCGTCGTGAAAGCCCAGATTCATGCTGGTGGTCGCGGCAAAGGCGGCGGCGTCAAGCTCGCGAAATCCCCGGCCGAAGCCGGCGAACTCGCCGCGAAAATACTGGGCATGACGCTGATCACCCCGCAAACCGGCCCCGCCGGCCGCGTGGTCAAGCGCCTGCTGATCGAGGAAGGACTCGACATCAAGCGCGAACTTTATCTAAGTGTTCTCGTCGATCGCGCCGTCGCCGCGCCCGTCTTCATGGCTAGCGCCGCTGGCGGAGTCGAGATCGAGGAAGTCGCGCACAAAACTCCTGAAGCGATTTTGCGTGAAACCGTGCATCCCGCCGCCGGTTTCCAATCGTATCAAGCGCGCAAAATTGCCTTCGGCCTCGGCCTGCCGGCCGAATCCGTCGGAAACGCCGCAACATTTCTGCAATCGCTCTATCGCGCCTTCATCGAAACCGATGCCTCGCTCGCCGAAATCAATCCGCTCGTGTTCACCGGCGAAGGCAAGCTCGTCGCTCTCGACGCGAAAATGAATTTCGACGACAACGCGCTCTATCGCCACAAAGAAATCGCGGCGTTGCGCGATTTCGATGAGGAAGAACCGCTTGAAGTCGAAGCCTCGAATTTCAAATTGAATTACATCAAGCTTGATGGCACCGTCGGCTGCATGGTGAATGGCGCGGGTCTGGCCATGGCCACCATGGACATCATCAAGCTCGCCGGCGGATCTCCCGCGAATTTTCTGGACGTCGGTGGCGGCGCTTCCGCCGAGCAAGTTAAGAACGCGTTCAAAATTCTGATCAGCGATCCCAGCGTGCGCGGCGTTTATATCAACATCTTTGGCGGAATCCTTCGCTGCGACGTTCTCGCCACGGGCGTTGTGGCCGCGGCGCGCGAACTGAATATCAAAGTTCCCATCGTCATCCGCATGGAAGGCACCAACGTTGAGAAGGGTAAGGAAATTCTCACCACCTCGGGTTTCAATTTCGCGATCGCAAACGATATGAACGACGGCGCCCAGAAAATCGTCGCGCTCGCCGGAGCCGCATCGGGGAATTCACGATGAGCGTACTCGTCAACGAAAGAACGAAACTCCTCGTGCAGGGAATCACCGGCCGCGAAGGCACATTCCACACCGAGCAAATGATCGAGTACGGCACCAAAGTTGTCGGCGGCGTCACGCCCGGCAAAGGCGGCTCGATACATCTCGGCGTTCCCGTGTTCAATACAGTCGCCGAAGCCGCGCGCGCCACCGGCGCCAACGCTTCCGTGATTTTCGTTCCGCCGCCATTCGCATCTGACGCGATTCTCGAAGCCGCCGATGCGGCCTTGCCGCTCGTCATCTGCATCACCGAAGGCGTGCCCGTGCTTGACATGGTGCGCGTCGCCGCGGTGCTGGCGGGTTCCGGCACACGCTTGATCGGTCCCAATTGCCCTGGAATTATTTCGCCCGGCCAATGCAAAATCGGAATTATGCCCGGCCGCATTCACAAGCAAGGGCACGTCGGCGTCGTCAGCCGCAGCGGCACGCTCACCTACGAAGCCGTGGATCAATTGACGCGCCTGGGCATCGGCCAATCCACCTGTATCGGCATTGGTGGCGATCCGATTATCGGCACATCTTTTCTCGACGCGATCCGTCTTTTCCACGAAGATGCCGACACGCGCGCCATCATCCTGATCGGCGAAATTGGCGGCAATGCCGAGCAGCAAGCCGCGGAATATATTCGCGCCCATGTGAAAAAGCCGGTCGTGGGTTTCATCGCCGGGCAAACCGCGCCGCCGGGCCGCCGCATGGGTCACGCTGGCGCGATCATCAGCGGCGGTTCCGGCACAGCAAAAGAAAAATACGAAGCCATGTCCGCTGCGGGAATTCATTGCGTGCAAAGTCCGGCTGACATCGGCACGACGCTGGCCGCGGCGATAGGGAAGTAATCGGGCAATCGAGCCCAGGAGCGAAAATGGCAGTCGAGAGAACGCTATCTATCGTCAAGCCCGACGCCGTCGGCCGAAATCTCGCCGGCGAAATTCTCGCGCACATTCAGAAAGCCGGTTTCCGAATCGTCGCGCTCAAATCCGAGCGCCTCACGCGCGCCGAAGCCGAAGGTTTTTACGCGGTACATCGCGCCCGGCCATTTTTCGGAGAGCTCACCGAATTCATGAGCTCCGGCCAAATCGTAGTCGCCGTGCTCGAAGCCGAATCCGCTATTTCGCGTTGGCGCGAAACCATGGGCGCGACCGATCCCGCGAAAGCCGCTCCCGGCACGATCCGTCGCGAATTTGGCACCAGCATCCAGTTCAATTGCACCCACGGTTCCGACGCAGCCGATACGGCCGCATTCGAGATTGGCTACTTTTTCGCCGGCTACGAGCTTCTGTAACCGCGGCCCGTCGGCGCCGGCCGACTTAGGTAGAATGACGCAATGGAACCAGCTCGCGACTTCGGCAAACTGCTTGTCATCGCCGGCGTACTGATCGCAATAGCAGGCGTGTTCATCTTGGTGGGCGGGCGCTTGCCGTTTCGGCTGGGCCATTTGCCCGGAGATATTTCCTACCGTGGCAAAAATGGCACGTTCTATTTTCCGATCGTCACCTGTGTAATCGTCAGCGTGGTTCTCACGTTCGTTTTCTGGCTCGTGAATGGAATGCGTAGATAAGTCGATGAGCCAATGAATCAATTTCAATTGAATCTCGCTCCCGGAAAAAAGATCTGGTCGGTCCAGGAATTGACCGAGCATATCCGCGACATCCTCGCCGCGGCATTTGCCAGCGTGTGGGTTGAAGGCGAAGTCTCGAATTGCCATGTCTCGCAGCCCGGCCACATTTATTTCACGCTGAAAGACGCCAAGGCGCAAATTCGCTGCGTCATATTTCGCAATCAAGTCATGCGGCTGAAATTTCGTCCGGAAGACGGTTTGAAAGTCACGGTACGCGGATCGCTCGGCGTCTACGAACCGCGCGGCGAATATCAGCTTTACGCCGAGCACATTGAACCAGTCGGCCTCGGCGCGCTGCAATTGGCCTTCGAGCAATTGAAGAAGCGTTTGGAGCAGGAAGGATTGTTTGACGCCGCTCGTAAACGGCCGCTGCCCGCGCTGCCGCGCCGTGTCGGCATTATCACGTCGCCGCGCGGGGCCGCCGTTCGCGACGTGATCCGTATTTTGCGCCGCCGCTTTCCGAATCTTCATCTGATGCTTTTTCCCACGCGCGTGCAGGGCCAGGGAGCGGCCGCGGAAATCGTGGCGGCCATCAAGCATTTCAATCGCAAGCAATCGGTGGATGTGATTCTGCTCGTGCGCGGCGGCGGATCGCTCGAGGATTTGTGGGAGTTCAATGAAGAAGCGCTCGCTCGCGCCATCGCCGCATGCACCATCCCGATCGTTTCCGGTGTCGGCCACGAAACCGATTTCACGATCGCCGATTTTGTCGCTGATCTGCGCGCTTCAACGCCATCGGCCGCGGCCGAACTTGTTGTGCGCACGAAGAAAGAATTCAACCGGCACTTGGGCGAATTGCGCGGCGATCTGGCCGGGCGCATGCGCTATCGCCTGCTCGAACAGCGCCATCGTTTGCGCGAGCTTGTAACCCACATCGGATTCCGCCGCCTCGAGGATTTGCTGCGCCGCAATCGCCAACAAACCGACGAGTTGGTCACGCGATTGGCCGAAGCGCTCGGCGCCCGCACCGATCGTTTGCGCCGCCGCTTGACGATCGCGGCGACACGCATCATGTCTTTCGATTTGCGCCGGCGCATAACAGCTTGGCGGCAACGCGCTGAGCAGCGCGCGGGTGAACTCGGAGCGCGCATCGAGCGAGTGCTCGCGTTCAAGCGCCAGCGACTCGATCGCCTGCTCGTGCAACTTGAAGAGCGCAGCCCGCTGCGAGTGCTCGAACGCGGTTATGCGATCTGTACCGATGCCGCCGGCAACGTTCTGCGCTCAAGCGATCAAGTGGGATTAGGAGACGAAGTGCGCGTGCAACTCGCGCGAGGCAGCCTCGGAGCCGAAGTGCGCAACAAAAATACTCCGCAGAGGTAGTACGCCGCGGAAATTCGCGAGGGCTGGCGATCGCGCGAAATTGCGAGCGGTAAGGTTTTTCTCAAGAAGCGCGTTGGATTGCGATTTTAATCGTCGTCGGAGGAGCTTGCGACTTTCAGCACGGCGAGAAATGCTTCCTGCGGAATATCCACTTTGCCGACGCGCTTCATGCGTTTCTTTCCTTCTTTTTGTTTTTCGAGAAGTTTGCGCTTGCGCGAAATGTCTCCGCCGTAACATTTTGCGATCACGTTCTTGCGCATCGCGGCAACGGTTTCGCGCGCGATCACTCTGCTTCCAATCGCGGCTTGAATCGGCACCTCGAACATTTGCCGCGGAATTAATTTTCGCAAGCGCGAGACGAGATCGCGCCCGCGCTCGTAAGCGAACTCGCGGTGGCACACCAGCACCAGCGCGTCTACCGGCTCGCCGGCGACCAGCACATCCAGTTTCACCAAGTCGCCTTCCTTGTAACCTGACAAGTGGTAATCGAGCGAGGCATAACCGCGCGACGCGCTTTTCAATCGATCGTAAAAATCGAGCACGACTTCGTTGAGCGGCATTTCGTATGTCAGCAGAACGCGCGTCGGCGAAAGATACTCGAAATTCTTTTGCACACCGCGCTTATCTTCGCAAAGTTGCAGAATCGCGCCGACGGATTCTTCCGAAGAAATAATCATCGCGGTGATCACGGGCTCTTCGATCTTTTCAATCGCGTCGGGCGTCGGGAATTTCGTCGGATTGTCGACCTCAAGAACTTGCCCCGCGGTTGTCGTGATACGGTAGCGCACACTCGGCGCCGTGGTGATGAGCTCGATATTGAATTCGCGTTCCAGGCGCTCCTGCACAATTTCCATGTGCAGCAGGCCGAGAAATCCGCAGCGGAATCCGAATCCCAAGGCCGCGGAAGTCTCCGGTTCGTAGAAAAACGCCGCGTCGTTCAACTGCAATTTGCCGAGCGCGTCGCGCAGCGGTTCGTATCCGGACGCCTGCACGGGATAGAGGCCGGCGAAAACCATTGGCTTGATGGCTTCAAAACCCGGCAGCGCCGGCGCCGGATGGATCGCGTCAACAATCGTATCGCCGACGCGCGCGTCGGCCACGCGCTTGATGTTGGCAACGACAAAACCCACATCACCAGCAGCGAGTTCGTCGAGGACGATGGGTTTGGGCGTCAACGCGCCGAGTGTTTCGACCTCAAACACTTCATTGTTGGCGCACAGGCGAATTTTCTGATGCGGCCGGATCGTTCCTTCCATCACGCGGACTTGCACAACAGCGCCGCGATAAATATCGAACCAAGAATCGAAAATCAGCGCGCGCAGCGGGGCATCCGCCGAACCGACCGGCGGCGGAATGCGCGCGACAATCGCGTCGAGCACGGCGTCAACGCCCAAACCGCTTTTCGCGCTGATCAGAATCGCATCCGAGGCGGGAATGGCGAGCACCGATTCGATCTGCTCCTTAATTTCATCGGGGCGCGCCGCGGGCAAATCGATTTTGTTGATCACGGGAACGATCGTCAGGTTGTGTTCCGCCGCGAGAAACGTGTTGGCGACAGTCTGCGCTTCGACGCCCTGGCTTGCGTCCACCACGAGTAGCGCGCCTTCGCACGCCGAAAGCGCGCGCGAAACTTCGTAGGAGAAATCCACGTGGCCGGGCGTATCGATCAAGTTGAGTTGATATTCCTGGCCATCGGGCGCGAGGTAATGCAGGCGGATGCTTTTGGCCTTGATCGTAATTCCGCGTTCTTTTTCGAGATCCATGGAATCCAGCACTTGCGAGCTCATTTCGCGCTGGGTGAGCGCGCCGGTGAGCTCAAGCAATCGGTCCGCAAGCGTGGATTTGCCGTGATCGATATGCGCGATGATGCAAAAATTTCGTACGAACCGGGGATTCATGGATTTATTTTTTCGGGATGAGGCGGGACGGTCTTTCCGGCTCCCCTCGAAACACCAGTCTGCCACAGAATCGCGCGGGGGCCAACGCGAGCGCCGTTTGCCGCAATGCAAACGACGCATGGTTTGGCGCGGAAGCGCGGGACGTTATATAGTAGTTTAGGTCCGGCTGCCGCAGCCCTTCCGCCGGTCCAATCAAAATCCTCGGAGCAATTTGAGCGTTTCCGGATGGCAGTAGATATCCAAAAGCAACTCGAACGCGCCAAGCGCTATCTGGAGAAGAACAAACTTGGCGACGCCGTCGAGGCCTATCAATCGGTGCTCGACGCGGTGCCCAATCATCTTGAAGCGCTGCAGGCGCTCGGGGATCTTCACGCCCGTTTGGGCCAATTCGACCGCGCGGCCACATATTTCGGATTGCTCTTCGATCGCGCTACCGACCCCGGCGACGAGGGCAAGGCGCTCGCGTTATTTTCGCGTTTTCTGAAAAGCACGCCGCAGCCGGCGGAGCGCGTGGCGCGCTACGCGGTTTTGTTGCAACGGCAGAACCGCACCGACGAAGCCATCGAGCAGTATGTGCAAGCGTCGGAGAAATTCCTGGCGGCGGGAAAGACCGACTACGCGCTGGCGTGTCTCGATCGCATGGCGCAACTGGATTCTGATAATCCGGCGCGGCACGCCGCGCTTGGCGAACTGGCCGAGCAGCTTGGCAACGCGTCGCTTGCGGCGCGGGGTTTCCTGCGCTCAGGCCAACTGGCCGCTTCCAGCGGCGACCAGGAACAAGCACTCGCGTGGTTTGCGCGCGCGCATAAATTGGCGCCTTCGGAGCCCGGTGTCGTGTTGCTTTATGCGCACGCGAAGCTCGCGCAGGGGGACGCGGCGGAGGCTGCCGCGCTGCTGGAGCCTTTCGCCGCTACCGAGCGTCACACGGCTTTTGTCGAAATTTATGGCACGGCGCTTTTGCGAGCGGGCGAACTGGATCGCGCGCGAGTGGAATTCGAGGACCTGGCGCGAGTGCATCCCGCGGGCTCAGCGCACTTGATGGAAGTGGTTTCGCAATATTTTACGGTTAAGCGGGACGCCGAGGCGCTCGAGGTGCTGGAAGGCATGAAGAACTCGATGCTCGCGGCGCATCGCGAAAACGAATTCGCCGCGGACGTAGACAAATTGGCGGAGGCGCATCCGAACTCGATTTCGCTGGCAGAGTTTCGCGGCGCGCTCTACGGCCAACTGAATCGCGAATCGACATATTTCGACGCGCTGGGCCGTCTGTTCGATTTGTACATCGAAGCAGGCGAAGTGGATCGAGCGTGTGAAACGCTCGAGCGCCTGGTGGATGTGGATGCCTACGATTTTCGCAATCAGGAGCGGCTCGCAAAGGTCGAGGGAAAAGCGACGCCTGCTTCAATCGCCCGCATTCGCGCGCGCTTGCAGGCCGGAGCCACGCACGGCGCCGGCGGCAATGCCACGGCACGATTGGGCGCGGCCGCGGGAACGCAGGCCGTCGAGCCCGAAAAAGGATCGGCGGAGCAAGCGCTTGAAGATCTGATCGTACAAGCCGAAATTTTCGTTCAGTATTCTTTGCGCGCAAAAGCTGTGGAGAGATTGGAAAAAATTGCCTCGCTGTATCCACGAGAGATCGATCGAAACGAGCGATTGCGGAATCTGTGCAAATTGGCGCAGTGGTGGCCGGAAGGCGCTGCCGCGGAGGAAGTTGCCGCGCCGAGTGTCGCCGCCGAAGCGGTATCCGCTCCGTCGGGCGATACGATGCGGGATTTGACGCGCATTTCCGAAATTGCCCAAAAACTTTTTAGACAATCGGGCGCGCGCGCCATGCTGAGCACAGTGGTCAACGAAGTTGGCGGCTACCTGCACGCTACGCGGTGCCTTGCCGTCGTCGGTGCGCCGGGTCAGACACCGCAAATGGCGGCCGAATTCTGCGGAACCGGCGTCGAGCCCGCCAGCGGAAGCCAAGTTGTCCATTTGATCGCGCAGATTGATCGCGCCTCACCGGACCCGATGGGAGGGCTGCCTCTGGCCGGCGCGGTAACACCGCTGCTCGCTGAGCTGGGTCTTGCGGCCGTGCTGGGTGTGGTGCTCAGCGACAAGGAAACTCAGACTGCGGCCGGAATGTTGCTGGTGGGATTCGCCGCGCCGCACTCGTGGCGGCCGCACGAAACCTATTTTCTGCAATCGGTCGGCGATCAGATGTTGCTGGGCGTGAATCATACGAGACTGCGTTCGATGATGCGCAATCTCGCGGTGGCCGACGAGAAAACGGGGCTGTTGCGGCGAAGTTCGTATCAAGATTGTTTGCTGCGAGAGGTTCAGGGCGCGCGCGCGCGCGGTACTCCGCTGACGGTTGCGTTGGTGCAACTCGATCGCGGGCCGGAGCTTTTGCAACAGCACGGCGAGGCGCAGCTCGAACGTCACCTGGAGCAGGTAGCGCGCGCATTTCAGCCCGACGTGCGCCAAAATGATCTGGCGGTGAAGTACACCGCGTGGGCTCTTGCATTTATTCTGCCCGACACGCCCGCGGCCGGCGCGCAAGCGCTGGCGGAAAAATTGCGCAAGACCGCTACGGGAGTTCGTCCGCCATGGGATGGCGCGGCGTCAAGCGTCTCCGCGGCTGTGGCCGAAGCCGCGATGCGTCCCGAGTACGACGGTGAGGACATCGTGACGGAACTGATCAACCGCGCGGAGATCGGCCTTGAGCGGACGCGCAGCCAGGGCGGGGATGCGACGGTGATGCTCGCCGCGGGAGAATATTGACGCTAGCGCTGCACGGAGCCGGAGAAACAATCGCATGACGTACGAGAATCTGCTGTACGAACAAAAAGGCGCTGTCGGTTTTGTCACCTTCAATCGACCGAAGGTGCTGAACGCGCTTAATTCGGCCACGATGCGCGAGCTTGATGATGTTGTCTCGCGCGTGGGACGCGATGCGACCGTGCGCGTGCTGATCTTGACCGGCGCGGGAGAAAAGGCTTTTGTGGCCGGTGCCGACATCAACGAACTGGCAAGGTGCACGGCGGAGAGCGGCCGTGAATTGAGTTTGTTCGGCCAAGGCGTGTATACGCGGCTTGAGAATTTGGGCAAACCGTCGATCGCCGCGGTCAATGGATTCGCGCTTGGCGGCGGTTGCGAACTGGCGCTGGCTTGCACCATTCGTTTGGCCAGCCGCACGGCGAGATTCGGGCAGCCCGAAGTTATGCTGGGATTGATTCCAGGCTACGGCGGATCGCAGCGACTGGCGCGGCTTTGCGGAAAAGGTGTGGCGCATGAGTTGTGCCTTTCGGGTCAAACGATTTCGGCGGAAGAGGCACTGCGCATCGGACTTGTGAATCACGTTTACGAACCTGGCGAACTTCTTGCCGCCGCGGAGACGCTAGCGAATAAAATCGCAGCGAATGCGCCGCTCGCGGTGCGCTACACGATGGAGGCCATTGAGCGCGGCGCGGAAATGCCACAGCCGGAAGGATTGTTTCTGGAGGCGACGTTGTTCGGACTCTCCGCGGGCACTGAGGATTTTCGCGAGGGCACGCGCGCGTTTCTCGAAAAGCGTCCGGCGGCTTTTCGTGGAAAATAACGCGCGCGGGTTACATATGAATCCGGCGAATACGCACAGTGAGTAAAACTCTTCACGCAAAGGATACGCGCGGTTCAGCCGCGGCGGGGAAGCTGCGCTTCGGAATTGTGGTTGCGCGGTTCAACAGCTTCATCACCGAGCGGTTGCTTGCCGGCGCGCTCGATGCGCTGCACGCTGCGGGCGCCGCGGACGCCGCGATTGAAATCGCGCGCGTACCCGGATCATTTGAAATTCCATTGGCCGCGAAGAAGTTGGCCGAGACTGGACGCGCGGACGCCGTGATCGCCATCGGCTGCATTCTGCGCGGTGAAACCTCGCACTTCGATCACATCGCATCCGAAGTCGCGCGCGGATTGCAACTCGCGCAAATGGACACGGGCATTCCCGTGATTTTCTGCGTGCTCACGTGCGACACGCTGGAACAAGCGATCGATCGCGCGGGACTGAAAAGCGGCAATAAAGGTCAGGAGGCCGCAGTGGCCGCGATTGAAATGGCAAACCTTTCGCTTAGTCTCAAGGCCGCGCGATCCGCGGCAGGGCCGTCAACTCGCCGCCGGAAACGGCGTTCGTAGAATGTCACTTCGCAGCAAGTCACGGGAATTCGCGCTGCAAATGCTGTTTCAGTGGGAGATGGGCCGTCAGGAACCGGCGGCTCTGGAAGTGGCTTTCTGGAAAGGCGCGCGCGCCGAGCCGGAAACGCGCACATTCGCGAATCAATTGTTTGAGGGCACAGCGGCGGAAGCCGTGCGGCTGGACGTGCTGATCGAAAGCCACGCGGACAATTGGCGCGTTGGGCGCATGTCAACAATCGACCGCGCGATACTGCGCCTGGCGTCGTATGAATTGACGCGCACATCCACGCCCGCGAAAGTGGTGATGGATGAAGCGATCGAACTTGCCAAGCGATTTTCGGGAGATGAGGCAGCGCCATTCGTGAATGGCGTGCTGGATGCGATCGCGCGATCCGTGAATGCCAGCGGCGATGCGGCGTCAACGAAAAAAGAAGGGACGGCTGAAGGAAACTGATCCGTTAGAGCGCGCGAACGATCGCGCAAGTTTCTTGAAGGACGGCCCGCGTGGAAGCCGCGCTGGACGTTTCGGCGTAAACGCGCAACACAGGTTCCGTGCCGGAAGCCCGCACCATTACCCAACCAATTTCTCCGAGATAGACTTTCACGCCGTCCAAATCTTCGCGGCGTGTGATGGGCCAATCGAGAACGCGCTTCAGTTTCGCTCCCGCGAAGTGCGAGATCGCCAACTGATTTTGTCCGGGGCGCAAATCGAGATCCACACGGCCGTAGTGGTGCTCGCCGAATTCGGCGTGCAACCGCGCGACCAGCTCGCTTAGCGTTTTGCCGTGCCAGGCCATCAGCTCCGCTAAAAGCAGCGACATCACGGTGGCGTCGCGCTCCGGAAGATAAAGTTTCGTGCCGATTCCGCCGGATTCTTCGCCTCCGAGCAGGATGTCGTTCTCAAGCATCAACTCGCAGATATATTTGAAGCCGATCGGGGCCTCGTAAACTTCGCGGCCGTAGCGCGCGGCGATTTTGTCGATCAGCTTTGTGGTGGAAAAAGTTTTGGCGACGCCGCCGGTGAGACCGCGAGTTCCGGCCAAATGCCACAGCAACAACGCGAAAATCTGGTGCGGCGTGATGAATGCGCCGCCGCGGTCCATCGCGCCGATGCGATCGCCGTCGCCATCGCTGCAAAATCCGGCGTCGTAGCCGCCCGCGAGGACGGCCCGGCGAAGTGGCTCGACGTGCGGTTCAATCGGTTCGGGATTTGCGCCGCCGAAAAGCGGATCGCGCGTGCCGCGAATTTCATCGCACGCGATTCCATGGCGACGGAACAGTTCGCAGAGCAAGCCGCGCGCCGCGCCGTGCATCGGGTCGACGACAAAGCGCAGGCCCGCCGCGGTGAGGCGATCCCAATCGACAAGTTTTTCGATCGTATCAAGGTACGGAGTGCGCACATCGAGCGAGTGAATCAGATCCGCGCGCGGCGGCAGCGGCGGCAGGCCTTTCGACAGAATCGGTTCGAGCTCGCGTTCGATTCCGGCGATCATCGAAGGACGCGCTGAACTTCCGTAGCTGGCTTTAAATTTAATTCCGTTCCAGCGGTAGGGATTGTGGCTCGCGGTGATTATGATTCCGCCGGCCGCTTGGCGTTGTTTCACGAGAAGAGAAATCGCCGGCGATGGGCATTCGGATTCCGAAAGCCAGACGGGAGTTCCCGTCATCGCGATGGTTTCCGCCGCGACGCGAGCGAATCGCCCGGAGCCGAAGCGCGTATCGTAGCCGACGAGCACGCCGCGACGCGCGTCAGCTTCGCGCACGATGTAACGCGCGACGGCGCAAGCCACGAGCCGGACGTTGGCCTCGGTGAAATCTTCGGCGATTACACCGCGCCAACCGTCGGTGCCGAATCGTATTTGGCTCACAGTTGGCTCACAGTTGGCTCACGATGGAAAAAGTATATGCGATGGCGGGCGCGACGAGAAGGCGGTGACCCTGGGGCGACAACATAGATGAGGATGGGCGAATTCCGGAGTGCGCGCGGAGGCACCGCCGCGGACTAGAGCAAGTCGCGGCGATTGATCTCCTCGAGGTGTTTCACGATCTTGCCGACGTCCTGCGAGCGCTCGCGCGGGCAAATCAGCAGCGCATCGGGCGTCTCGACGACGACGAGGTTGCGGATTCCGACGGCGGCGACGAATTTGTCCGGGCTCCAGAGAAAATTTCCAGCGGAATCGAGCGCGAACAGTTTCCCGGACGAGACATTTTCGCCTGTTTTTTGCGCGAGAAGCTCGTAGACCGCGGCCCACGAGCCGATGTCGCTCCACCCGACTTCCGCGGGGATCACGGAAACGTGAGCCGCGCCGCGCACGCGTGTCGCAGGCTCCAGCACAGCATAATCCACCGAGATATTTTGAAGTCGCGGATAAATTCGCGCGAGCGTGGCGTTGTAGCGCGCGGTGCCGATGTCTTCAGCAAGGCGCAGCAGCGCTTCGTGCGTGGCCGGCAGAAATCGCTTGAGCTGCGCGAGGTAAGTTGACGCGCGCCAAAAAAACATTCCCGCATTCCAATAATATTGTCCCGATGCGACGTAACGCCGCGCGCGCGCAGCTTCCGGTTTTTCCGTGAATCGGCGCACGGCAAAGATCGGCGCGCGGCCGGATTTTTCGCGCGCGCCGCGCTGGACGTAACCGAAACCAGTTTCCGGGCGCGCCGGCGGAATTCCGAGCACCACGAGTGTTCCGGGCGCACCAGGCGCACGGGCCGCATCGAGAGCCGCGCGAACGATCTTGCGATAACGCCCGGCCCGCGAAATGAAATGGTCGGCCGGCAGCACGGCCATCAGGGCGTCGGCGCCACGCGATCGATGCAATAGATGCACCGCCGCGAGTCCGATGGCTGCGGCCGTATTGCGACCCGCGGATTCGACCAGCACTTGGGCGCGTGCGGCGCGCGGCATTTGCGTACGAACGGTGGCGGCTTGCCCGGCGTTCGTCACGACCCAAGTTCGCGAAGCGGGGAAAATCGGCGCGAGGCGCGCGACCGTTTGCTCCAGCATGGTTGTGTCGCCGACGATATTGAGCAATTGCTTCGGAGTGCGCGTGCGGCTGCGCGGCCAGAAGCGCGTGCCGCGGCCGCCGGCGAGGATCACCGCGTGCGTTTCGATGCGCTCGACCTTCATGACTGCGGCGCCGACGCGCGCGTGGCGCGATTGCCGGCGAGCTCTTGTTCGAGCGCGTCGAGATTCGGCACGTAGGCGCGAAGGATGGTGGTGGGCGCGGTGGGCTCAAAGGCGTAAGTTCCGAGCGCCGCCGGTACGAGCCACGATTGCCCCGGCGCGTAAGTGAATTCGTCGTTCGCGGTGCTCGCGCCGGATTCGGGGGGTACCGCGGCACGCGAGGCGCGACTCGCGTCTCCAGGCACACTCCAGGGAAACGCGAAGCGCCCCGCTCCTTCGAGCGGCGTCAGCAACTCGAATCGCTCTGGAGAAGTTTCGATCGTCACGCGATCGCTGAACTTCCACCGCTCGACGGCGAAGTAGCGGCAGGCGACAAGCAAGCGTCGCTCCGCTTTTGGTCCGCCATCGAGAGCGATCGACTCAATGCGTCCGGGCGCCAGTTCTCCTTCGCCTGGCGGACCGAATCGCAGTACATCCATCGCTTTTTCCACGTGTAGTTCGCGGGACACGCCGCCCGCGCCGAAACGGTTGTAGTCGAATACGCGATAGGTCAGATCCGAATACTGCTGCATTTCGTAGAGCACGACGCCGGGCCCGAGCATGTGGACGGTGCCGGCGGGAACGAAAATCGTATCGCCGGCCTTCACGGCAATCGCGCCGAGGCAGCGCTCGGTGGTGCCAGCGGAAATCGAGTGGAGAAAAGTTTCGCGCGTGACGCCGGGATCCAGGCCGACACGAACTTTCGCTCCAGGCAGTGCTCCGGCCACGTACCACATCTCCGTTTTGCCCACGCCGCCATTCGCGCGCTCGTGTTTCTTCGCGTATTCGTCGTCGGGATGCACCTGCACGGAAAGTTTGTCGCCAGGAAAAATAAATTTTGCGAGCAGCGGAATGTGGTTTTGCCTTGCGAGCCGCGTTCCGGTCCATTCGGCCGGCATTTGCGGCCAAGCCTCACCGAGCGTTTGCCCCGCGAAGGGTCCGATCGCGAAACGGCACGCTTCACCTGTCAGCCAGACTTCACCGATGCGCCCGGTAAATCGCTGCGAATCCGGATAGAGCGGCTCGAGGGTTTCCGCTCCCCAGATGCGGGGCACTCGGAGCGGTTCGAGCAGCGCGGGCGCGACGTTCACGAAGCCGAAGCCGCTGCGGAAAAGAAGTGCGCGAGGCGCCGCAGGCCTTCGTCAATGCGCTCGATCGATGTGGCGTAGGAAAATCTCAGAAAGCCGGGCGCGCCGAACGCTTCACCGGGCACAACGGCGACGTGTTCGCGTTCCAGCAATGCTTTCGCGATCGCCGTGGTGTCGGCAAGGCCGCCGCTGCGCGCAGAGATGCTTGGGAAGGCGTAGAACGCGCCCTTCGGCTCCGTGCAAGAGATGCCGGGGATCGCGTTCAGTCCGGTGTAGATACGCTCGCGCCGCACAGCATATTCCGCCAGCATTGTGCCGACGGATTCCATCGGGCCTGTGAGCGCGGCTAGCGCGGCATATTGCGCGATCGAAGTTACGTTGGATGTAGATTGGCTTTGTTGTTTGACGATGGCGCCGATCAATGGCTCCGGCGCAAGCGCGTATCCCACGCGCCAGCCGGTCATCGCGAATGTTTTTGAAAGCGAGCCGATGATAATAGTTTTTTCGCCCGCTTCCGGACGGCTGGCGATCGAAAACGGTTTCACGCCATCGTAGATGAAGTGCGAATAGCATTCGTCGCTCATCAACCAAATATCGCGGGCGGCGCAGAGCGCGGCGATTTTCGCGAATTCGTCGTTTGGCACAACGGCGCCGGTGGGATTGCACGGCGAATTTACGATGACCATGCGCGTGCGCGGCGTCAGCGCGGCTTCGATCTGCGCGGCGCGCAAACGGAATCCATCGCTCTCTTCGGTGGGCACAAACACCGGCGTACCGCCAGCCAACTTGACGATGTCGGGAAAGCTTACCCAGTAGGGCGCGGGAATCACGACTTCGTCGCCTGTGTCGATCAGTGCGCCGACGGCTTCGTAAATCGCGTGCTTGCCGCCGGAAGTGACCACGCACTGCGCCGGCTGATATTTCGTGGCGAATTGCGCGGTGTGCCATTTGCAAATCGCTTCGCGCAGCGGCGCGATGCCGGCGGTCGCGGTGTACTTGGTTCGATTTTCCCCAAGCGCGCGAATCGCCGCTTGCTTGATGTGTTCCGGCGTCGGGAAGTCCGGTTCGCCCGGGCCGAAGTCCACCACATCGACGCCGCGGGACTTCAATTTCTCCGCTTCCATCAGCACCGCCATCGTGGGCGAAACAGCAATTCGATTGACGCGATCCGTGAACTTCATCATCTCGATGCTTCTCCTATCAGGAAAATTTTGCTCGCAAACGCTTTTCAACCGCCGCGGGAATCAAGCCGTCAAGCGGTCCGCCCAAGCGGGCGATCTCGCGCACCAGGTGCGCGCTTAAATAACTGTACGGCTCGGCCGGCATCATGAAAACGGTTTCGATGGTCGGCTCAATCTTGCGATTCATCATGGCCATTTGCAGCTCGTATTCGTAATCCGATATGGCGCGAATGCCGCGAAGGATCACGTTGGCTTGGCGGCGGCGCACGTACTCCACGAGCAGCCCATCGAATACATCCACTTCGACATTTGCTTTACCGCTGGTTGCCTCGCGGAGCATCTCGACGCGCTCGGTGAGCGAGAACAGCGGCTCTTTGTCCATGTTCCGCAGCACCGCGACGACGAGGCGGTCGAAGAGTTTGCTGCCTCGATCAACGAGATCGAGGTGACCGTTCGTCACTGGATCGAATGAGCCGGGATAGATTGCTAGTTTCACGTCGTCGTTTCAGAACCCTAAATATTTTAACCCAGACCGCGCCCGGCACGGGGAAAATCGCCTGCGGTGTACCGAATGCGGCGTGTGATTGACTTCGCAGCGCCAAATTGGTTTGATAGCGCCGTCGCGGTCCTGCGTTGGGCGTAACGCTCCGGATGACGACGCGTGGGCTTGTATTTGAGCCGGGGCGAATCCTGAAACGTTCGACGCGGGTGAACATTGATTACGAAGATTACGAATCGACGCGAGTTTTTGGCCTCCTCAGCATCTCTCCTTGGCCTTGCCGCGGTTGGCAACGCGGCCGGCTTACAATCCACACCGCCAGCTACCGCTCCCGCCGTCGGCGAAGCAGTGCTCGAGCCGTTCACCGCGGCCACGAAAACGCTTTACGCGGAGATCGGCGACGCGAGTTGGAGCGAACTGCACCGCCGGTTGATTACCGTCAACCAGGATATCCGGACGAACGGATTGCGAACGATTCCGGGCGTGAAAGAGACGCTGCTCACCGGCTATCCATACAATGAGTTCTACGATTGGGATCTTTACTTCGAGAATTTGTATCTCTCGTATTACGGCGTCTGGCCGTACTGCTTCACCAATTTAAAAGAATTTCTCAACCGAGAGCAGCCCGATGGCTATGTAAACCGCAGCCTGATCAGGCAGCGCGATCGGCAGCAATTCAAGCCGTTCCTGGCGCAGCTTGTGGTTTTGGGCGCGAAACAAAATAAGAACGATTACGAATGGGTGCGCGGGAATTATTACGAGCGGCTGACGAAATATCTCGACAAGTGGTTTTCGTACGATTCGGATAACAACGGATTGCCCGTTTGGAATTCCGCGGACGCCGCCGGCACGGACAACCAGTTCAGCCGCGCAGGGCAAATTGGCGCGTTTGACGTCGAAGGCGTCGATCTAGCTTCGTATCTCGTGCGCGAGCTTCGCGCCATGGCCGTGATTGCCGATCATCTCGGCATCAAGGCGGACGCGCGCAGTTTCAACGATCACGCGGATCGCGTCGTCAGGCTGATCAACGATGTTTTGTGGAACGAAGAAGACGGGATCTACTACGACCGCAACGAAAAAACGGGCAAGACGGTGAAGGTGAAGTCCGTCACATGTTTCATGCCGCTTTTTGCGGGCGCCGCGACGCCGGAGCGCGCGAAACGCATGATCGAAGCTCATCTGCTGAACCAAAATGAATTTTGGCTGGCTTACCCTGTGGCGAGTTACGCGAAGACCGAGCCAGACTACTATCAAGGTTCGCTCAATAAGGAATGCAATTGGCGCGGCTCAACTTGGGCGCCCACGAATTACATGATTTTTCAGGGACTGGTGCGATACGGATTTACCGACGCCGCGAAGGATCTGGCGACGCGGCTGTTTCAGATGTCGGTCGTGAAGAACCCGGTTCTGCGCGAGTATTACAATGCGGAGACGGGCGAAGGCATGGGCCAAACTCGCTTCTGGGGATTCACGTCGCTGTACTACGTGATGCTCCTCGAACTTCATTCCCAATATGACGCGTCCGATCTCGAGAAAAAGTTCAGACCGATTGTGACAGAGGAACTCGGCATGCAATTTCAAGCCTGACGGCACGGTTTGGCGGGTTGCCGGGGTGACTCACTTCGGGCCTGCTTTTTTGCCGTTCAACTACAAATTGCTACCGTTCGATGCAGATCGCTACGGACAATCACGACTAAAATGGTCGCATTGCAAGTCTATCAGGACACGGTAGTTGTCGATGTTTTTGACGCAACTCGGTCTTGACATCGGGACCTACCGCGCTGTAAACTCTAATTGCGACCGATTGTGTCGTATATCGATCGCGGTGAGAGAGATGCTGAAGCTAACCAAAAAAGCCGACTATGGCCTGATCGCGGTAAAGCATCTCGCCACATTTGGCGTAGCGGGTTCGTGCAGTGCCGCGGACATCGCCGAAGTTTACTGCATTTCCGCGCCGTTGCTCGCGAAGGTGTTGCAACGCCTGGCGCGAGAGGGCTTGGTGACATCGCGGCATGGTTCGGGTGGTGGATATCAACTCGCGCGCGATCCGAAAGAGATTACGGCGTTTGAAGTGATCGACGCGATTGACGGACCGCTGCGCATTACATCGTGCGTGACATCGCACGGAGAATGCGGGCAGTCGCCGACATGTACGGTGCGCGAACCGCTGCGGCGCGTGAACGAAAGTATCTTGCAGGTTTTGCGCAATGTCACCATCTCTGAGATGGGCGACGAATCAGGGGCAGCAGCGCTGGTTGAGCTTTCGAGCTAGGGCAAGTCGGGATGGATTAGGAAGTTCAGGGGGAGAGAAAGAGCATGGCCATCAATCTACCTGTTTACATGGACAATCACGCCACCACGCCGGTCGATCCGCGCGTGCTGGACGCAATGCTGCCGTATTTCCGCGAGAAGTTCGGCAACTCCGCGAGCCGCAACCATTCATTCGGCTGGACGGCCGAAGAGGCTGTGGAGAACGCGCGCGGCCAAGTGGCGCGGCTGATCAACGCCACGCCCAAGGAAATCATCGTCACCAGCGGCGCCACGGAATCCGACAACCTGGCGATCAAGGGCGTCGCCGAAATGTATCGCGAGAAGGGCAATCACATCATCACGCAGGTTACCGAGCACAAAGCCGTGCTCGATACCTGCAAGCGGCTTGAGAAGTACGGCTTCGAGGTGACGTATCTGCCGGTGCAGAAAGATGGGCGCGTCGACCTGGATGAATTGCGCCGCGCGATCACGGCCAAAACAATTCTGATCACGATCATGTATGCCAACAACGAAATCGGCGTGATCCAGCCGATCGCGGAAATCGGAAAGATCGCGAAGGAAAAAGGCGTGCTGTTCCATGTAGACGGTGTGCAGGCCGCGGGGAAAGTTCCCGTCGACGTGCAGAAGGACAACATCGATTTGCTTTCGATCAGCGCGCACAAGATGTACGGGCCGAAGGGCGTTGGCGCATTGTACGTTCGCCGGCGTAATCCGCGCGTGCAACTTGCGGCGGTAATCGATGGCGGCGGGCACGAACGCGGCATGCGCTCAGGCACGCTGAACGTTCCGGGCATCGTGGGCATGGGCGCGGCAAGCGAAATTTGTCAAAAGGAAATGCCGGTGGAATCGGTTCGGCTCGCGGGTCTTCGCGATCGTCTGAAAGACGGTTTGTTTGCGCGGCTTGACGAGCTTTACATCAACGGTTCGATGGAGCATCGGTTGCCGAACAATTTGAACGTCAGCTTCGCGTTCGTCGAAGGCGAATCGCTGCTGATGGGAATCAACGACATCGCCGTATCGAGCGGATCGGCCTGCACGTCGGCCACGCTCGAACCGAGCTATGTGCTGAAAGCGCTCGGCGTCGGCGAAGATCTGGCGCACACATCGATTCGCTTCGGGTTGGGCCGCTTCAATACGCAGGAAGATGTGGATTACGTTACCGATCGCGTTTCGGAAGTGGTGATTCGACTGCGCGAGCTTTCGCCGCTGTACGAGATGGCCAAAGAAGGCGTGGATTTGAGCAAGTTGAGTTGGAAAGTGGACTGACGATTTCGATTTCAAGAATGAATCAGAGACGACAAGGGAGACACCATGGCGTACAGCGATAAAGTGATCGATCACTACAATCATCCGCGCAACGTTGGCAGCATGCCCAAGGACGACGCCAACGTCGGCACGGGCCTGGTCGGCGCGCCGGAATGCGGCGACGTGATGAAGCTGCAGATGCGCATCAATCCGGAGACGCAGGTCATCGAAGAAGCAAAGTTCAAGACCTTCGGCTGCGGCTCGGCCATCGCGAGTTCATCGCTCGCGACCGAATGGGTGAAGGGCAAGACGGTCGAAGAGGCCTTGGCGATCAAGAACACGGACATCGTTCGTGAGCTGAGCTTGCCGCCCGTGAAGATTCACTGCTCCGTGCTAGCTGAAGACGCCATCAAGGCTGCGATTGGCGATTGGAAGCAGAAGCACGGCGTCGAAGCGACGACCGAGAAGAGCAATACTTCGCATTCCTGAACGACGCTGCCCGTGGCGCCTCTTGGCGCCGCGCTGGCGTTCTGGGCACGGGTGCGGGTCTTCGCGGATGGTTGCGCATCTAATTGAGTAAAAATAGTTGAGGCGAAAGACACAGCCATGGTTCACGTCACGGAAAAAGCGGCGCAGAAAATCCACGAACTCTTGGTCAAAGAGGGCGTGCCGGAACAATCCGGTGGACTGCGTCTGGGCGTGCAGGGCGGCGGCTGTTCGGGTTTGACCTATGCCATGCGTCTTGAAACGCAGGCGCGCGACCGCGACAAAGTGTTCGAGGAGAATGGCGCGCGCGTTTTCGTCGATCCTAAAAGCTTGCTGTACCTTTCCGAGACGACGCTCGATTACGAAGAAACGCTGATTCGGCGGGGTTTCGTGTTTCAAAATCCCGCGGCGACTCGCAGTTGCGGGTGCGGCACGTCGTTCACGGCCTGATGACGCGAGTGGGTTTCAGGAAGGGCGTCGCGGGGAATCCTGGCGGCAATTGAAATGGCGAGAGGCTGGCCGGGAGCGATTCGCCCGCCAGCCATTTTTTTTCGCGACGCGCGCGACGCGAAATTAGGAATGCATTTCCACCAATGACGAGCACATCCACAACTACCGCGAGCACAACTTGCCGGAGCTGCGGCCAGCCCGTCACTGGCGGTCATTTTTGCGCGCTGTGCGGCAAAATTCAGCCGCTCTCGCGCGATACGGATTATTTCGCGTTTTTCGGACTGCCGCAAAAACTCGCGCTCGATCCGGCCGATCTGGAGCAGCGTTTTCACGCGCTCAGTTGGAAGCTGCATCCCGATAATTTCGTGCGCGCGACGGAATCCGAGCGCCAACTGTCGCTCGAGCGTTCTTCGCAATTGAATGACGCGTATCGCACGCTTCTCGATCCCATCGCACGCGTCGAATATTTACTCGCGCGCGAAGGCATGCGGCGCGAAGGCCAGCAGAAGCAGCAAGCTCCGCCCGAACTGCTCGAGGAAGTCTTTGAGCTGAACGAATCGCTCGATGAACTGCGCATGGCGCGCGCGGCCGGCGGGGATGTCGAGGAACGCGGGCGCTTGTCGAAGACGCTTGTGGCCGCGGCTAAGAAGTTTGAGGACGGTTTGGCGGGTGTGGACGCGGAATTAAAACAATTGTTTGTTGCGTGGGATGCGGCGGTCGATGCGGGCGCCGATTCTGGCGCGAGACGCACTTTGATGGAGCGCATGAACGCCGCGCTGAATCGCCGCTCGTACATCCGCAATCTCGTGGCGGGCGTGCACAAGGAACTTGCGGAACAATGTTGATGGGCGCGGCGCGCCGCGCAAAGCGGCGCGCGCGTTAGCGCAGGGGAGACTCGCACGGAATGGGCAAGACCGTCGGAATCGATCTCGGCACCACTTACAGTCTGATCGCTGATCAGGATCTGGCCACGGGCCGGCCGAAGTGTGTGCAAGGGCCGTATGGCACTCCGCTCTGTCCTTCAATCGTAAGCGTGGATCCGGATGGCGCGATTCTTGTGGGTGAGCCAGCGCGGCGGCGCTTGCTGACGCAATCGAGCCGCACGATTTATTCCGTGAAACGATTGATGGGCCGCGGAATCGACGACGTTCAAGCAGAATTAAAACTGTTTCCATTTGAGCTTGCGCCGGAAAGCGCCAACGTCTTGCGTGTGCGATTGGGCGATCGCATTTTCACACCGCCGGAAATTTCGGCATTTATCTTGCGCGAACTTCGGCAATGGGCCGAACAGTTTTTCGGAGAATCGGTGGATCGCGCCGTCATTACCGTGCCCGCATATTTCAACGACGCGCAGCG